>NZ_JAIBNX010000107.1:21810-28747 GCF_026130045.1 Micromonospora sp. CPCC 205371
GGAGGGTAGTTTTTCACCGACCCCCACGCGAAACCACACGTCCGCCGCCACACAATGGCGGGTGGCGGCGGGCATTCATTTTTATGCGTCGTTGTAGACCTCGGCGATGACCTGCCCGGTCTCGACCGATGACGCGTCGATGCGGGACCAGTTGCCCTCGTCGGCCGTCCACTCCAGACCGCCGAATCGCACCCGCTTGACCCCGTGGTCGGTGGCGTGTGAGACCAGCCAGTGCGCGTATCGCCAACCGGCCTGCGGGCTGCCCGCCGGCACCGCGAGGCCGGTGAGCTCGGCGGGCACGGCGACCTCGAGCTTGCCCCAGTCGAGCTTCAGGTTGGCGCCCAGCGCCTCGGCGGCCGCCAGGCCGCGCACCGATGGCTCGCTGTCGACGCTGCAGGCGACCGCGCCGGTGGCGTTGCCCATCAGGGCCTTGGCCAGCACGGCGGACTCGTCGGCCCACTTCTCGTAGGCGTTGGGGAAGGCGGAGCGCTGCACTCGCTGGGCCGCGTCGGTGACGCGCATGTCTTCCCAGCCGCGGACCTTTTTCAGCGCGGTGTAGAACTTCGTGGACGCGTAGCGCGGGTCGCTGATCTGCTCCGGTGTGCCCCATCCCTGGCTGGGGCGCTGCTGGAAGAGCCCGATGGAGTCGCGGTCGCCGCCAGCCAGGTTTTCCAACTTGGACTCTTGGAAGGCGGTCGCCAGCGCAACGACCACTGCCCGCTCGGGCATGTTGCGCCGGATGCCGATCGCGGCGATCGTGGCGGCGTTGGCCATCTGGCTGGAGTCGAGGGTGACCTGGCCATCGGCCTGGACGGTGCACTTGCGGGCCACGGTGGGGAGCTTGATGTCGACGCCCCAGTCGCGCTTTCCGACGTAGAGCCCGATGGCGGCGATTGCCGCGAGCGCCACGAAAACCGCCACGCCTGGCCGAATACGCACCGTCACCCCCACATGAGTCGTGCGTCCAGGGTACGCAACATTCGATTAGCGACCGTACCTGTGAGCGCTTTGGCACGTAAAGGGGAGTTACTCGTCGGATACCCAGCGAGGAGCTCGCTTCTCGCGAAATGCCAGTACGCCTTCGCGGCCTTCATCAGAATCGAAAAATTCGGCCGAGAGCGCAGCCAAATCGGCAAGATCTTCACGTACCGTAGCGGCCGGTGGCCGGTGCAGGACCCTCTTGGTACCGGCCAGCGCCAGCGGCCCGCCGCGCAGCAGCGCACCGCAGTAGGAAGCGACCGTGGCGTCCAGCGCCTCAGCGGGCGCGGCGGCCGTCACCAGCCCGATGTTGACGGCCCGCCGCCCGTCGAAGGCGTCACCGGTCAGGAGGAGCTCCGCGGCGGCGCGCGGCGCCAGCCGGCGCAGCACGGTGGCCGAGATGATCGCCGGCACCACGCCGATGCGAACCTCGCTGAACGCGAACGTGGCCTCCTCGGCACAGATCGCGATGTCGGCGGCCGCGACGAGCCCCAGGCCGCCCGCCCGCGCCGGCCCCCCGACCCTTGCCACGACCGGCTTGGGCGACTCCCAGATGGCGGCCAAGACGTCGGCGAGCAACCCGGTGGGCGCCACGCCGGCGGCGGTCTCCTTCAGGTCCGCCCCGGAGCAGAAGACCGGCCCGGTGTGGCTGAGCACCAGCACCCGTACCGCCTCGTCGGCCACCGCCTTGTCGATCTCGACGAGGAGCTGGGTCATCAACGGGGTGGAGAGCGCGTTGCGGTTGTGTGGGGAGTCCAGAGTGAGCGTCGCCACGCCACGTGCCCGGTCCACCTGAATCAGCTCCATTGCTGCCATGCGGGCAGACTAGAGGGCATGCCCGGTCAGCTCCCAGACGGTGACGCGGCACCGGCCGATGGCGCGCTGCCCGACGGCACCGCGCTCACCGGCCGGGGCTTCGGCGTGTACGTGCACGTGCCGTTCTGCGCCAGCCGCTGCGGGTACTGCGACTTCAACACGTACACGGCCGCTGAGCTGGGTGGGGGCGCGAGCCGGGACCAGTACGCGGACACCGTGCTCGCTGAGCTTGCGCTGGCCCGCCGCATCGTGCGGCCCCCGCGTGTCGACACGGTGTTCTTCGGTGGCGGCACCCCCACGTTGCTGGACCCGGACGACCTGGGCCGCATCCTGGAGGCGATCGACCGCACCTGGGGGCTCGCCAGCGACGCGGAGGTGACCACCGAGGCAAACCCCGAGTCGGTCACGCCGGAGTCGCTGGGCCGCCTGCGCAAGGCCGGCTTCACCCGGGTCTCCCTCGGCATGCAGTCGGCCGCGCTGGGCGTACTCGAGGTGCTCGACAGGAAGCACACGCCGGGCCGTGCGCGGGCCGCGGCGCTGGAGGCGCGCGAGGCCGGTTTCGACCACGTCAATCTGGACCTGATCTATGGGACGCCGGGGGAGTCCGTCGACGACTTCGCGGCTTCGTTGGCGGCGGCGGTCGGTGCGGGCGTCGACCACGTGAGCGCGTATGCGTTGATCGTGGAGGACGGCACCCGGCTCGCCACCCGGATGCGGCGCGGCGAGCTGCCGTACCCCTCTGACGACGTGGCCGCGGACCGATACCTGGCCGCGGAGGCCGCCCTCGGCGCGGCCGGTTTCTCCTGGTACGAGGTGTCGAACTGGGCGACGAGCGCGGCCGCCCGGTGCCGGCACAACCTGCTCTACTGGACCGGCGGTGACTGGTGGGGTCTCGGGCCGGGCGCGCACAGTCATGTGGGCGGCGTCCGCTGGTGGAACGTCAAGCACCCCTCGACCTACGCGTCCCGCCTGGCGGCTGGCGCCTCGCCCGGCCACGCGCGGGAGATCCTCACCGACGCCGACCGGCACGTGGAAGACGTGATGCTGCGGCTGCGGCTGGCTTCGGGGCTGCCGCTGGACGCCTTGGACGCCGGCGGGCGGGCTGCCGCTGTCGAAAGAGTCGAAGAGGGCCTGCTGGAGCAGCGCGACGGCCGGATGGTGCTCACCCTGCGCGGGCGGCTGCTCGCCGACGCCGTGGTGCGTGACCTGCTGCCGTGAGGCCTGGGTTCGAAAGCCCAGGCCCCGCGGCTACGTCACTTCACGAGTGGTGCGCTCATCGGGTACCGGTAGAGCTGGCCGTCGTTGGCCTTCACGCCACCGATGATGCCGAAGACGATCGCGATGATCGTCGCGATCGGGGCGAGGATGAAGCCGATCAGCGCGCAAGCCAGAATCCAGCAGACGACCGTGATGATCGACCACAGCAGCTGGAAGTTGAGCGCGGCGATCGCGTGGGCCCGCACGGTGGGCGACTGGTTGCCCTTGGCGAGCAGGGCTACGAGCGGCCCCACCCAGCCCAGCGTGCCGCCGCCGACCAGCGCGCCGGCAGCGCCACCGAAGTGGGCTACGAGCGCCCAGGTCTTTTCGTCGTTGTTCGCGTAGCCGGCAGGCGGCGGACCACCGTGGTAGGCACCGGGTGGCGGTCCCTGCGGTGGATAGCCAGACTGCTGAGGCGGTGGGTAGCCAGCCCCGCTGAACGGTGGTGGCGGGGGTGGCGGTGGCGGCTCCGCCGGGGAGGGCGGTGGCGGCTCCGCCGCGGACGGCGGCGGCGCGTAGCCGGGAGAGGGATCCTCGCCCGGCATCGAATAGGACGCTGGGGGTGTAGGTGGAGAGGTCGGTTCGTCCTCTCCAGAAGGGCGAGGTGCTTCGGTCATGCAGGTCACGGTAGGGGTATCGATCAACCTGCGCCAGACAACACACACGTCCAGTCATGGACATTATGCCCAAAGTGATCATCGCGAAGGTTGGGGGATGCGACGTAGACTGGCACTCGTTACAGTCGAGTGCCAGCGACATCCGGCCGGACCCGGCCGGATCGCCGTGCTTGCCCCGCAGGAGGTGACATGACTCTCGACGAGCGCAAACTCGATGTCCTGCGGGCGATCGTCGAAGACTACGTGGCCACCCAGGAGCCGGTCGGCAGCAAGGCGCTGGTCGAGCGTCACAATCTCGGCGTGTCTCCGGCGACGGTCCGCAACGATATGGCAGTCCTGGAAGAGGAGGGCTACATCCGGCAGCCCCACACCAGCGCCGGTCGGGTGCCCACCGACCGCGGCTACCGGCTCTTCGTCGACCGGCTGTCCCGGATCAAGCCGCTGAGCCCGGCCGAGCGCCGGGCGATCGAGCGGTTCCTCGCCGGCGCCCTCGACCTCGACGACGTCGTGCACCGCACCGTGCGCCTGCTCGCGCAGCTCACGCGCCAGGTCGCCGTTGTGCAGTACCCCAGCCTGGCCCGCTCCTCGGTCCGCCACCTGGAGCTGGTGCCTATCTCGACCACGCGGCTGATGCTCGTCATGATCGCCGACACCGGGCGGGTCGAGCAGCGACTCGTCGACCTGCCGGCCCCGGTGCCCGACGAGGCCGTGGCCGACCTGCGCCGCATGGTCAACGAAAAGCTCGTCGGCAAGCGGCTTTCCGACACTCCGCCCCTGGTGCAAGCTCTGGTCGACGAGGTCGCACCGGACGCCCGCAACACGATGGCGACATTGGCGAGTGTGTTGCTCGAAACACTTGTCGAACGGCACGAAGAGCGCATCGCCTTGGCCGGACGGGCTAACCTGACTCGGGGTAGCCTTCTGGATTTTCAGGGTTCATTGCGTCCGATCTTGGAGGCGTTGGAGGAGGAGGTCATCCTGCTCAAGCTGCTCGGCGAGGTCGACGCGAGCACCCTGCGGGTGCGCATCGGCGACGAAAACGAGATCGACAACCTGCGGTCCACTTCGGTTGTCAGCACCGGCTACGGCCCAGGCGCCACGATCGTTGGCAGTCTGGGTGTGCTGGGGCCGACCAGAATGGACTACCCCGGCAACATCGCTACCGTGCGTGCCGTGGCACGCTACGTGGGCGAGCTGCTGGGCAACAACTAGGCAGATTTTTCTCAGGACGGCCCGGGGACAGCGCGAGAACGACATGAGGACACGGAACGCAGTGGCCAAGGACTACTACGGGATTCTCGGTGTAAACCGGGACGCCTCCGACGACGAGATCAAGCGCGCCTACCGGAAGCTGGCCCGCCAGTACCACCCGGATGTCAACCCGGACCCGGAAGCGCACGAGAAGTTCAAGGACATCAACGCCGCCTACGAGGTGCTCTCCGATGACCAGAAGCGGCAGATCGTCGACCTCGGTGGCGATCCGCTCGCACCCGGTGGCGGCGGGCCAGGTGGCGGCCCAGGTGCCGGACCGTTCGTCGGTTTCCAGGACATCATGGACGCGTTCTTCGGCACGGCCGGCGCCACCCGCGGGCCCCGCTCGCGCACCCGGCCCGGCGCCGACGCGATCCTCCGGCTCGAACTCGAGCTCACCGAGACCGCCTTCGGCGTCGAGGCCCCGATCACCGTCGACACGGCCGTGCTCTGCACCACCTGCGCCGGCGCCGGCACCGCGGCCGGCACCCACCTCGCCACCTGTGAGGCGTGCGGCGGGCGCGGCGAGGTGCAGTCCGTCCAGCGCACGTTCCTCGGCCAGGTCGTCTCGTCCCGGCCCTGCTCGGTCTGCCAGGGATACGGCACGGTCATCCCGCACGCCTGCCCCACCTGCGCCGGCGACGGCCGGGTCCGCACCCGCCGCTCGCTCACCGTCAAGATCCCGGCCGGTGTCGAAGACGGCATGCGCATCCGCCTGGCCCAGCAGGGCGAGGTCGGCCCCGGCGGCGGCACGGCCGGCGACCTGTACGTCGAGATCCACGAGCGGCCGCACGACGTCTACTCCCGCAAGGGCGACGACCTGCACTGCCGCGTCACCGTCCCGATGACCGCCGCCGCGCTCGGCACCAGGCTCACCATCAAGACCCTCGATAGCGAAGAGCAGCTCGACGTCAAGCCCGGCACCCAGCCCGGCGCCACCCTCCGGCTTCGCGCCCGCGGCGTGCCCCACCTGCGCGGCACCGGGCGCGGTGACCTCTTCGTCCACCTCGACGTGCGCACGCCCACCAAGCTCGACCCCGAGCAAGAGCGGCTGCTGCGCGAGTTCGCGAAGAGCCGCGGCGAAGAGGTCGCCGAGCTCAGCAAGCAAGGCGGATTCTTCTCCCGGGTCCGCGACGCCTTCAACGGCCACGCTTGAGCGCGCCGCTCTTCCTGGTCGCGTCGCTGCCGGTCGGCGATTCGTGGCTTTTGGATGGGCCCGAAGGCCATCACGCGGCCACCGTCCAACGCCTGCGCGTCGGCGAGGAACTGATCCTCGCCGACGGCCGTGGAGGCACAGCCACAGCGGTCGTCCAGGCCGTCGGCCGCGGCACGCTCGATCTCACCATCACCTCGCGCGAGTACGCGGACAGGCCTGACCCCCGCCTGGTGGTGATCCAAGGCATCGCCAAAGGTGACCGTGGCGAGCTGGCGGTGCAGGCGATGACCGAGGTCGGTGTCGACGAGATCGTCCCCTGGGCGGCGACCCGTTCGGTGGTGCAGTGGCGCGGCGAACGAGGCGTTCGCGCACACGAAAAGTGGGCGGCGACAGCCCGCGAAGCGGCAAAACAATCCCGGCGTACGTGGCTGCCCGTGGTGGCGCCGCTCGCGTCCACCCGCGAGGCGGCGGCGAGGGCGACATTCGTACTGCACGAGGAAGCGACCGCCCGCCTGTCCACGATCGACCTGCCGGCGACTGGTGAGATCGGTCTGGTGGTAGGCCCCGAGGGCGGCATAGCTCCAGAAGAACTCTCACTCTTCGAGTCGGCGGGCGCCATCCCAGTACGCCTGGGCGACACCGTCCTCCGCACCTCAACGGCAGGCATCGCCGCCCTCTCCGTCCTAGCAACCCGCCTATCCCGCTGGTAACCCCACCACCCCACACCACGCGCACCGCACCCGCGCTCCACACCGCGCCCGCCCTACGGCGTCCGTGCGCCGTCCGTGCGGCGTCCGTGCGCCGCGCGGCGTGCGCGGCGCTCGCGCCGCCCGCGCGGCCGCTGCGCGGCGGAGAGGGAGCG
>NZ_JAIBNX010000108.1 GCF_026130045.1 Micromonospora sp. CPCC 205371
GTGCGTGCGCATGCACTTGATCGGCGGATCGACGCTCCGCCTGGCAGCATCAGGCGCCGCCGGGCCGCATCAGGCGCCGCCGGGCCGCGCCGGGCGCCGCCGGGCCGGGCCAGGCCGCGCCCCCGGGGGGGTGGGGTGGGGTGGCGGGGCAGAGCGTTAGGGGGTGCGGGCGGTTAGGACCAGGAGGAGTTCGAAGCGGGCCGCCGGGTCGTCCAGGTCGTCGCCTAGTAGGTCGCGTAGGCGGCCCAGGCGGTAGCTCACCGTCTGGGGGTGCACGAACAGCTCCGCCGAGACCGCCGCCCGCGAGCCCCAGTGCCGCAGCCAGCTGTGCAGCGTCGCCAGCAGGCTCTCGCGTTGCGAGGCGCGGAGCCCGGCCAGCGGCGCGAGTCGACGGGCGGACAGCACCGCCAGCGCGCCCGGCTCGCCGCGCAGCGCCAGCGTGGCCAGGTGGTCGTCGACGAAGACCGGGCGGTGGCCGGCTCCGGCGAGTTCGGCGGTCAGCTCGGCGAGGCGTACCGCTTCTGGTAACTGTTGCCAGCTCAGCGCGGGGCCGATGATGGACTCGCTGGGCGGAGAGGCGGGCGCGGAGCGTAGGAGCAGGACAGCGTCGTGGCCGCGCTCGGTGACGACGCCGTCGGTGCCGTAGCGGAAGCGGGCGTCGCGTGCCTGGTCCAGGGGGAGCAGGATGGGTACGACCGTGTCGAGGTCCGGCCAGCCGACGGCGGCCGCGGCCGCCAGCGCGACGTTCGGGGCGGGGCCGCCGCGCAGGAGCAGTTCGGCCCGCCGGCGCCGGCGGGGGGCGCCTCCGCCGGCCCGGTCGCGCACCTGGAGTGCGAAGCCGTCGGTGCTCGCGGCGGCCAGTTCGTCGACGTACGCGCTGATCGCGTCGGACAGGTCGATGAGCTCGTCGGTGCCGACGGGGCGGGTGCGGGCGAGCGCGTCGCAGGCCATGCGCAGCAGCAGGCGAGACGCCGTCCGCAGGGCCGCGAGCAGCGCTTCGGGGCCGCGGTCCTCGCGGGCCTCGGCGGCGCCCAGGCTGACGAACACGTCACGGAAGCGGGGCGGCAGTGCGGGCTCGGCGGTGCCGACGAGGTCGAGGAAGCGTTCGATCGCCACGCGTACCGCCGTGCGCAGGTCACGCTCGAATTTGGCGTCCTGGATCGTGGCGAACGCGGGCGTCGTCTCGGTGATGGCGCTGGCGACGGCCTGTACGGTCGCCGGGAGGCGGGGGCGCATCGCCTCCGAGAGGTCGGCGGGGAGCCGCTGCCAGGGGGTCACGGGCCAATTTTGTCACGCCGTGATAAGAACCCGACCGAATCTCGCTGTCCGGGAGACGGTGATTCGTCCGGCGCCCCCGTAGACGATGGGACACGTGGAGCACCGGACCTCTCGCCAGCACGTTGTCGACATGTGCCGCACGATGCTCGAACGCGGCTACCTCAAAGCGACCGAGGGCAACGTCTCGGTCCGCGTCCCCGGCCACGAGCTGTACGCCGTGACGCCGAGCAACTACGGGTACGAGCGGATGCGCGCCGAGGACATCTGCATCGTGGACTTCGACGGCAAGCACGTGCCCGACGCGTCCGGTGTCGGGCTCAAACCGTCGATCGAGTGCGGGATGCACGCCAACATCTACCGCGAGCGGCCGGACGTCAACGCCATCGTGCACACCCACCAGCCGTACGCGTCGGCGCTCGCCTTCTTGCGCAAGGAGATCCCGGCGCTGACCGACGAGCAGGTGCGCTTCCTCGGCAAGAAGGTCGCGATCATCGACTACGCGCCGTCGGGGACGGGTTTCCTCGCGAAGAACGTGCAGAAGAAGGTCGCCGGTGGCGACAACGCGTTCATCATCGCCAACCACGGCATCGTCGCGGTCGGCACCGACCCCGAGCGCGCCGTCTTCAACATGGCGCTGCTGGAGAAGGTCTCGATCGCGTACCTGCTGGCGCTCACCAGCGAGGCCGGCAAGGTGTACACGATCCCGACCGCTATCCGCGAGATCGCCTTCAGCAAGCTCCGCAAGGACGAGAAGCGGATCGCGGAGCAGATCACCAAGGCGGTCCCGCCCATCCGGGTGCCCGCGGACGAGGAACTTCCGAGCGCGGACGCCGTCACCGAAACCAAGCACACCGAGACCGGCTACGCGATCAGTGAGTACCTCGACGTCGACGACACGATGCGCAGGCTCAAGGCACTCGTGGCGCAACCGATCCGAGGGCTGCGGCACGATGCCATGCTCGATGTGCTGAATTACTTCGAGACAAAGTGCCGGGGCAGCAAGGAGATCACCGACCGGGCAAAGAAGCGCATTCCAGGCGGCGTCCAGCACAACCTGGCCTTCAACTACCCATTTCCCCTCGCGATCGACCGGGCCGAGGGTGCCTACCTGACCGACCGTGACGGCAACACGTACATCGACTTTCTGCAGGCCGGCGGCCCGACGATCCTGGGCAGCAACTACGCGCCGGTCAACGACCAGGTCGCGGCGGTGATCCGGGACTCCGGTCCGGTGACGGGGCTGTTCCACGAGTACGAGCTGAAGCTCGCCGAGATCATCAACCAGTACATGCCGCACATCGAGATGTACCGGTCGCTCGGCTCCGGTACCGAAGCGGTCATGGCGGCGGTGCGGGCGGCAAGGGCCGTCACGGGCCGCAAGATGGTCATCAAGGTCGGCGGCGCCTATCACGGCTGGTCCGACACGATGGTGTACGGCCTGCGCGTCCCCGGCAGTTTCCGGATGAACGCGAAGGGCATCCCGTTCGGGGTGACCGCCCGCACGCGGGAGGCGTTCCCGCACAGCATCGGCGAGCTGAAGCGCAAGCTCATCGAGAATCGCCTGCGGGGCGGCACGGCGGCCGTGATCGTCGAGCCGCTGGGCCCAGAGTCGGGCACGCGGCCGGTGCCGAAGGACTTCAACGAGCGGGTCCGCAAGCTGTGCGACGAGTTCGGCGCGCTGCTGGTCTTCGACGAGGTGGTCACCGGGTTCCGGGTCGGTCTCGGCGGGGCGGCCGGCTACTTCGGCGTGACTCCGGACCTGACTGTCTTCGGCAAGGCGGTGTCCGGCGGGTACCCGATGGCGGGCGGCGTCGGAGGCCGCGCCGACGTGATGAGCGTGTTCGGCTCGGGCCTCGACGGCAAGAGCGGCGCGCACATCCAGGTCGGCGGCACCCTGTCGGCCAACCCGCTGTCCTGCGCGGCCGGTTACTTCGCGATCCAGGAGATGGCCCGCACGAACGCGCCGGTCATCGCGGGCCGGGCCGGCGACCGGCTCCGGCGCGGCCTGCAGCGCCTGATCGACAAGTACGGCCTGCCGTACGTCGCATACAACCAGGGTTCCATCGTCCACCTGGAGTGCAGCGGCGTCATGCTGATGGACATGCGCAGCCCGATCAAGCTGCTGAAGGAGAACAAGGCCCGCAAGCGGCTGATGGAGCAGATGGGCGCCGCCTACGCCGCCCACGGCATCATCACGCTGGCCGGCTCCCGGCTGTACACGTCGATGGCCGACACGGACGAGGTCATCGACGCGGCGCTGGAGCGGTTCGATCAGGTGTTCGCACAGGTGGAAGGGGTCTGATTGGCAGGCTTGGCACCGCAGATCCTCGCGATCGACCTCGGCACGTCCGGCATGAAGGCCGCGCTGGTCGCGGCCGACGGCACCGTGACCGGCTGGGCCGAGCGGCCCGTGCCGCTGCACGTGCTGGCCGGCGGCGGCGCGGAGCAGGATCCGATCGCTTGGTGGGGCGCGCTCGGTGCGGTCACGGCCGAACTCAGGCGCAATCACCCGGAGCACATGCGGGCGGTCACCACGGTGTGCTCGTCCACGCAGGGCGAGGGCACGATCGCCGTCGACGCCGCTGGCGAGCCGCTGACGCGGTGCATCACCTGGCTCGACATGCGCGGTGCTCCGCACCTGCGCAAGCAGTTCGGCGGGCGTCCGTCGGTGGGAGGGCTGTCGGCCCGCAGGGTCGCGCGCTGGCTGCGGCTCACCGGTGGCGTGCCGTCGTCCACCGGCAAGGACCCCGCCGCGCACATGCTGCTCGTCCGCGACGAGATGCCTGACGTGTACTCCCGGACGGCGGCGTTCCTCAACGTGCTCGACTGGATCAACCTGAAGCTGACCGGCCGCGTGGTGGCGACCGTCGACTCGATCCTGACCTCCTGGGTCACCGACAACCGGCGTCCCACGAACATCCGGTACTCGCCGGCGCTGGTCGCCGACTGCGGCATCGACCGCGACAAGCTGCCGCCGATCGTCGCGTGCACCGAGGTGATCGGCACATTGACTCGGAGCGCTGCGGAGCACCTGGGGCTGCCCGAGTCGGTACAGGTGGTGGCCGGCGCCATCGACAACACCGCGGCCGCGATCGGTGCGGGTACCACCGGCGACAACGAGCCGCACCTGTACATCGGCACATCCTCGTGGATCGCCGCGCACGTGCCCCGCAAGAAGACCGACGTTGTCGCCCAGATCGCCTCGGTGCCCTGCGCGATCCCCGACCGGTACCTGATGACCGCCCTCCAGGCGACCGCCGGCGCCAACCTGACCTGGCTGCGCGACAAGGTCGTCGAGTGGGACGACCCGCTGCTGGGCGCCGGACACATCAGCCGCGACGAGGGCTCGATCTTCGACGCGTTCGACAAGATCCTGCCGACCGTGCCCCCGGGCGCCAACGGCGTGCTCTACACGCCCTGGCTGTACGGCGAGCGCGCCCCGGTCGACGACCCGCACCTGCGGGCCGGCTTCTTCAACATCTCCCTCGACACTAGCCGCTCCGACCTGCTACGCGCCGTGTTCGAGGGCGTCGCGCTCAACACGCGCTGGCTCATGCGGGCCGTGGACCGGTTCCTCGGCGCTCCGGTCACGTCGATGGTCATCACCGGTGGCGGCGCGCGGTCGGACTCGTGGTGCCAGATCTTCGCCGACGTGCTGGGTATCGAGATCCGCCGGGACGCCCAGCCGGTGGCGGTCAACGCGCGCGGCGCGGGGTGGATCGGTGCGGTGGGCGCGGGGATGCTCTCGTTCGAAGACATCCGCGGGCTGATGCCCAACGACCACGTCTTCGAGCCGTCGACAGAGGCTCGCGCGGTCTACGACGGCATGTTCGAGGTCTACCAGAGCCTGCACAAGCGGCTGGCCCCCGTCTACAAGCGACTCAATCGCTGACCGAGGTGCTGCGCAGGTACGTCAGCACCGCGAGCACGCGCCGGTTGGTGTCGTCGGTGGGTGGCAGGCTCAGCTTGGCGAGGATGTTGCCGACGTGCTTGCCGACGGCGGCCTCGGAGACCACGAGGATGCGGGCGATCGCGGCGTTGGAGTGGCCCTCGGCGACCAGCCCGAGCACCTCACGCTCCCGTGTGGACAGTTGCGCGATCGGGTCGCTGCGCCGCCGCAGCAGTTGGCGTACCACCTCCGGGTCGACGACGGTCCCCCCACCGACCACCTGGTGGAGCGCGGCCACGAACTCCTCGACGTCGACCACCCTGTCCTTGAGCAGGTAGCCCACCTTCCGCCCGTCGCCCGAGTCGAGCAGGGCGGTGGCGTACCCCTGCTGGACGTACTGGCTGAGTGCCACCACCGCGAGCCCGGGGTACTCGCGGCGCAGCCCGACCGCGGCGCGCAGACCTTCGTCGCTGAACCCGGGCGGCATCCTGATGTCGGTGACCACCAGGTCGGGGGAGTGCGCCGCGACGGCCTCCCGCAGCGCGTCCGCGTCGCCGACCGCCGCCACCACCTCGAAGCCGAAGCGCCCCATCAGGCCGGCGAGCCCCTCGCGCAGCAGCACGCCGTCTTCGGCGAGGACTACCCGGACCGGTCGCTGTTCTGCCTGCACGGAATCTCCACGCGGATGAGGGTCGGCCCGCCGGCCGGGCTGGTCAGGTACATGCGTCCGTCCACGACGGACACGCGGTCGGCCAGGCCGGTCAGCCCGGTGCCGCGCGCGGGATCGGCGCCGCCGCGGCCGTTGTCGCGGATCTCGACGGCCAGCACGTACCCGTCGAGCGTGACGTCGATGCTAGCGGCCGTGGCTCCACTGTGCTTGGACACGTTGGCGAGTGCCTCAGCCGCCACGAAGTAAGCGGCGGTCTCGATCGGTGCGGGCGGCCGGCGGTCCAGTTTGGTGTGGACGGTAAGCGGGATCGCTGACTGATCGGCCAGTTCGCGCAGCGCGGCGGGCAGCCCCGAGTCGGTCAGTGCCTGTGGGTGGATGCCGCGGATCAGCTCCCGCAGCTCGGCCATGAGCTGCTTGGCCTGGTCGTGGGCGCTGGCGACAGCCTGGGCGGCGGGCGAGTCGGGCGGCAGGTCGAGGCGGGCCAGCCCGAGCTGGAGGGTCAGCCCGACGAGCCGCTGCTGCGCGCCGTCGTGCAGGTCGCGTTCGATCCGGCGGCGCTCTGCCTCGAACGCGTCGACCAGCCGGGCTCGCGACCGGGAGACCTCGACCAGTTCGGCGTGCAGCCGCTCGCCGGGACCGGCCGAGAGCAACGCACGAGCCGCCGTCGCGTGCGCGCCCGCGAGCAGCGCCAGCAGGTAAGGTACCGCTGGCAGCAGCGCGGCACCGGCGAGTGCGAACGGCACCGCCTCACCCACCGTGCTGACCTGAGTGATGCCGAGCGCGACCGGAGCGGCGCCCTCCGAGACGAGAAACGGGCTGGCGAGGCAGGCGCCGATCAGCATCACCAGAACCAGCACGGCGGCGTACCCGACCGGCGCCACGGTGGTCAGCAGCACCGCGTAGCCCAGCTCGCGCCAGGTGGCCGCCTCGGAGTACCGGGTGCGCAGCCACGCGCCGTGCCTCGGCAGGCGGTGCGCCGACACGACCGGCCGGGTGTCCACCATGCGCAGGCGGCGCCGCTCGACCGCGCCCAGCGGCAGCGCCACCAGCGGGCCACCCGCGGCCAGCAGCATCGCACCCGTCACCAGCAGCAGAGCCAGTCCGGCGAGCGACGGATCGTTCCACTCCGTCACCCGGAGCAGCAGCACGATCCAGGGCAGGGTGAGCAGCACCAGCGGCAGTCCGGCGGCGAGCATCAGCGGCGGTGCGGTCAGCAGGTACGCCAGGGATCGCCAGGGCCACCCGGATGCCAGGTACCGGCGCTGGGCGACCGCCTCGATCGCGGTCCGCGGCGTCGGTTCGGGCACCCGATCACGCTAGCTCGCTGTCCCCGCCGGGCGCGGTATGCCTAGCCCTACCTCTGTTCGGCCGCCTGGACGTAGTGCTCCGAACCCGCTCCGAGTGATGTGCTGAGGCATCCCTTAACGACTGACAGGAGCGTTTCATGCGCTTTATCCCGCTATTAGGGCTGGTCGCCGTTGTCGTCACCGCCGGCTGCACCGACGTGCGCGCCGTCAACGAGACCCGCGACGACCGGCGCGAGTTCAGCCTCACCGGAGACCGGCTCGTCATCGACAGCGGCGGAGCCGACCTCCGGCTGGTAGCCGGCACGAGCAAGGCGGTCGTGGTCGACCGGTCGCTGACCGGCAAGGCCACCGTCGGCGACAACGCGTCCTGGGCCATGGACGGCGAAACGCTGCGGCTGAGCGTCACGTGCAGCGGCTTCGTACCGGACTGCGGCGGTCGCCACATCGTGCGCGTGCCGTCCGGAGTGGCGGTCACGGTGACCAGCGACGCGCCGGTACGCGCCGTCGGGCTCGACGCGGCCCTCACCGCGACGGTGATCGACTCCTGGTTGCGGGTCGAGGAGCCGGCGGGCGCGCTGCGGCTGACCGCCGACCTCGCCGTGGACGTCACCGGTGCCCGCTCCGCCGACGTCTCCGCCACCTCCAGGGAGCGAAGCGTCGCGCTCGACTTCACCGTCGCCCCCACCCGGGTGCGGGCGCGCGCCGGCGGCGACGTCGCCGTCACCCTCCCTAGTGGACCGGAGACGTACCGGGTAACGGCAGCACCCGGAGAGACGGCCCTGCGCAGCGATCCGGCCAGCGAGCGCACGGTCACCGCCGCCGCGGGCGAGGGGCGCTCGGCCCGGGTACGGAAGGCGGCCTGATGTTCGAGCTGATCGACGTGACGAAGGTCTACAAGGGACAGAAGCGGGCCGTCGACGGGCTGAGCATCCGGATGGGGTCCGGCGTGGTGGGACTACTGGGCCCCAACGGCGCCGGAAAGTCGTCGCTGATGCGGATCGCGGCCACGGTCACCCGGCCCACGAGCGGCCGGGTGCTCTTCGACGGCACCGACGTCGTCGCGAAGCCGGATGTGCTGCGGCGGCAGCTCGGCTACCTACCGCAGGACTTCGGCGTGTACCCCAACCTGACCGCCCGCGAGTTCCTGACGTACCTCGCCGCCGTCAAGGGGCTCTCGGCGCGGTCCGCGCGGGCCCGCGTCGACGAGCTGCTGGCACTTGTCAACCTGACCGAGGCCGCCAAGCGCCCGCTCGGCGGGTACTCCGGCGGGATGCTCCGCCGGGTCGGCATCGCGCAGACGCTGCTCGCCGACCCGCGGGTGCTCATCGTCGACGAGCCCACCGCCGGCCTGGACCCTCAGGAGCGCGTGCGCTTCCGCAACCTGCTCAGCGAACTGGCCGCCGATCGGCTGGTGCTGCTGTCGACGCACATCGTGTCGGACATCGAGTCGGTGGCCGGAGACATCGCGATCGTGGACCGGGGCCGGCTGTTGCGCCGCGGCACCCCGGAAGAGCTGCTGCGCGGCGTCGAGGGGCACGTCTGGGAGACCGTGGTCGAGCCCGATGCCGTGGCCGCCACGCAAGCCCGGTACCTCGTCAGCAGGATGATCCGCACCCCGCGTGGGGTACGCGTGCGGCTGCTCTCGCCAACGGCCCCTGGCCCGGACGCCACGCGCGCGACCCCGGACCTGGAAGACGCATACCTAGCGGCGGTCGGGCGATGACGCCGCGTGTATTGGGAGCGATCGCCGTCGCGGACTTCCGCGAGCGGGTACGCCGCCCGGCGTACGCGGTGGTGCTGCTGGCGGCCGTCGGACTCGGGTACCTGGCCGCGCCGGCCGCCAGCGCACATTGGACGATCGTCAACACGGGTGCCTACCGGGGCGAGTACAACAGCGCGTACATCGGCACGGTGACCGCCCTCGCGGGTGCGCTGTGGCTGTCGGCGGGCGGCTTCTACGTGGTACGCACGGCGATCGGGCGGGACGAGCGCACCGGCGTCGGGCAGCTGCTGGCGGCCACGCCGCTACGGACCTCCGGCTACCTGGTCGGGAAGTACCTCAGCAACCTGCTCGTCCTGGGCTCGATGGCGGCCGCGCTCGCCGGCATGGCGGTGGTGATGCAGCTGGCGCGCGGCGAGTCGCGGGCGATCGACCCGATCGCGCTGCTGCTGCCGTTCGCGGTGTTCACCCTGCCGGTACTGGCGCTCACGGCGACCGCGGCGGTGCTGTTCGAGACGATCCCGGTGCTGCGTACCGGGTTCGGCAACGTGTTGTGGGTCTTCATCTCGATGGGCACGATGATCGCCGGGCAGTCGGCCGGTGCGCCGCTCGGCGGTCTTGGCGTGCACGTGTTCGCCGCGTCCATAAAGGACGAATTCGCCGCGCGAGGCATCGCGCTCACCGAGGTCTCGCTGGGCCTGATGTACCTCGACGTCCCGCCCCGCGCGATCGAGTGGTCGGGCGCCGACCTGGCGGCCGGCTTCGTGGGCGAGCGGCTGATCGTCCTGCTGGTGGCGACCGTGGCGGCCGCGGTGCCCGTGATCTGGTTCGGCCGCTTCGACCCCTCCCGCTCCGCCGCGCGCCGTGCGCCCGCGGGCGTTGCCGCGAGGGAAGCAGAGCAAGGCACGCCGACACCACACCCGCCCACGGCGCACCCGCCCGCGGCGTACCCGAGAATCCAGACCATGCCGCGGCGCGGCGCCGCCTTCGGCCGCCTGCTGGCCGGTGAGCTGCGGATTCTCACCCAGGGCGTCTCCTGGTGGTGGTGGCTCGGCGCGGCGGCGCTGATTGTCGCGGGCGTCGCCGCGCCCGTCCGCGCCGCTGGCCCGCTGCTGATCGCGGCCTGGATCTGGCCGGTGCTTATCTGGTCCCGGCTGGGCGCGCAGGCCCGCGAGCACGGCGTCGAGGCGCTGCTCGGCGCCTGCCCCTCGCCGCTGCGGCGCACGGCCGCGCAGTGGCTGGCCGGCGTGGCCCTCACCGCGGTGGTTGGCGCCGGCCCGGGGCTGCGGATGGCGCTGGACGGCCACGTCGCGGGCTGGCTGGCCGGCGCGGCCTTCATCCCCGCGCTCGCGCTGGCCATGGGCGCCCTGAGCCGCACCCACCGGCTGTTCCAGGCGCTCTACCCGCCGCTCTGGTACGCCGTCGTCAACGACATGGCCGGCCTCGACTACATGGGCGCCCTCGCCGACGGCCCGTCCCCGGCGCTGGTGGCAGCCGCCTCGGCACTCCTGCTAGCGGTAGCACTGGCGACCGTGGCGGCCCGTCATGCGCGCCGCTAGGGCGAGACCGCCCACCAGTTACGGGCGGGCAGCCGCACCCACCGGTCGGGCTCGGTGAACGGGCGGGCGTCGGCGGGGCGCACGCCGGCGTAGGCGCAGCAGTACTCGATGGCGTGGTCCCGGTACAGGAAGGTGCGCAGGACCTCGGCGGCGGGTGCGTCGGCCTCGCACCATCCGCCGCCCGGATGCAGGTCCGAGCCGGTGATGACGCCGTCGTGGACCGACTCGCCCTGATTGCCGCTCTTGGGGTTGGCGTACATCCCGTAGCAGACCGTGCCGGCCGACAGCAGCAGCGCGACGAGCGGCATCGACGCGCCGTACGCCCACGGCTGACTGACGACACAGCCGCCCGGCACGTCGGTGACGCCGAGCAGCATGATCGAGTCGTCGTCCAGGCTGTCCCACATGTCTTCGCCGTCGACCTCGTCATCGACGGCCGTGGCGTCCAGCCGGCGCATCGCCTCGGCGGAGTCGATGCCCGCCACGCAGCACAGGCTCATGCCGTCGCCGTCGATCTCGGCGAGCGCGCCGGTGAGGCGGCGCGCCTCCGTGACGGCGTCCGCTTCCTCCGCGGTGAGCGTCGCGCCGGTGTCGAACAGGTCCGGCGTCGATCCGGTCAGGCTCAGCCGCGCCGGCGACCAGCCCGCCATCATCGGCCGTTCCGGGTCCGCGCCCGCGGCCACGAGCGCGCGGGCGTTGTCGGGCTTGTCCTCGTTTACGGCGACCCATAGCGCGGTGCGCCCATCGTCGACGGCGTCCACGTCGTCGACGAGCCGGGCCAGCTCCGCGACCACCTCGGCCGAGCCCTGCCGGGCCGCGTGGTGCAGCGGCCGGCCGTGCCCGCGTACCAGCGTGTTCGGGTCGGCGCCGGCAGCGAGCCGGGCCCGCACCTCGCCGAGATCCGACCAGGCGTGCCAGCCCATCCGCGACCAGTCGACGTCCGTCATTCGCACCAGCGTAGGAGAGCCGACAGATGCGCGTATGCCGGGCGCGCGAAGCGGTACGTTCAGGGCGAAGCGGCCGGGGGGTGCGGATGAACGCGGACGGCGACCTGGACCGCGGCCGGTCGGCCTTCGACCGGCGCGCGTGGACGGAGGCGTACGCCCTCCTGTCCGCGGCGGCCGTCGAGCCGGAGGATCTCGAACGGCTGGCGATCGCCGCCTACCTCTGCGGCCAGGACGAGGCCAGCGACGACGCCTGGCTGCGCGCCCACCAGCGGTGGCAGGCGGCCAGCGAGCCGCGAAGCGCCGCCCGGTGCGCGTTCTGGCTGGCGTTCGGGCTCATGCTGCGCGCCGAGGACGCCCAGGCCAGCGGCTGGCTGGCCCGCACCCGGCGCATCCTCGACGACTGCGGCGCCGACTGCGTCGAGCGCGGCTACCTGCTGGTGACCGACGCGCTCGCCGTGCTCGACAGCGATCCGATGGCGGCGTACACGGCCTTCACCGGCGCCGGCCGCTTCGGCGACCGCTTCGACGAGCCCGACCTGCGCGCCCTCGGCCGGCTCGGTTGCGGCGAGGCCCTCGTGCGCGCCGGGAAGATCACCGACGGTGTCGCGCTGCTCGACGAGGCGATGGTCGCGGTCACCGCAGGCGAGGTCTCGCCGCGGGTGGCCGGCATCGTGTACTGCGCGGTGCTCCTGGAGTGCCAGAACGCGTTCGACGTGCGCCGCGCCCGCCAGTGGACCGCCGCCCTGACCCACTGGTGCGACACCCAGCCCGACCTCGTCCCGTACCGGGGCCAGTGCCTCGTGCACCGCGCGGAGCTCATGCAGATCCACGGCGACTGGCCGGACGCTGTCGATGAGGCGCGGCTCGCCTGCGAGCGGCTCGGGGACCGCCCGGCCGCCGCCACCGCCCACTACCGGGTGGCCGAGCTGCACCGGGTGCGCGGCGAGTTCGCGGCGGCCGAGGAGGCGTACCGGGAGGCCAGCCGGCGCGGCTACCGCGCGCAGCCCGGGTTCGCGCTGCTGCGGCTGGCGCAGGGGCAGGTCCAGGCCGCGGCCGCCGCGATGCGCACGGCCGTCGGCGAGACCCGCGACCGGGTCGGCCGGTCGCACCTGCTGAGCGCGCACGTCGAGATCATGATCGCGGCCAGCGACGTGGCCGAGGCCCGCGCGGCGGCGGACGAGCTGGCCGGCATCGCGGCTGACGCCGGTACCGCCTACGCGGAGGCCCTGTCGACCAGGGCGACCGGCGCCGTGCAGCTCGCCGAGGGTGACGCCCGCGCCGCGGTGACCACGCTGCGCGCGGCCTGGACGCGCTGGCACGAGCTGGACGCGCCCTACGAGGCGGCGCGCACCCGCGTGCTCATCGGGCTGGCCTGCCAGGCGCTCGGCGACCGCGACGGCGCGGCCCTCGAGTTGGACGCTGCCGGATGGGTGTTCCAGCAGCTCGGCGCGGCCCCCGACGCGCGGGCCCTGTCCGCTTTGGGGAGGCCGGGGCGGCTGACGGCGCGTGAGGCGGAGGTGCTGCGGCTGGTCGCGGCGGGCAAGACGAACAGGGCCATCGCGGCGGAGCTGTTCCTGAGCGAGAAGACGGTGCACCGCCACATCAGCAACATCTTCACCAAGCTCGGCGTGACCTCGCGGTCGGCGGCGACCGCCTATGCGTACGAGAGTGGGTATTTCTTCCGACGCGGGGCCGACGACGGCGGACCTAGCGTCGATTCATGACCGAGAAAAGCTATGACGCCATCGTGGTCGGGGCCCGGTGCGCCGGCTCACCCACCGCGATGCTGCTGGCCCGCAAGGGGTACCGGGTGCTGGTCGTCGACAAGTCGACGTTCCCCAGCGACACCGTCTCGACCCACATGATCCACCCGCCGGGCATCGCCGCGCTGCGCCGCTGGGGCGTACTCGACGCGATGCTCGCCACCGGCGTGCCGCCCGTCGACACGTACGCGTTCGACTTCGGGCCGTTCACGCTCGAAGGGGCGCCCGGCACCGACGACTCGCCGGTCGGGTACGCCCCGCGCCGCACCCGGATCGACAAGGTGCTCGTCGACGCCGCCGCGGAGGCGGGCGCCGAGGTGCGCGAAGGGTTCACGGTCGACGAGGTCCTCGTCGAGGACGGCCGGGTGACCGGGGTACGCGGCCACGGCCGGGGCGGGCGGCCGGTCACCGAGCACGCTCGGGTCGTCGTCGGGGCGGATGGCTTCCGGTCGCTGGTCGCCGAAGCGGCCGGTGCCGAGCGGTACCACGAGAAGCCCAAGCTCCTGTGTGGCTACTACACGTACTGGAGCGGCCTGCCGATGAACGGGCGCTTCGAGACGTACATCAGGCCGGGGCGGGGCATCGCCGCCTGGCCCACCAACGACGGGCTGACGCTGGTGGTGGCCGGCTGGCCGTACGCCGAGTTCGAGGCGAACAAGTCCGATGTGGAGGGTAACTACCTGAAGTCACTCGCGACGGCGCCGGAGTTCGCCGAGCGCGTCGACGCGGCGACCCGCGAGGAGCGCTTCGCCGGCATGGCGGTGCCGAACTTCTTCCGCAAGCCGTACGGGCCGGGATGGGCGCTGGTCGGGGACGCCGGCTACAACAAGGACTTCATCACCGCGATGGGGATGCAGGACGCGTTCCGCGACGCCGAGCTGTGTGCGGTGGCGCTCGACGAGGCGCTCTCCGGCGCCCGGCCGTACGACGAGGCGATGGCCGGGTACCAGGCCACCCGCGACGAGGACTCGCTGCCGATGTACGAGTTCACCACCGAGCTCGCCACGCTGGAACCACCGCCGCCCGACCTGGTCGCGCTGCTGAGCGCGATCAACGGCAACCAGCCGGCGATGGACGAGTTCGCCCGGCTGAACGCGGGCGTCGTGTCACCGGCCGACTTCTTCGCTCCGCCAAACGTGGCCCGCCTGGCGGGCGGTCAGACGAGCTTGGCATAGATGTCACCGGAGCGGCCGAGGTCGCGCACCCTTTCCAGGTAGGTGAGCAACTCGCCCGCGTCGAGCCACCGGTCGCTGACCAGGCGCATCGTCTCGACGGGGGAGTAGTTGTAGCGGTACGTGCCGAGCTTCTCGACCAGGTCGAGGCAGGCCAGCATCGCGTCGTGCGCCGACGGCAGGTACTCGAACGACAGCCCGCGCACCGGCGTGGCCAGCCCGGCGAGCACGTCGGCCTCGAACCCCTCCACGTCGATCTTCACGAACGCCGGGGTGCCGTGGGCGGCGATCAGCTCCTCCAGGGTCGCCACCTGAACCTCGATCGACCGGTCCCATCGCACCTTGGAGAAGCTCTCGTCGCGCGACACCGAGTCGATCCAGTCCTGCGACATCGACGAGACGGTCGGCGCCGCGCTCGAGATGGACAGCCGCACGGTGCCCGACCGGGCGCCCGCCGCACCGGCCACGATCGTGACGTCGCGGGATCGCCCGAAGAGCAGCCGCAGCACCCGCAGGCAGTCCGGCTGCGGCTCGACCGCGACGACGCGTACACCGAGATGCCGCCATGCGCGGACCCGGCTGCCCACGTGCGCCCCGATGTCGAAGGCGATGTCGCCCGGCCCCAGAAACTGCCGGTACATGCGGCGCATGCGCCGCTGCCGGCCGGGGATGCCGTGATAGATGGCGAGAGAGCGGGCGATGCCCCAAGCGCGGCCGAACATCCTCTGACCGTACAGCGCCCTTGTGGTCGGCCGGCCCCACACCTCGACTTTGCAATGCAAAGTGGTTGCTCCTACAGAGTCGCGGAGGGTGTCGTGGATGCCGAACAGACGCTTGTCGAGGTCCGCCGATTGCGCGCTCAGGCGCGCGCCCGCGCACACGGGGGCGCGTGGCTGCCGGCCGCCGCGATAGCCGCGCTCCTGCTGGCCAGCATCGCCCTGTACCGGTGGCCGTTCGGCCAGACCAGCTCCATCGTGGCCGAGTACCCGTTCTGGGCCGGCGTGGCCGACGAGCAGCGCAGCCCGATGCTGTCGTACCTATTCTGGTTCCTCGGCACGCCCCTGGTCGTGGGGCTGACCGCGGCCTGGTACAGGCGCCGGGAGCGAGTGTCGGGCATGCGCGTCGCCTGGCCACTGTTCGCGGCCGCCGGCCTCGGCGTACTCGTGCTGCTCGCCGTGCTCGCCGCGGCGCCGAGCGGGCCGCAGCCCGACGCGCTCTCGGCGGCCGGGCCGTGGTGGCCCGGTTTCCTGACGCCGCTGCTGCCCGTCGCGGCCGGCGTCGTGGCGCTCGGCGTGGCCGAGCGCAGCCGCGCCCTGGTCGCCGCCGGCGTCTGGATCGCGCTGATGGCGGTGTGGCTGTGCCAGTGGTGGCCGCTCGGGACGATCCCCGGCGGGATGCTGTCGCTGCGGCCGGGGCATTATTTGGTCGTGATGGCGCTTCCGCTGCTGGTCTTCGCGGCCGTCCGGTACGCGCGTGGGCGGACCGCCGGTGACTGAGTCGCATCCGGCGCTCGCCCTCGACGACACCGTGCACCAGCGGGTGCGGCTGGGCATCCTGACGGTGCTGAGCGAGGCGCAGGAATGCACGTTCGCCGCACTCCGCGACCAGCTCGACCTGACCGATGGCAACCTCAACCGCCACCTGAAGGTGCTGGAGCAGGCCGAGTTGGTGCAGGTGACCAAGGGTTACGAGGGCCGCCGCCCATGCACCTGGCTCCGCCTCACCCGCGCCGGCCGGGAGGCGCTACGCCGCGAGATAGCCGCGTTGGAAGACCTGGTCCGCCGCCACCGAGCCACCAATCCCAACTCCTAGCGGCGCGGAGCAAGCAAGATTCATTAGGCTGTATCCGTTACCGCACAACCATCCTGGGGAGGATCACCATGCGACGCACCACAAAGTGGCTCGCCACTGTCACCGCCGCGATGGCGCTCGGCACCGGCGCCGCCGCACCGGCCAACGCGCAGGCCGCAGCTGGCACGAGCGCCAACGCCTGCACGCTCACCATGGGCAATGTCGGCTACAGCGCCAACATGCTCTACGTGTCCGGCTGGCTGAGCGGCGGCTGCACGGGCCAGGTGGCGGTCGACCTGCAGCGTTCGGCGACCGCTGACGGGCCGTGGACCACCATCGACAGCGGCATCACGTACCCCCTGGGCCCCGACGCCGAGGGCGGCACCGCCTGGTTCGACAACCTCGACGGCTGCGGCGGGGTCTACTACTACCGCGGCGTCGGCACCTACGGCGACCTCACCGAGGTGTCGCCGCGACCGCAGCGGCCCTGCTGACAGCCACCAACCGGAAGAGCAGCGTGCTGGCGCCGATCACCAACGGCGCCCGCAAGAAACCCGCCGCCCAGCCCGGCACCCCGTCCCGAAACCCGCCCTCGAGGGCCGCACCCGGCGCGGCGCCCGCGGTGGACGCGGTCGCCACCCACGCGAACGCCTCCGCCGCTGTCCCGGACGGCGCGATCCGGTCCACCATCACGAACGTCGCCGTCAGCAGCGGCGGCAACGCCAGCCCACTGACCGCGGCGAGCACCAGCATCACCGGCGGCGCCGGTGCCAGTACCAGAGGCGCATAACCCGCCGCGAGCGCCGCGGCGCCCCAAGGCAGGTGACGCTCCGGCAGCTTCAGACGGGTGCCGACCAGGCCGCCGACCAGCGCGCCGGTCGCCTGCGCGGCCAGCAACCAGCCGGCCCACGAGCGGGCGCCGGCCTCCTCCGCGTACCGCGTCACCGCCACCGGCAGCGCGCCCACACCCGCGCCGACCAGCACCACCGCGACGAGCAGCGTGCGCAGCCGGCCCACGCGCAGCGCGCCGGCCCAATGCCGATCGGCCGCGGCGCCGCGCCACCGGCGCACGGCCGGGGTCGTGACAAACCAGACGGTACCGATCAGTTGCAGCGCCGCCGTCGCGTACAGCCCAGCGCTGGGCCCACCCGCGCCGACCGCCGCGATCGAGACGAGCGGCCCGACGATGAAAATGAGCTCCTGGACCGCGATGTCCAGCGAGTACGCCGTGTGCACCCGCTCTTCCGGCAGCAGGTCGCGCCACAGGACCCGCAGGCCGGACTCGAACGGCGGCGCGCCCGCCCCCGCGAGCAGCGCCGCAACGACGGCGGCGCCCAGCGGCGGGTGACCCGCCGCCAGCACGAGGAACGCGGCGGTCGAGACGGCCACGGCACCGGCCATGACCGGCGGCTGGCGCCACCGGTCGGCGATCCGCGCCAGCATCGGCCCGCCGACGGCAAGACCGATCGTGTACGCGGCGACGAGCAGCGCCGCGATCCCGATGGACCAGTGTTCGCGGGCGAAGACCAGCAGCGCGACCGGCGACGACCCGAGGGGGACGCGGCCGACGGTACTGGCGGCGAGCACCCGAGCGACCTGGGCGGTGCGCAGGACGGCGAGCACGCCGGTGGATTGGCGTTGCACGGCAAAGCTCCCGCTGGAATCGGAGGGAATGGACCGGTCAGCAGGGCAGAACCGGTCAGGGAGCGAAGTCGCCGCGCTCGTGGTCGTTGCCATACAGCGGCAGGTCAGGCGTGATCCACTGACGGAAGGCGCTGCGGCAGATCACGAAATCACCGTACCGCGCGCGCCCGCCGCCGCGCGACGCCGTTCTTGCCCGGCGGTGGGCAGGCCCGCGGGCGTGCACGTGGCGTCCGCAACCGTGGCCGGCGCCGTAGCCCCAGGAGCTATCCATACTGGATGGTGCTGCTATGTCCGCCGGTGGTAGATGTTGCGCCGGGGTCTGCGGTCGTGGTCCACATAGGTCGGTGGGATGAACTCGGGCTTGCCGTCGTCGGCCATCCGCACTTCCCACTCGCCGCGGTGGATGAGCCGATGGTGATACCCGCACAGCAACACGCCGTTGTGCAGGGCGGTATCGCCGCCGGCCGTCCAGTGGGTGATGTGGTGCCCGTCGCACCACCGTGGGGGCCGGTCACAGCCCGGGAACGCGCACCCGCCGTCCCGTGCCACCAGTGCTCGTCGTAGTGGTCCGGTGAACAGCCGGCGGGATTGTCCGACGTCGAGGATTTGTCCGTCGCCGCCGAGGATCATGGGGATGATGTGGGCGTCGCAGGCCAGCCGCCGTACCTGCTGCGCGCTCAACCGTTCCCCGGTGTCGAGGTGCCCGTGCCGCAGTTCCTGACGCAGCACGTCATACGGCACGGTGACCACGACCTGTGGCCGGTCCCCGCCGTTGGCCGGCAGCTGGGTGGTGCGCAGCGCCAACCGGCAGACTTCGACCAGGGCGTCGGCGCGGCGTTGGGTGGCGGTCCGCTCGCCGTCGGGCTTACACAACGGGTCCAGAGCGGCGTCGACGATCGCGGCGGCCTCGGCGTCCAGCCAGCCGGTGAGCCGGAACCTGCCGTCCCCGTTGTTGGTCAACGTGAACGCCCGGGTCTGCTGGGCGCGTTTGGCGTCCCGTTCGGCGGCGCGCCGGTCGGCGTCTTCGGCCACCTCTGGTGCGACGTGGGCCAGAATCCGCTGTGCGGCTTTACGCAAGATGGCTGGTTGCCAGTCGGCGAAGTCTTCGATCAGGGTCTTCTCGGCGAGGTCGACCACGTCCGGCGTGGCTTCGGTGGCCAGGTCGTGGACGGTTTTGGCGACGATCTGGGCTTGCTCGACGGTGACCGCCCCGGTGGACAGGGCGGCGTCCAGCACCGGCCGCTTGTCCAAGTCACCGGCCAGGTCGACCATGCGCCTGGCGGTGTGGATGCTGACGTGCAGGCGTTCGCGGAGCCAGACGGCGGTGCTGGCGGCCTGCTGCGCGACCGGCAGATTGCGGCCGTCGATCTCGCGGATCAGGTGCAGTTTGATCGCGGCGAGCATCTGCTCCGCGTCGTGCACCGTGTGCACGGCGGTGATGAGGTCGGTGTCGGGCAGCGACCAGACCGGGGTGCCGGCGCATTGGCCGGCGACATCCCGTAGCTGCTCCAACGTTTGCCGCACGTATTGATTCTCGTACGTTTGTGCGGTGATCGTTGCCCGCGCGGGCGCCACGCCGGACGCGACACGCCGACACCGCGAAAAAGTTCGCACGGACCTCGGCGGTGAGCGGTCGCCCGCCGACGCGAGCGCCGCATCACGCCCGCTGATGGGAAGGCCGATCCACGGCGAGGCGGGCAGACCCGTGGGCGTCGGGCTAGCATGCGGGCTGTGACGCGGTATCTCGTAGTGCCCGGGCGTGGAGTGCCGTCTGCGGATCACTGGACGAAACAGTGGGTGGAGAGCCGCCCGAGCTATCAGTGGGCCCCGGAGCCGCCCGGCCCGCCGTACGTCGCCGAAGACCGGGTGGCCGCGTTGCACGCGGCGGTGAGCGCCAGCGATGAACCCGCCGTCCTCATCGCGCACAGCGCCGGGTGCCTGACGGTCGCGTTGTGGGCGAGCCAGCACACCGGACCTGTCCGTGCGGCGCTTCTCGTGACGCCGCCCTACATCGATCCTAAGTGGATACCGCAGCCGGATGACGATGTGTTCATAGGCGAGGTGCCGCGGCAGCCTTTGCCGTTTCGGGCGATCGTCGTCGCGAGCCGCACTGACCCATACAGCACGCAGGCTCAGTTCGTAGACTACGCGCGCGACTGGGGTGCCGAGCTGCATGACGCGGGCGATGTCGGGCACCTGGACTCGAAGACGAGCTTCGGCCCGTGGCCTGAGGGGGAGCGGCTGGTCGCCACGCTGTAGCGCTTACCTCCCACGCGTTGCGGCGGCAGCACTCGCGCCGCCGCAGGCGCCACCGATCAAGGGCGATCTCATGGATCAAGGGCATACGCACGCGGAAATGAGATCGAACCACGTGCGTTTGCCCTTGATCGGCGGCAGGACAGAGTGCGCCGGAGGAGCTATGGCAGGGGGAGGCGGGTTGGGTCGGACAGGATGTTTAGGGCCGCCACCTTGCCGTCCGCCACGGTGAAGGCGGCCACCGCCACGACGCGCCCTTCCGACATGGCGACCGCGCCCACCGCGCCGTTGACGAGGGCGGGACGCGTGAGCTCGGCGAGCCGCGCGAACATGATCGCGCCCTGCGCCACCGCTTCCGCGCCGCGTACCAGGGTGCTCGGGCGCACAGCCCCACCGTCGGACCGGACGACGACGTCAGGGTGCAGCAGGTCGACGAGTGCGGCCAGGTCACCACCGCGAGCCGCCGCGAGGAACGCCTCGACGACGGCGCGCTGGCGGGCCAGATCGGGTTCGGGGGCTGGGGTGGCGCCGCGGACCCGGCGGCGGGCGCGGCTGGCGAGTTGCCGGGTCGTGGTGGGTGTGCGGTCTATGATCGGGCCGATCTCGTCGAACGGCATCGCGAACAGGTCGTGCAGCACGAACGCGAGCCGCTCGGCCGGGGTCAGGGTCTCCAGGACGACGAGCATCGCGACGCTGACGGAGTCGGCCAGTACGGCCTCGTGCTCGGGGTCGCCGCCGTCGATCTCGCTGACGATCGGGTCCGGTACCCGGGTGTCGAGGGGTTGTTCGTCCCGGTGCCGGCGGTCGCGCAGCAGGTTCAGGCAGATGCGGCTCACGACGGTGGTCAGCCAGCCGCCGAGATTCACGACTTCGGTGCGGTCGGCGCGGCTGAGCCGCAACCATGACTCCTGCACCGCGTCGTCGGCCTCTGCCAGCGACCCCAGCAGCCGGTACGCGACCGCGCGCAGATGGCTCCGGTGCTCTTCGAACCGTAGCGCCAGGTAATCCGTATGGTCCATCTGTCGGGGGCCTCCGCTCCAGACGTGATACGCAGATCGAACCATAAAACGAGAAAACGAACCTTTCTCTTACTGACGCACTACGGCTAGTATCTGCCGCATGGCGGAGGATCTGCGGGTAGGCGGCTGGGTCTCGCTGACCAGTGTGGACGATCTGCCGGACGACTACGTCTACTGGCTCGATCGCGGCCTGACGGTGCCGGTGTCGCCCGGACGGGAGACGTCGTTGGCCCCAGCCGCGAGCACGCTGGTGCTCCGGCGCGACTTCTCGGGCGGCTCGGTGCCCGACGCGTTCCGGGTGCGGCAGCATCGCGCGTACGCGGTACCGGTAAAGGCCATCACGATCGCGGCGGCCGTGCTCGCAGTGCCGGCTGTCCTCTATGGCGCGTCCACATCGGACGGCGAGGTCGCGCTGCCGGTGTTGCCGCCCTTCGTGGCGGCCACCGGGGCGCCGAGCCAGACGGAGGAACCCACCACCCCAGACGCCGCGGAGCTACGCGGCCAGGCGCAGCAGGTGGCGCTTCCGCCCCGGTCGGTGGATCCGACCCGCGACCCGGTCACGCGCCCGGTCGCGCCACCGTCGCCCACGCCGCCGGTGCGGCCACCGGCGCGGCCGGAGCCACAACCCGTGCGGGTGGTCCGCGAGGCGGAGGCGAGCGGCAACGTCCGGCACGGTTCGGTCGGCACGCGGCGGCTGGAGACGGCGTCCAGTGGCGCCGTCGTCGGCTGGATCGGCAACGGGCGGCGCAACACCCTGGAGTTCACCGGCCTCACGGTCCCCACCGCGGGGACCTACCAGGTGACCGTCCACTATGTCACCGCCGAGTGGCGCCGGGCCGGCCTCGTCGTCAACGGCCGCGACGTGCTGCTTCTCGACTTCCCGTCGACCGGCAACTGGGAGAACGTCGGCCAGGTGACAGTCCAGGTGCGGCTCGACGCGGGCACCAACACGCTGGAGTTTGGCAACCCGCACTATTGGGCCCCTGACCTCGACCGCCTGGTGATCACCCGCTAGCGGAAGGCCCTGCCCCGCTCTTCGCGATCAGGCAGGGCCGAGGGAGCCTAGGCGGCGGGAGAGTTCGGCGGCGGTCTCGGCGAGCGACTTCGCCATCGCGGAGTCCACATCGGACGGCACGCTCGCGGTCGTGCCCACGATGGCCATCGTCGCCGTGATCGTCGCGCCGTCGAAGACCGGCGCGGCGACGGTGCGGACGCCGCTCGCCGCGGGCGAGTCCACCGCCACGCCCTGCGCGCGGATCGCGGCCAGGTCGCCGGCCAGCTCGGGCGACTGGCGCAGCAGCCTCGGCAGGCCCGGCACCTGGTCGGTTGGGAGGAACGCGCAGAACACGCGGCCCTGCGCCGAGCCGGTCACCTCCAGCCGGGCGCCCGCGCGCACGCTGATCCGCACGGACTGGTCGGTGTTGTCGGCCGAGCGCACCACCGTCGGCGCCTCGCCGTCCCACACGCTCAGCACCACCGTCTCGTCGACCTGCTTGACCAGCCTCTCCAGGTAGGGCTCGGCCACCGTCACGATCGGCAGCCCAGCGCGGGCCGAGGCGGCGAGGGTGAGCACCTGCGGCCCGAGGGAGTACAGCGCGGTCTGCTCGTCGTAGCGCAGCAGGTTGGCGGCGCGCAGCGCCTTCGTGTACCGGTGCGCGGTCGCCTTGCTCGCGCCGAGGCGGATGGTGATCTCCCTGAGGCTCAGGTACGGCCGGCTGACCGTGAAGGCGCTCAGGATGAGGGCGGCTCGCTGCACGGTCTGGATCGTCGGTGCGGCGTCCGGGCTGCCGTCGCCCTCGCTCATCATTGGCGCATTATGACATGGGATTTCGCCATATGGGACGCGTCCGGCTCCACGGCCCCGTTACCTGTCGTACAGTGCCGGAATGGCGGCTGTGTGGCGGCGGTGGGCTTGGATTCCGGTGCTGGTGATCGGCCTAGCGCTGTACCTTCTCGTGCTCGGCACGATGGTCGAGACCAAGAATCCCAACTTCGTCCCCGCGACCATCCTGCTCGGCGCGGCGGTCGTCCCGGCGACGTTCCTGACCTTCGTGCAGGGCCGGTCCGGCCGGTGGCAGGTGCCTGCCGCGGTGCTCGCGGCAGCGGCGTTCCTCGGCGGCGTGCTCGGCGTGGTCGTGGCCGGCCAGCTCGAGTACGACGCGCTGCGCGACCTGGGTGGCCTGCCGATGGTGTTCGTGGCGATCATTGAGGAGAGCGCCAAGCTGATCGTCCCGGCGATCATCCTCGCGCTGCTGTGGCGGCGCCGCCGCGACCCCAGCGACGGGCTCGTGATCGGCGTCGCGAGCGGCATGGGCTTCGCCGCGCTAGAGACGATGGGGTACGCGTTCACCGCCCTGCTCGCCTCGAAGGGCAGCATCGGCGCGGTGGAGGAGACGCTCTTCGTCCGCGGCCTGCTCGCGCCCGCCGGCCATACCGCGTGGACCGGCCTGACGTGTGGCGCGCTGTTCGCGCTGGCCGCGCATCCGACGGGCAAGCGGGTGCTGATCTTCGTGGGCACGTTCGCCGGGGTGGTCGCGCTGCACGCGCTCTGGGACAGCCTGGGATCGGTGATCGCGTACGTCGTGCTGGGCGTCGTGAGCATCGGCTGGCTGCTGCTGGAGATGCGCCGGTACCGCACCCTCCATGATGGAGGCATCCCTCACGCCGTCGTAACGACGTGAGGGACACCTGATCATGGCTACGACGGGAAGTGCTGAGCCCGCCAGGCGGCCAGCTCGCCGCGCGCGGCCGCGAGCTGCGCCGCGGTCACGGTGCCGCCGGCGGCGTTGACCACCAGCGCCACGTGCACGCCGGTGCCGGCGTTGACGAGCAGTCGCCTCGCGGTCGCCGACCCCTCCTCAAGGGCCGTCGACACCGCGCCGCTGGCCGGTACTCCGAAGACCGCGCCGACGTCGCTGACCACCGCGGTGCTGCCCGGCGCGAACGAGCCCGGCAGGTGTAGCTCGGTGGTGCCCGTGGTGCCCCGCCAGACCAGCACGCCGTACTGCCGGCCGCTGGCGAGAGCCCGGACGCTGGGCAGGCTCTGCGGCACCGTCAACCATGCCTGCTGGGTGCCCGCGCCGCCGTACCCGGAGCGCGCCAGGTCCTCGTACGCGAACGCGAGCGTGGTGCCGGATACCGCGCTGGGGTAGATCCGGTCGAGTACCCGGCGGTCGAGCCGCGTCACCACCGCGCCGGACGAATCGAGGGCGACCGCCGAGTGGTCCTCGTCGTTCCAGCCGTCGCCGGGCTCCTCGTGCTGTCCATTGTAGATGTCCCAGTGCCACATCGTGTTGGACAGCACGGTGCCGCCGGACGCGGGGCTGCCCCACCAGTTGGAGCCGCGGATGCCGGCGTCCATGCCCTGGTACATCGAGCGAATCATCCATGGTGTCCGGTCACTGTGGAACGAGTTGCCGAACTCGGAGACGAACGGCGCGGTGGCGAGCGACTTGGCGCGGTCGCGGATGCGGTTCATCGCGGAGGCGTACGTGCCGTCGCCGGCCCCGGTGGGGTCCAGGGTGATGCGGGCACCGTCGTAGTAGTGGGTGTTGAACACGTACCGGGTGCCCAGCGGCGAGATGGTGGACAGCCCGCCCTGCTCGAAGAAGCCGGTGTTCCAGAAGACGAGCGGCTCGACGTACGCGGGCTTGGCGGCCCAGCCCGACTCGTCCATCTTGGCGCGGATCTTCTGGTAGAACGGCATCAGCCAGCGTGCTTCCCACTCGACACCTGAGCCGCCGTCCAGCCCGCCGTCGAACGGCTCGTTGAACGGGTCAAGGCCCACGATCTTGTCGAACGCGGTGGCGGGCAGCCGCTGCTTCAGGTACCGCATCGCCGCGCCCGTCTGGGTGAGGTACGCGTCCTGCACGCCGTACTCGTTGCGCCAGAAGTCGTAGATGGCCTCCCGGACGGCACCGTTGTTCTGCATGTTCTGCCCCCACAGGAAGCAGATGCCGCAGGACTCGTCGGGGTAGTCACCCAGGTCGATGACCCACTTCGGTGCGCCGTCGCCGTCGTACCAGCTGTCCTCGTCGAACAGGTGCGCCGAGTACAGGTCCTGGTGGTAGTCGAGGAGCACGTGGATGCCCCGGTCCGTGAACTCGCGCATCTGCTCGATCGCGCGGTCCAGGTACCCGTAGTCGATGGTATTGCGCGACGGTTGCACGCCCTCCCAACTGATGAGGAACCGGATGGCGTTGGCGCCGGTGAGGTCGCGCATGGCCTGCGCCGACTTGGCGGCGTCCGCGCGGCTCTTGAACGGCAGCAGGCCGTTCTCGGCGAGCTTGGCGCTGCCCGCGACGTTGAAGCCGCGCAGGACGATCTCGCGTCCGCTGTCGTCGCGGAAGACGGCGCCGTAGGCGCCCTGCGTGGCGGGCAACGGTGCCGCCGACGCTGCCGGCACCGCGCCACCCGCACTGACCGCCAGCAGCGCGGCCGCACAGAATATGAATGTTCTTCGCATCATCATCATGTGAGGATGTTAACGGTGATCGATGGCGCGGACAATGATCCAATGTCGGGGTGGTGATGGCGTCCCAGTCGCTATGGCGGAACCGCGACTTCACCATCTTCTGGTTCGCGCAGACGCTGTCCGTCGCGGGCGACTCGTTCTCATATGTGGCGCTTCCGCTCCTCGTGCTGCACGCCACCGGCTCCGTCGCACAGATGGGACTCCTCACGGGCGTCGCCGCCGCCGGATCGATCATCGCGGGGATCTTCGCGGGTGTCGTCGCCGACCGGGTACCCCGCCGCACCCTCCTGATCGTCTGCGACGTCGCCCGATTCATCCTCTACGCATCGATACCGGTCGTCTGGTGGCTTTCGCCGCAGATCTGGCTGCTGTACGTCGTCGTGCCGCTCGCAGCAGCATTCGCGATGGTGTTCCGGGTCGGCTACGTGGCCGCGGTGCCGTACCTCGTCGGCGCCGACCGGATCACCGAAGCCAACGGCCGCCTCTCCGGCACGTACGCCGCCGCCTGGGTCGGCGGTCCCATGCTCGCCGGCATCACCTCCGGCGTCTTCGGCCCGACCGCCGCTGTCGCGATCGACGCCGGCACGTTCGCGGTGTCCGCCATCGGGCTGAGCTTCATCCGCCCCCGCACCCGCCCCTCCGAAGCGCCGAGCCGGGTGTCCGCGCGCGACTTCTTCGTCGGAGCCCAGTTCCTGTGGAAGCATCCGGTGCTGCGGTCGCTGACCGTACTGCTCGCGTTCCTGGCGTTCCTGACCACCGGCCTCACCGACATATACGTCTTCTACGTCGGCCACCACCTGAACCAACCCGACCGCACCGTCGGATACGTCCTCGCCGCCGGCGCCGTCGGCACGATCATCGCGGCCGTCCTCGTGTCGTACACCCGCAAGGCGCTCGGATTCGGCGCCTGCTGGATCGGCTCGTACGCCCTGAGCGGCTTCGCGATCGCCTGCATCGGCCTGTCCACCTCCGTGCCCGTGATCGCTGGCCTCGTGACGGTGGTGGTGTTCGGCACCAGCATGGCCGGGATCTGCTCGCTGTCGCTGCGGCAAGAGGTCACGCCCGATCACCTGCTGGGGCGTGTCACGTCCGCGTTCTGGACCATCCACATGTCACTCGGCCCGATCGGCGCCGCCGTGCTGACGGTGGGCGTCGCTCGATACGGGGTACGGGCGCTGCTGCTCGCCGCCGGCACGATCTGCGTGCTGATCGCGGTGGCGGCGTCCCTGACACCGATCCGCCAGGCCCGCCCCGAGGCAGCACCCGCGATGGGCGATTAGGGTGCTGCTATGAGACTGCGGACCTTGTCGATACTCGTCCCCGCACTTCTCCTGCTCACCGGCTTCACGCACGGCCACCCACCCACCTGGGAGCTCTCCGACACCGGCGTAACCGCCCGGCTGCGCGGCCTGTCCGTCGTCAGCGCCAAGGTGGCGTGGGCCAGCGGCAGCGCCGGCACCGTGCTGCGCACCGTCGACCGTGGACGGACGTGGCAGCAGGTCGGCCCGCCCGACACCGCCGACCTGCAGTTCCGCGACATCGAGGCGTTCAGCGCCGACCGTGCGGTGGCGCTCTCGATCGGCGAAGGCGAGGCGTCGCGCATCTACGCGACCGCCGACGGCGGCCGCACCTGGACCGAGACCTTCCGCAACGACGAGCCGCGCGCCTTCTACGACTGCATCGCGTTCTTCGACCACAAGCGCGGGCTCGCGCTCTCGGACCCCGTCGACGGGCGTTTCCGCATCGCGGCCACCGCCGACGGCGGGCGTTCGTGGCGCGTCCTTTCCGGGTACGGCATGCCGGCCGCGCTCGACGGCGAGTTCGCGTTCGCGGCCAGCGGCACCTGCCTGGTGACCGCCGACCGTGGCGGCCCGTGGGCGTGGTTCGCGACCGGCGGCGGCGCCACGGCGCGAGTCTTCGGCACCCACGACTTCGGCCGCACGTGGCGGGTGGTCGACAGCCCGGTACCGAGCGGCCCGAGCGCCGGCATCTACTCGCTCGCCTTCCGAGACGCCCGGCAGGGCCTCGCGGTCGGCGGCGACTTCGCGGCGCCGACCGTGGCACCCGACGCGGCGGCCGCGACCCGCGACGGCGGCCGCACCTGGACGACGGCGACGGTCGTGCCCGGCGAGTACCGCTCGGGCGTCACCTGGCTGCCGCGCGCCAAACGGACGGCGATCGCGGTAGGCCCGACCGGCAGCGACCTGACCCGCGACGGCGGCCGCACCTGGGTGCGCTTCGACACGGGCAGCTTCGACGCGGTCGACTGCGCCCGCGACGGCACCTGCTGGGCCTCCGGCGAGCAAGGCCGCCTAGCCCGCCTCCACCCCTAGCCCGCGGGCGCCCGCCCACCGCGCCCGCGCCCCGGCGCCCGCGCTCCGCGCGCCGCGCCCGCGCC
>NZ_JAIBNX010000109.1 GCF_026130045.1 Micromonospora sp. CPCC 205371
CCCGCCCGGCGCAGCCCGCCCGGCGCAGCCCGCCCGGCGCAGCCCGCCCGGCGGAGCCCGCCCGGCGCAGCCCGCCGCTGGCCGCGGGCTCACACCCAACGGTGCGGCCGCGCCGACGGCTGGTGCAGCGTCGTGCGCATGACCGCGACGATCCGGTCCGGCCTTTGGTACAGGTCATGGTCGGTGAAGTACCGCATCCGCCAACCGCGCATCTCCAGCCAGTTGTGCCGCTCACGATCGTGCCGCAGCCGCCACCGCTCCACGTGCGACCGGCCGTCGTACTCGGCCCCCACTCGCAACTCCTCGAACCCCAGGTCGAGCCGGCAGCGCTCCACACCCCACTCGTCGACGACCGCGAGTTGCGGTCGCGGCCGTGGCAGGCCGCCATCGTGGAAGACCAGCCGCAGGTGGCTCTCCTGCCGGCACTCCGAGAGCGGCGTCGCGAGCGGCACCAACTCTCGCGCCTGCCGGATGCCGCGCAGCCGCCCGTGCCGTCCCACTTCGGCGATCAGGTCGTCGGCCGAGCACGCGCCCGCCCGGAGTGCCGCGTCGAAAACCGCGAGCGCGTCGCCTCGTGGCAGGGAGCGGGCTAGGTCGACCGCGCACCGCGCTGGCGACAGGCAGGGCAGGCCGAAGACCTCGCGGATGTCGTCGAACGGCAACACGCACTCGTGCGCCACCACCCCGTGCCGCTGGGGCACGGCCGTACCCGCCGGCACCGCGACGTGGACGTCGCTGGTGGCGATCACACCGAATCCGTACAGCAGCGCGGCGCTCTGGCCGGTGAACACGGCGGACGGCGGCAGCGCGAGCAACGCCGCCCGCAGCCGGTCGAGCAGGTTAGCAGCGCCCGGGCCGCTGAGGTAGGTGGCGTGGAAGGGGTGGCCCAGCCGGCCCTTCGAGCGCGCCCACGAGGCCGCGCTCCTGCTGATGCCCGCGCTCCGCAGCGCCTGCGTGTCGTGTGCCACGAGGCCGCCGCGCAGCAGTCGCGGCAGTGCCGCCGCGTCGTCGTACAGGTCGGTCATGCGGCCGAGCGTTCCCGCCCGACGGGCATGCTGCTGCGCGCCTGTGTACAGCCAGCGGCCCTGTGGAAAACGCCCCGATCAAGCCGGCTTTTGCTACAGCGACCAGGTCGCCGGCGCCACCTGCACGGCGTACGGCAGCTCGGCGGTCACGCACTGGCCCGGATGAACCGAGCGGTGCAGCTCGTAGTGGCCAGCCGCCGCCCGGGTGTACAGGTGCGCCACTGGGCCTTTGCTCGTGCGCTCGATCCGCCAGTACGACTCGACGCCCGCCTCGGCGTACAGGCCGGGCTTGAGACAGCGGTCGAGCCGGCGGCTGCTGGGTGACTCCACCTGGACCACGAGGGCGACGTCGGCCGGGTCGACCCATGTATTGGCCAGCGGCGAAGCGGGAAGCAGCACGGTGATGTCGGGCACCAGGTAGCTGGCGCCGGCGTGCAACCCGACCCGGCAGACCGCCCGCCAGCCCGGAGGCACCGCGGTGCGCAGGTCACCGACGATGTCGTCGACGAGCCGCTGATGGGGTTCGTCGAGTGGGGCGCTGATGTGCAGGCTGCCGTCGATGATCTCGTACCGGTGGCGGTCGTCGGGCAGCGCGTGCAGGTCGGCTTCGCCCCACGGCCGATCGGGTGCGGTGAGCTGGAGAGCCACGCCGGACCACCTCCCTCCGGCCCACACTACCGAGCCGGCGGCGTCACGCTCGCCGATCAAGGGCATCCGCACGGATCAAGGGCAAACGCACGCGGAAAAGAGATCCAACCACGTGCATTCGCCCTTGATCGACGAAAGGGGGGCGGCGCGCAAGCAGCGCGGGCTAGGCGCGGCCGGCGTGGGTGGCTAGCTGGTCTAGGCCGCTGATCAGGCCGCCGGCCAGATCGCCGCCGCCGAAAGCCGCCACCATCGACAGAGCTGCCAGCTTCGCCTCGCGGTCGAGGATGCGCTTGCGAGCGTCGGCGCCGGTCACGATCTCCAGCAGTCGCTGGTTGGGCGATACGGCGATCATGACGGACTTGTCGGGGTCGCGGAGCTGGCTGTGCAGCTTTTCGGCGTGCGCGCGCACCGGCTCCTCGAGGTCGCCGACGTAGACGCTGAACGTCAGGCCGGTCGTGCGGTCGGCCACCCGCAGCGCCTCGTCGAGGCGGAGCAGCTGGCGCGTCGTGAACGGGCCGTCGAGAACTTCGGGCCGGGCTGGCACGCCGTGGGCCTCTTCACCAGCGGTCACTTGCGCCTCCCGTGGCACCCTTTGTGGTCACGGCCGGCGCCGTCGCCAGCTCCTTGTTCGCCGCGCCAGCGGAGCCAGCCGGCAGTTCGCGCGAGCCAGCGGAGCCAGCCGGCAGTTCGCGCGAGCCAGCGGAGCCAGCCGGCAGCTCGTGCAAGGAAGTGGCCGGAGAACCGGCGAGCTGCTCCGGCGCGGACAGGAACCACACCGGCGCGAAGTCGAACGAACGCCCTGGCCGGTATCGCTTGCCGCCGCGCCCGCCACCGAGCAGGGCCAAGCCAGCGATCACGAGCACGATGGCGGCCGGTATGACGACGAAGACCAGCAAAGTCTCGGTAACACTCACCGTTTCCACCCCTGACTCAGACGCCGTTCACGGTAGCGGAGGGCGTCGCCCGCCAGATATCGGGGTGCCGATCGCTCCACCCGATGATCTGCTCCACCTGGGCGGCGACCGCGACCAGGCGCGCGTCCTCCCCGTACCGGCCTGTGAGCAGGGCACCGACGGGCAGGCCGTCAGGTGTTGTGCCGACCGGGAGGGACACCGACGGCTGGCCCGTGACGTTGAACACGGCACAGTACGGCGAGAACCTCCGCTGCCGATCGAAGTCGACCGCCGGGTCATCGGTCTCGCTGAACCAGCCGATCCGCGCCTGCGGTGCCGCCAGCGTCGGGCAGAGCAGCACGTCATATCCGGCGGTGGCGCGCATCGCCTGCCGCACCTGGATCTGCAACTCGGCCAGCACGCCCATGAGCGTGCCCGCGCTGATCTCGGCGCCTCGCTGGCGCATCAGCCGGGTCAGGGGCAGCAGGTCGGCCTCCCGCTCCGGTGGCAGCGGGAACAGCGCCATCGCGTACCAGATGGTCTCGAACAGCGGCCACACCTCGGGGCCGAACGGCGCCGGGATCTCCTCCACCGCGTGCCCGGCGCGCGCCAGCGCGGCGGCCGCGGTGTCGACGGCGGCCAGGCACGCGGGGTCGACGGGCTGGTCGCCGGCCAGCATCGGGGTGACGAAACGACCGACGCGCAGCGATCCGGGGGCGGCGGCGCGCGCGATCGCGAGATAACCGCCGTCAGGCGGCGGCGGGCCGAGATATGGCTCACCCAGCACTGGTACCGCCAACGCGTCGAGCATCGCGGCCGCGTCCGTGACGGTGCGGGCCAGCGGACCGTGCGTTGGCAGGCCGAACCCGCCGAAGCCGAGTGGGCCGCCCGACACGACGCCCCGGCTCGGCTTGTATCCGACCAGCCCGCACAGCGACGCCGGGATGCGCACCGAGCCGCCGCCGTCGGAGCCCTGCGCGAACGGTACGAGGCCGGCGGCCACGGCGGCGGCGGAACCTCCGCTGGAGCCGCCGGCGGTGTTGGCGAGGTCCCACGGGTTGCGCGCGGGCGGGGCGACGAGGCCCTCGGAGTACAGGGAGACGCCCATCTCCGAGGTCGTGGTCTTGCCGAGGCTGACCGTGCCAGCGGCGCGCAGCAGGGCGACCGCGTCGCTATCGAAGGGCGGCACGTAGTCGGCGAACGCGGCCGAGCCGAACGTGGTGCGTACGCCGGCGGTCAGCGTCAGATCCTTGATGGCGGTCGGCACCCCGTGCAGCGGTCCACGCTGGTCGGCCGGGGCGTCGTCGGCGGCCTTGGCCTGCTCGCGTGCCTGGTCGGCGGTCACCGTCACGAAGGCGCCGACGGTCTCGCCGAACGCCTCGATGCGGGTGAGGTAGTGCTCGACCAGTTCGGCGCTACTCAGCTCCCCGGCACGGATCGCCGCGGCCTGCTCCAGCGCGGTCAGGTCATGGGGGTCTGCCATGGTCACATCCTGCACTGCTTGATCGAAAGCCGCACCGCGTGTCCTTACTCACGTTGCGACTTAACGTAGCTTTCTCGCGTGACCGACTACCTCCGGCAGGCTCGCGACCTCGACGCGGCCGATCCGCTGGCCGGCTTCCGCGACCGGTTCGTCATCGCCGACGACCATCTGGTCTATCTGGACGGCAACTCGTTGGGGCGGCTGCCACTGTCCACACGCGACCGTCTGCACCGGGCCATCGACGAATGGGGCACCGATCTGATCCGGGGCTGGGAGCGGTGGATCACCCTGTCTCGCGAGGTCGGTGACGTGCTCGCTACCGGGGTGCTGGACGCGTCGCCGGGCGAGGTGCTGCTGTGTGACTCGACGAGCGTCAACCTGTACAAGCTGGCCGCCGCCGCCTGCGACGCCCGCCCCGGCCGGCGGGCCATCGTGACCGACGACGACAACTTCCCCACCGACCGGTACATCCTGGAGGGTCTGGCGGACGCCCGGGGCATGGAGCTGCGCGTCCTGAAGACCGACATCGACCTGGGGATCAGCACCGACACCGTCCGCGAGGCGCTCGACGGCGACGTCGCGCTGATCGCGCTGTCGCATGTGGCGTACCGGTCGGGCGCGATCGCCGACATGATGGCGATCACGGCGGCGGCCCACGACGCGGGTGCTCTGGCGCTGTGGGATCTGTGCCACTCGGCGGGCGCGGTCCGGGTGCCCCTGCGAGCGGCCGGCGCCGACCTGGCGGTTGGCTGCACGTACAAGCACCTGAACGCCGGGCCGGGCGCGCCGGCGTTCTTGTACGTGCGGTCGGATCTGCAGGCCGCGCTGCGGCAGCCGATCTGGGGTTGGTTCGGGCAGCGCAACCAGTTCGACATGGGTGTGGCCTACGACCCGGTGGAGTCGGTCGAGCGATTCCAGGTGGGCACGCCGCCTGTGCTGGGCGGGTACGCAGCGCTGGAGGGCGCGAGGCTGACCGCCGAGGCGGGCATCGGGCGGGTGGCGGAGAAGGGTGCGGCGCTCGGCGCGTACGCGATAGCCCTGGCCGACGCGTGGCTGGCGCCGCACGGTGTCCGCCTGGCGTCGCCGCGCGACAGCGCGCGGCGCGGTGCGCAGGTGACGCTCTACCACCCGCGCGCCTGGCAGATCAGCCAGGCGCTGCGCGCGGCCGGCGTGGTGCCAGACTTCCGCACGCCGGATCGGGTGAGGCTGGGGCTCGCACCGCTCTACACCCGGTTCCAGGACGTGTACGCGGGCCTCGCGGCGCTGCGGGAGGTCATGGCGACCGAGGCGTACGTCCGCTTCCCCGAACAGCGCTCTCGCGTCACTTGACCCATTTTCAGGTATTTGCGGTACAGCGATGTAAAGATCCCTTACATGAGGGATCACTTCACACGCCTCACCCTCGTCACGCTGGCCTCGGCGTTCCCACTGCTGGCCGCGCCGGCGCCGGCCCGCGCGGACGGCGCCTGGGTCGAGGTCAACCCGAGCAGCATCCAGGCCGGGTACCGGGTGGGCATCCGCGGTAGCTGCCAGGAGAACCTGAACGACGCCGTCGCCAAGTCGGAGGCGTTCGGCGAGGTGAAGATGGCGCCCGCGAACGGCTTCGTGGTGTCGGCGGTGACCGTTCCCGCCGGCGCGAACCCGCGCGGCTACACCGTCAAGCTCTTCTGCGCCAACGGCAGCACGGCCACCACGACGATGTACGTGATCGGCATGGAGCACCCGAGCAAGGGGCCGGCCACCGGTGGCGGCGGCGCGGCGACCAGCGCCACCGGACCGCTGATCCTGACCGGTGGCGGCCTGGCCACGCTCGCCGCCGGCGCCGCGCTCGGACTGATGGCGCTGCGCCGCCGCCGGGCGTAGTGCGTATTGGCTTCCTGGCGGTCGGGCTGGTCCTCACGGGCGCCTTCGCCACCGGGGCGGGGTTGGGCCAGATCGAGCTGCCGTCGTGGTGGACACCCGAAGGCAAGCCGCCGCCGCGCGAGTTCCCGGTGATGGAGCCGAGCCGGCCGGTGCGGATCAGCGTGCCTTCGATCGGGCTACGCGCTGGCGTTCACGGCGTGGGCCTGGCCGGCGACGGCTCGATCGACGTACCCGCCGCGACCCGCCGCCAGGAAGCCGGCTGGTACCGGGAGAGCCCGACTCCGGGCCAGTTCGGGCCGGCCATCATCGTGGGGCACGTCGACTCGCGTACCGGGCCGGCGGTCTTTCACGAACTGCGCGAGCTGCGTCCCGGCGCGAAGATCGAGATTGCCCGGCGGGACGGGTCCGTGGCGATCTTCGAGGTGAACTCCGTCGAGCGGTTCGACAAGGAGCACCTGCCCATCGACCGCATGTACGCCGACTTCAGCCGCCCGAGCCTGCGCCTCATCACCTGCGGCGGACGGTGGGTAGGCGGCTCGACCGGGTACGCCGACAACGTGGTGGTCTTCGCGTCCCTGGTCCGCGCCAGGCTCCCGTGAAACGAAAAGAGCGGCACTCAGGCCGCTTGCGGTAGATCGAGCCAGTCGGCCCAGCGTGGGTCCGGCGCGCGGTGGCCGAGGACCCGCCAGGCCATTCCTTTTGGTGCGGCGGGTTTGGCGTGCAACCGCCAGCCCAGCTCAGCGGGGGTGCGGTCGCCTTTGGTGTGGTTGCACCGTGCGCAGGCCGCCACGACGTTTTCCCAGGCATGGCCGCCGCCCCGGCTGCGCGGGAACACGTGGTCGATGGTCTCGGCGGGGCCCCGGCAGTACGCGCACCGCCAGCCATCACGCGCGAAGATCGCCCGGCGGGACAGGCCGACGTGTGTGCGATACGGCACACGCACGAATCGAGTGAGCCGCACCACCGAGGGCACGGGTAACTCGTGGCGGACGCTGTGGAGGAAGCCGTCGCCGTCAGCGACGCACACGGCTTTCGCCGATAAGACCAGGATCGCGGCTCTACGCACTGACACGACACACAGCGGCTCGTATGTGGCATTGAGTACTAATGCACCTGAGCCCACTATGGGTCGTATGTCAGGCATCGCGCTCACCTCTCCAGGTCGTGCAGCCCAGCTCCTGTCGGCAACCAGCTGACCGCGGCACGGGTGTAGCCGCGGCTGACGCTGGCACGATCTCCAGCGTCCCGTGCGCCAATGGTCCCTGATGTATTACAGAAATGCACGTACTAATCAGAGCTGCTCTCGTTAACCTTCGGTGTCCTGCCGCTAGATGTCCGATAAGGTCGGTTTGACCGTTGCGCACCGTCACACCCGGCCGCGCGGGCACCGGGCCAATGCGGTACGAAAACAGGCGTGATTCCCTTCCAGGAGACGCCAACCCCGACGCCCACGGTCGGCGCGGACTGCACAGCAGACGCGGTCTGCCAGCGCGTATTTGACTGGTTCGGCATACCGTGGCTGGCCGAGAGCAGCTTCTGGATCTTCGTCAAGCCGCTCCGGATTCTCCTTATCGTCGCCATCGCGATGCTCATCCGGTGGGCGGTGCACCGCACAATCAAACGGCTGGTCCGCACGACCACCAACACCTCGGTGCCGACCATCCTCCGGCCGCTACGCGAGCGGATTCCGAGCGCCACGGTCGACCCGGCCAACGTGGTGCCGGAGCGCCGCCGGCAGCGCGCGGAAGCGATCGGGTCGGTCCTGCGCAGCGGCGTCACGGCCGTCGTCTTCGCCATCGCGGCCCTGCTGGTCCTCGGCGAGCTCAACTTCAACCTGGCGCCACTGATCGCCAGCGCTGGCATCGCGGGCGTAGCCATCGGCTTCGGCGCCCAGACGCTCGTCAAGGACATCATCTCCGGGATCTTCATGCTGCTCGAGGACCAGTACGGGGTGGGCGACACCGTCGACCTCGGCGAGGCCATCGGGGTGGTCGAGGCCGTCGGGCTCCGCATCACCACTGTGCGTGACGGCCGGGGCGTCCTCTGGTACATCCGGAACGGCGAGATCGTCCGGGTTGGCAACAAGAGCCAGGGCTGGGCGATGGTGGTCGTCGACATGCCGATCGGTTTCGCCAGCGTGGACGAGGCGACCACGGTGCTGCGCGCCGCGGCTGATGCGGTCGCCGCCGATCCGGACCTTGCCGCGCACTTCCTCGAACCGCCAGACGTGCTCGGCGTCGAGCAGATCACCATCGACGGCGCGATGATCCGTACGGTCGCCAAAACCACAGCTGAGGGCCAGCCTGACGTCAACCGCGAGCTCCGGCGGCGACTTACCGCCGCTCTGGAGGAGTCGGGCATAACAGCGCAGATCGCCTCCGCCCGCATGTACCCCCGGCCGGCGATACCGGGTACGGAAGGGGACAGCGCCCGGGGCGGCGCGACCTGACCCGTCGGACAGGCGGTGCGATCACGCAGGTCCGCGTGGGTCGCGCCCCTCGCCGACGGTCGGGTAACGTCCGCGCGGGCCACGCCCTAGCGGACGATCGGGTACCCTCCGTTCGTTCAGTCGAGGATGCGACGGACCATCCGTTCGCACTAGCCAGATGTCAGACTATCGGGCAGAATCCGTGAAAAGCTCCATGGCGGAGCGTCACGATACTCTTGCCCGTCTGTCAATTTGGCGTTCCCGGCTCCGCCACCGCCACGTGGCCCGCCGTCGAGAACGATGGAGGCCCCTTCGTGTCCCACGAGGCACACCCCGCCGATCGGCAGGCCACCTTCCGTGAGGTGTTCGCCCAGCCCGAGTACCGAGCGGTGTACCTCGCGAGCGCGCTCTCGTGGTTCGGGGACTACCTGGCCAAGGCCGCCATCACGGCGATGGTGTACCGGCAGACCGAGTCAGTGGCGCTGTCCGCCGCGGCCTTCGCCATCAGTTACCTTCCGTGGTTACTCGGCGGTCCCCTGCTGTCGACCATCGCGGAGCGCAACCCGTACCGCTCGGTCATGGTCACCTGCGACCTGTTCCGGATGGTTCTCATCGGCGTGATCGCCGCGTTCGAGATGCCGGTCGGGTTGGTCCTCGCCCTGCTCTTCGCCACCACGCTGGCCACACCACCCTCGCAGGCGGCCCGTTCGGCCCTCCTGCCGGTGATCCTCGGCGGTGACCGCCTCGTGGTGGGCCTGTCGGTCAACCTGAGCACCGGGCAGGCCGCCCAGGTCGTCGGCTACATCACCGGTGCGGCGATCGCCGCGACCAACCCGCGCCTGGCGCTCGCCATCGACGCCGTCACCTACCTCGGCTCCGCCCTGCTCATCCGGTTCGGCGTCAAGAACCGGCCGCCGGCGATGACCGAGGCGCACCGCAGCCACCTGCTGCGCGAGACCGCCGACGGGTTCCGGATGGTCTTCTACTCGCCGGTGCTGCGTGCGATCGCCATCCTCGTCTTCGCGGCCATGCTCTTCGCGATCGTGCCAGAGGGCCTCGCCGCCGCTTGGGCCGCAGACCTGAGCGACACCGAGGCCGGACGCGGGCTGTCGCAGGGCTTGATCATGGCGGCGGCGCCCGCCGGGTACATCATCGGCGGCCTTGTGACGGCCCGGCTGCTCCGGCCGGACGTCCGCCGCGCGCTGATCCGGCCCTTCGCCGTGCTGGCGCCGCTGTCGCTCGTGCCGGCGCTGCTGCACCCGCCCGCGATCGGCATCGCGGCGATGGCGGCCGTCTGCGGCTTCGCGGTGGCCGGCATGATGCCGGCCGCCAACGGCCTCTTCGTGCAGGCCCTGCCGCACGGCTTCCGGGCCCGTGCGTTCGGGGTCATGCAGAGCGGCACGCAGGTCATGCAGGGCGCCGCGGTGCTCCTGACCGGCCTGCTGGCCGACCGCTTCTCGATCGGCACGGTGGTAGGGCTCTGGAGCGTTGCCGGGGTCGGGCTGATCCTGATCGCGGCGACCCAGTGGCCAAGCGCCGACCGGTTCAACACCGCCGTCGCCGCGGCGAGCTCCGCCCAGCCCGTCCCTCCGCCGGCACCGGAGAACCGCACGGTCGTCCGGCAGAACGGCGTCGAGCAGGCCGAGAAGTTCAAGATCACCCATGCGTTGCGGCGTGGCAGAATCAGAGGGTGAACTTTTTCGACGAGGTCGGTGGTGAGCCGACCTTCCGCAAGCTGGTCGACGAGTTCTACGCGGGCGTCGCGACCGATCCCGTCATGCGGCCTATGTACCCCGAGGCCGACCTCGGCCCGGCCCGCGAGCGGCTGACCCTCTTCCTGATGCAGTACTGGGGCGGCCCCAACACGTACTCGGCCCAGCGGGGGCACCCGCGCCTGCGGATGCGGCACGCGCCGTTCCGGATCGGTGCGACGGAACGAGACGCCTGGCTGGGCCACATGCGCCGAGCCGTCGACAGCCTCGACCTGACCCCGGAGCAGCGCACGACGCTATGGGACTACCTGGAGCGGGCGGCGTACTTCATGGTCAATGCGATGGACGAGCCGGAGCAGACAAACCGGGTCAACTTGGCATAACAACGCACGCACCTCGATCGTTGGTCAACGCGTACTCAACGCCGATCAACCGAGGGAGCGTATGCGCCGCCGCTTGTTCGCCGTCGCTGTACTCGCCGCCGCCACCGCCGCCGGCGTGGTCCCCGCCACCGCGGAGATCGCCCAGCCAACGGTGGTCACCGCCGACCCCGTCGACTGGACGCCACACGTGCTCGACGGCACGGTACGAGCCATCGTCCAGGTCGGCGACACCATCGTCGTAGGAGGCGACTTCACAACCGTCGCCACCAGCGACGGCCGCTTCCGGTACCGGCGACAAAACCTCTTCGCGTTCGACGCGGGAACCGGCGCCATCCGCCGCTTCGCACCCTCCGTCGACGGTCCCGTGTACGCCCTGGCGGCCGGCCCGAGCGGCACCGTGTACGCCGGCGGGACCTTCCGCACCGTCAACGGCGTCGGCCAGCGCGGCCTCGCCCGGCTCTCCGTCTCGACCGGCGGCCGGGTCACCTCCTTCCGGGCCAGCATCAACTGGGGCGACGTGCGCGCCCTGGCCCTCTCCGGCACCCGCCTATACGCCGGTGGCGCCTTCAGCGCCGTCAACCGCGTACCCCGAGCCGGGCTCGCTCGGCTGGACGCTGGCTCCGGCGCCGTCGACGCGGGCTTCGACGCGCGGCTGACCGCCGTCGGCGCCAACCGCGCCCGAGTCGAAGACTTCGCACTCTCCCCCGACGGCCGGCGGCTCATCGTCATCGGCGCCATCAGCCACGCGGCCGGCGTGCCCCGCGACCAAGTCGTGCTGCTGGACACCGGCGGCCCGAACGCGGTAGTCGCCAACTGGTACACCGACGCGTACCAGCAGGACTGCGACCCGCGCTACGACACGTACCTGCGCGGCGTCGACTTCGCCCCCGACGCCTCATACTTCGTGATCGTCAGCACCGGCAACATGACCGGCGCGACCCGGATGTGCGACACAGCCGCCCGATTTCAGATCGCCGGCGCCGGCCGCCACGCCGCAACCTGGGTCAACCACACGGGCGGCAACACGCTCTTCGCGGTCGCGATCACCGGTACCGCTGTTTACGTAGGCGGCCACCAGCAGTGGCTCGACAACCCTCACGGCAACAAGTCGGCTGGTCCAGGCGCGGTGTCCCGCCCAGGCATCGGGGCGATCGACCCGCGTACGGGCCGCGCGCTCGCCTGGAACCCGACGCGGAGCCGAGGGGTGGGCGTACGCGCGTTCCTGGCAACCCGGAAAGGCCTGTGGGTCGGCTCCGACACCGACCAACTCGGCCGCGAATACCACGCCCGCCTAGGCATGTTCCCCCTCCCCTAACCCACCGCCCGTCCGCCGGTGAGGCCGGCGACTGGCGGCGTGTCGCCACGCCGTCCCCGCCGATCAAGGGCGAATGCACGCGGAAAAGAGATCCAACCGCGTGCATTCGCCCTTGATCCATGCGATCTCCCTTGATCGGCGCCCGGCGGGCGCCGTGGTGCTCAGCGAGGGGCTCCGCGCGGGTGCGCCGGACGCGGACGCGCCGGCCAGGTCCGCGCCCGCACCAGGCCGATCCGCGCGCCCGCCGCGCCTTCGCACCTCGCCTGGTCTAGATCTGCGCCGGCGGCGTACCTACGTCCGAACCGCAACCCGGCACCGAGCGACCGACGAGGTACGAGCAGGTCGCGCAGCGCGCGGCACTGGCCACGCGCGCTGGCACGGACCTGCGCCTGCGCCCATGATCGAGGTCCCACGCCACGCCGGGCCGCCGGCGCGGCGGACGGTTTCGGGGGTTGATCAAGCGGCTCGGCCCCAGATCTGGCGGCGGGAGGGCGCCCTCCGGGCGCCGTACCACGGTGCGCAGTGCGCGGACGCCGATCAAGGAGATCTCCATCGATCAAGGGCGAATGCACGCGGAAAAGAGATCCAATCACGTGCGTTCGCCCTTGATCGGCGGGGGCGGCGTGGCGACACGCCGCCAGCCGCCGGCTGGCGGGCGGTGTCAGCCAGGTGGGGCGAGAGCTAGAGGAGGGCGCCTTCGTCGTGGAGCCAGTCGACGAAGGAGGTGGCTACCGCTGCTCCGCAGTCGAGAAGCTCGACGACCAGCGCGTCGTGGGCGCCTGCGCTGAGCGGCACCTGCATCTCGGCGTAGATCGGAAGCTGGCCGCGCTCGGTGGGGTCGCCGACGTATGCCTTGCAGAACCGCCGCGTGTGGTTCCACTCGTTGACGACGCGGTAGGCGCGGTCGGCCCAGTCGGGCGGGACGGTGGAGTGCGGCCGGGCGCGCATGACGAGGATCTCGTCGTCGGGCCCTTCTAGCGTGAAGAGCACCGCGTGCCGCTCCCACATCGCCAGCAGGCTGCCGTCGCCGTCGGCCAGATAGCGCACGTCGAGCAGGTCGAGGGCCTCGCCGATGCGGCTCAACGTCACCGGGCCGACCGTGACCGCCATGTCGTCCATAGTGGACACATCGGCTGGCATGGTCACATGCTCCGGTTCACGCTGCGCCGGCACCCCCACACGCCGGACTGTGCTGCGTTGAACTCCACGGGCTCCGCTTCGAGTCTCCGGCTCACCGCCACCGGTGTGACCAGAGCGCCATGACCACCACGGCATCGCTCGCGCACCTCACTCCCCAGCGGATCCAGCCGCCTACGTTGCGTTGGACCCGACGCACGACGGTACCCGGACAGCCGGCTTCAGGCATCCCCCCAACGGCCCCACCAGTCCAGAGAGACTACGGGACATCAGCCGTTCGTATGAGTGGTAGCTGGTCGTACCGTGAATTGACTTACGGGAAGTAGCCAGGCCATGCCGTAAGGTGCGGCGAGCCCGATCCACCGGCCAGCAAGTTGTACGTTGACGGTGCCGGCAGAGGTCGTGTCCGATCGGCCGAGAAAGCCCATCCGGGCGACGCCCTGGACCAGCCGTTGCGGCACCTCCATATGAGCCCCATCGGTCGTCACGACGATCGCCACATGGTCGAGCAGAGCGTCGCGCACGGCACGTTCCGCCACCGGGCGTCCGCCGACACCCTCGGTCGCCGCCGCGCGCAGGGTGCCCGCGGCCGCCGCGGCGATCCGCCGCACCTCCGCGGCCGGCAACTGCTCGACGATACGGCCCGTCGCTGGCGGCAGCGGCCAGCGCCACTCCGCGTCGCGCCGGGCCGGCAAGACCAGATCACCGGCGGATTCGAGTGCCTTCAACAGGTCCGCGGCCGCCACCGTCGCGTCGTCCGGTCCAGCTCCTGCGACGGTACGGCTGACGAGCACCGCCCACGGCAGGCGCCCCCACAGGGCGGTGCGATCGGGTGCGACCCGGCGGAGCCGGACGAGGGCGGCCGGGTCCAGCCGGCACAGCCGGGCCAGGAAGGCGCCAAGGTCCTGGCGGTCGGGCGTCATCGGTACCCGGTCAAGAAGGACCGCTCCGCGTCGGTGAGCCTGCGCGGACGCTGCTCGCGCAGGTCATAGGGCGCGCAGACGGACCGCGCCCGGCTGGCGACCTCGTCGCCGTCGAAAAGCTCGTACGCCACGGTGAACCGCGCCGCGCGGATCTCCTCGATCCACATCTCGATGCGGACCGGGTCGCCATAGTCCACCGGGCGCAGGTAGTCGATCTCGTGCCGGACGATGACGACGCCCTCTTCGAGGGTGCTGACGCCCGCGTCCCGGGCGGCGACGAACATCATCGCCACCCGGGCCTCTTCGAAGAGCGTGAGGAACCGCGCGTTGTTGACGTGGCCGTAGACGTCCATGTCGGACCAGCGCAACGCGCAGTGGAAGACGAACCGATCAGTCACGGGTGAGCTTGCGGTAGGTCACCCGGTGTGGCCGGGCCGCCTCTGCGCCGAGCCGGTCGATCTTGTTCTTCTCGTACGCCTCGAAGTTGCCTTCGAACCAGAACCACTTCGCCGGGTTCTCCTCGTCGCCCTCCCAGGCGAGGATGTGCGTGGCGACCCGGTCGAGGAACATCCGGTCGTGGGAGATGACCACGGCACAGCCGGGGAACTCCAGCAGCGCGTTTTCCAGGCTCGACAGCGTCTCGACGTCGAGGTCGTTGGTCGGCTCGTCGAGCAGGATCACGTTGCCGCCGATCTTCAGCGTCATCGCGAGGTTGAGCCGGTTGCGCTCGCCGCCCGACAGCACCTTGGTCGGCTTCTGCTGATCGGGGCCCTTGAACCCGAACGCCGCCACGTAGGCCCGGGACGGCATCTCGACCTTGCCGACCATCAGGTGGTCGAGCCCGTCCGAGACGACCTCCCACACCGTCTTGTCGCCGGCCAGACCCTCACGGTTCTGGTCCACGTACGAGAGCGAGACCGTCTCGCCGACCTTGACGGCGCCCGCGTCGGCCTTCTCCAAGCCGACGATGGTCTTGAAGAGCGTGGTCTTGCCGACTCCGTTCGGGCCGATGATGCCGACGATGCCGTTGCGGGGCAGCGAGAACGACAGGTTGTCGATCAGCACCCGGTCGCCGAACCCCTTGACCAGCTTCTGCGCCTCGATCACCGTGCTGCCCAGGCGCGGGCCCGGCGGGATCTGGATCTCCTCGAAGTCGAGCTTGCGGGTGCGGTCGGCCTCGGCCGCCATCTCCTCGTACCGGTCGAGCCGCGCGCGCGACTTCGTCTGGCGGGCCTTGGCGTTCGAGCGAACCCACTCCAGCTCTTCGGAGAGGCGCTTCTTGAGCTTGACGTCCTTGCGCCCTTCGACGGCCAGCCGGGCGGCCTTCTTCTCGAGGTACGTCGAGTAGTTGCCCTCGTAGCCGATCGCCCGGCCACGGTCGAGCTCAAGGATCCAGCCCGCGACGTTGTCCAGGAAGTACCGGTCGTGAGTGATCGCGAGCACGGTGCCGGCGTACTTGGCGAGGTGCTGCTCCAGCCACTGCACGCTCTCGGCGTCGAGGTGGTTGGTCGGCTCGTCGAGAAGCAGCAGGTCGGGCGCCTCGAGGAGCAGCTTGCACAGCGCCACCCGGCGGCGCTCACCACCGGAGAGCTGGGTGACGTCGGCGTCTGGCGGCGGGCACCGCAGGGCGTCCATCGCCAGCTCCAGCTTGGAGTCGATGTCCCACGCGTCGCTGTGGTCGAGCTCCTCCTGGAGCTTGCCCATCTCCTCCATCAGCTCGTCGGAGTAGTCGGTGGCCATCTGCTCGGCGATCTTGTTGAACCGCTCCAGCTTGGCCTTGGTCTCCGCGACCGCCTCTTCGATGTTGCCGAGCACGGTCTTCGCGTCGTTGAGCGGCGGCTCCTGTGCGAGCATGCCCACCGAGTACCCGGGCATCAGGCGCGCCTCGCCGTTGCTCGGCCGGTCGAGGCCAGCCATGATCTTGAGGAGGCTGGACTTACCCGCGCCGTTCGGGCCAACCACACCGATCTTGGCGCCCGGCAGGAAGCTCAGCGTCACGTTGTCGAGCACGACCTTGTCGCCGTGCGCCTTACGCGCCTTCTCCAGGACGTAAATGTACTGGGCCACGGTGCGGCCTACCTCCAATTGACGTTTTCAATCCTGCGCCGTCGTCAATCCTGACAGGTACACGGTGCGTGCGCGAATCACCCCGGTGGTGGGGTCACGCCAAGGGCTTTTATCCCACGACATGCCTGCAACCTCTTGCTGCGGGGTTCGGGAGGTCTTAGCTTCCCGCGGCATGGGACAGCTAACTATTGAGCGCACAGCGCGTGTGCGTTATTCCACCAGCGCGGCGGCTGGGGCTACGGTCGGCGATATGACCCAGCAGGTCACCCTGACGCTCCCCGACGACGTCGTCGAGCTGCTCGCCAAGAAGGACGACCCGTCCGCCTTCGTCGCGGAGCTCGTCCGCAGTCGGATGATGGGCGAGGTCGTCCGGGAGCAGCTGCGCGCCGCCGGCTTCACGATCACCGACGAGGGCGTCGCCGAGGCTCGTGCCGAGGTCGAGCGCCTGCGCAGGAGCATCACGCCGGAGACACGAGCCAAGGCCGCCGAGCTGTACGCCGAGGTCATGCGCATGCGGGCCGGCATCCCGATCTCGTGAAGCGGTTCCTGCCGGAGGAGTGGCCGGTTGTCGAGCTATGAGCCGATGGCGGGCTCGGTGGCTCTGGTGCCGTCGGGGGTTTGGATGATGAGTTCCTTGGACGAGACCATGTACTCCGTCACGGCGTCGCCCGACGTGTTGCGGGCGCGGTAGCCGTACTGGGTCGGCTCGACGTCCGTGAGGAATATCGCGTTCCTGTCGTCGATCAGCTCTTCACCGGGCGGGACGCTGTGACCCTGGTAGTACAGGTCTTCGTTAGCGTCCGCGCAGATCCAGACCTCCGACCGGTCCGTGCGGACGTACAACACCTGCCTGAGGGCCTTGCCCGCTTTCTGCTGCGTAGAGCTCGGGCAGGCCGTGGACGACGGCGTAGGCGAGGGCAGCGGGGACGGCGTCGAGGGCTCATCCACATCCTGGCCGGTGTTTTGGCCCGCTCCGGTGTTGGTGTCCGGCACGTCGTCGCCGCCTTGGGTGCCCAGCACGAAGCCGATCGACGCGCCGATCACCGCGAGAAACACGAGCGCGACGAGAAGCGGGCCGACGATGCGCGGCCGCGGGGTCGGTTCGGGTGTGGGCACGGTTCCAGCGTCCCACGGTGGGGCAATGACCTGCGGGACAAGTAGGCTCAGGGGAACCCTGGACACCGGAGGTGTACGGAGCGTGACGGTCCGTAGTTCGTTCGTCGTGGTCGCCAACCGCCTGCCAGTCGACGAGATCACGACGTCCGAGGGGCGGCAGTGGCGGCCCAGCCCAGGCGGTCTAGTCACCGCCCTACACCCCGTTCTCGCGCAGTACCGGGGGACCTGGGTTGGCTGGTCAGGTGGGGTTGGCGAGGCGCCTGAGCCATTCGATCTGGAAGGCATCCGGCTGCACCCGGTGCCGCTGAGCGCCGACGAGTTGGAGCGCTACTACGAGGGCCAGTCCAACGCGACGATCTGGCCGCTGTACCACGACGCGGTGGAGACGCCGGTCTTCAAGAGACGCTGGCGCGAGGCGTACCGGGCGGTCAACGCGCGCTTCGCGGAGGCGGCCGCCGAGGTGGCCGCCGAGGGCGCCACGGTGTGGGTGCAGGACTACCAGCTCCAGCTGGTGCCGGCGATGCTCCGGGAGCTGCGCCCCGACCTGCGGATCGGGTTCTTCCTGCACATCCCGTTCCCGCCGATCGAGCTGTTCATGCAGATGCCGCTGCGCGCCGAGGTGCTGCGCGGTCTGCTCGGCGCCGACCTGGTGGGCTTCCAGCAGCGCCTCGCGGCGCAAAACTTCGTCCGGCTGGCCCGGCACCTGCTCGGCCTGCGATACGAGGGCCAGACGATCATCGTCGACGGGCGGCGGGTCAAGGCGGGCGCCTTCCCGATCTCGATCGACGTGGCCGAGATGGAGCGGATGGCCGCCGACCCGCTGGTGCAGGCTCGGGCCAAGCAGATCCGCGCCGAGCTGGGCGACCCGAAGACGGTCGTGCTGGGCGTCGACCGGCTCGACTACACGAAGGGCATCGAGCGCCGGCTCAAGGCGTTCCGCGAGCTGCTCGCCGACGGCAAGCTGTCGGTGCCCGAGGCGGTCATGGTGCAGGTGGCGACGCCGAGCCGCGAGCGGGTCGAGCACTACCAAGCGTTGCGGGTCAAGGTCGAGCGCGAGGTGGGCCGGATCAACGGCGAGTTCGGGCGTGTTGGCGTACCGGCAGTGCACTACCTCCACCAGTCGTACAGTCGCAGTGAGCTGGCCGCTCTGTACTGCGCGGCCGACGTGATGATGGTGACGCCACTGCGAGACGGTATGAACCTCGTTGCCAAGGAATACGTCGCCTCGCGCGCCGACACGGGCGGTGCGCTGGTGCTCAGCGAGTTCGCGGGCGCGGCCACCGAGCTGCGCCAGGCGTTCCTGTGCAATCCGCACGACCCCGATGGCGTCAAGGACGCGCTGCTGAGGGCCGCGCACGTCGACCACGTCGAGGCGCGCCGCCGCATGCGGATCATGCAGAGGCACCTGCGCACCCACGACGTCGGCCAATGGGCCCGCTCGTTCCTGAACGAGCTGGGCGTGCCAGAGGCCGCCACATGACTCAGCTAGCTGGCGCTCGCTACGCTCGCGCGAGTCATGCGCCCCTCATGCCTCCCTGTAGGCGCCAGTCGCTCCGGTCGCTGCGCTCCCTCCGCTTTGTGGCACCTGCGGGAGGCGGCGCATGACTCAGATTGGGCGGCGGCGCAGGACCGACATCGGCGAGCTTGATCAGCGGGACGTAGGCGAGATCGAGCCGGGGTTGCGCTCGGCTATCGGCCGCATCGCCCGGGTGCCGCAGCTGCTGGTCGCCTGCGACTACGACGGCACGCTCGCGCCGATCGTCACCGACCCGACGAAGGCGGCGCCGCTGCCCGAGGCCGTGGCCGCGGTTCGGGCTCTGGCGTCGCTGCCACAGACCACGGTGGCGGTGGTGTCCGGGCGGGCGCTGCGCGACCTGGCGGCACTGTCCCGCCTGCCGTCCGAGGTGCACCTGGTCGGCAGCCACGGCTCCGAGTTCGACATCGGGTTCGTGGAGCGGCTGGCGCCGGAGCTGGTCGAGACCCGCACCCGGCTACAGCAGGCGGTCCGCGAGATCGTCTCGGAAACGGCGGGGGTACGGCTGGAGGCGAAACCGGCGAGTGTCGCGGTACACGTGCGCGCGGCTGAGCCGGATGTGGCCGCGCGGGTCATCGAAGCGCTTCGAACAGGCCCGGCGACCTGGCCAGACGTGACCGTCACCAACGGCAAGCAGGTCATGGAGCTGTCGGTACTGCCCACCAACAAGGGCGCGGCGGTCGACCAGTTGCGCGCGCAGATGTCGGCGAGCGCGGCACTCGTCATCGGCGACGACATCACCGACGAGCAGGCGTTCGCCCGGCTGCACGGCCCCGACGTCGGTATCAAGATCGGGCCGGGTGACACCGCCGCCAGCTACCGGGTGGGCGAGCCGATCGAGGCCGCCCGGGTACTGGCCCTGCTGCTCCAGACCCGTCGCAACTGGCTCTTCGGCGAGCGGGCGGTGCCGATCGAGCGGCACACCATGCTCGCCAACGGGCGCACCGTCGCGCTGCTCACTCCCGAGGCCAAGGTGTCGTGGCTGTGCCACCCCCGCCCGGACTCGTCGGCTCTCTTCGCCGACCTGCTCGGCGGCGCACCGGCGGGCCATTTCACCGTCGCGCCCGATCGGGGCGGCCTGCCACTGGGCCAGCGGTACCGGACCAACACGATGACCGTCGAGACCCGCTGGTCGGGCCTCACCGTCACCGATTGGCTGGACGACGCCGACGACTCCACGCTGGTCCGGGTCATCACCGGTCACGTGCGGGCGCGGCTGGAGTTCGCGCCTCGGCCCGAATACGGGCAGGTGGCCGTCCGCCTCCAGCCGCTCGGCGACGGACTGCTGGTGCTCGGCTCTCCCGAGCCGGTCACGCTCTACTCTCCCGGCATCGAGTGGGACATCGTCGCCGACGGCGGGCACGACACCGCGCGGGCGGTCGTCGACCTGTCCGCGACCGGCGGGCAGGCCGTACTGGAGCTACGGGTCGGGTCCGACAGCCTGGACCATTCAGTCGTACCCCTCACCGATCGCCAGGCCGCGGCGGAGGACGCGTGGCGCGACTGGGCCGCGTCGCTGCGGCTGCCCGGCACCGCCCGCGACCTGGTGCTGCGGTCCGCGCTCACGCTGCGCGGCCTGTGCCACAAGCCCACCGGCGGCATCCTCGCGGCCGCGACCACGTCGCTGCCCGAAGAGGTCGGCGGCGTGCGCAACTGGGACTACCGGTACTGCTGGTTCCGCGACGCGGCGATGACCGCTCGCGCGCTGGTCGACCTCGGCTCGCTCGATGAGGCGGAGCGCTTCCTGCGCTGGGTCGACGGCTGTGTGGAGCGCACCGGCGGCCACCCAGAGCGGCTGCACCCGCTGTACACGGTCGAGGGGTACGAGCTGGGCGCCGAGGCGGTCATCGACACGCTGCCCGGCTGGGCCGGCTCCCGGCCGGTACGCGTCGGCAACCTGGCAAACCACCAGCTCCAGCTCGACGTCTTCGGGCCGGTCGCCGATCTGCTCGCGGCCGTCGCCGACGCGCGCGGCTCCGTGCGACCCGAAGAGTGGCGGGTACTGGAGGCGATGGTGCAGGCCGTCGAGCGGCGATGGCACGAGCCCGACCACGGCCTGTGGGAGGCCCGCCTGCCGCCGCGCCATCACGTGTACTCGAAGGTCATGTGCTGGATGACCGTCGACCGCGCACTGCATGTGGTGCGCCGGCACGGCGACGGCGACCGGCCGGATTGGGTCGAGCTGCGCGACCGGATTGGCCACAACGTGCTGGAGCACGGCTGGCACGACCGGGCCGGCGCCTACACGGTTGCGTACGGCGACGAAGACATGGACGCGTCCAGCCTCTGGATCGGCCTGTCCGGGTTGCTGCCCGACGACGACCCGCGCTTCCTCGCCACCGTGCTCAAGATCGAGGCCGAGCTGCGCAGCGGCCCGGTCGTCTACCGGTACCGGTGGGACGACGGGCTGCCGGGGCGCGAAGGCGGGTTCCACGTGTGCACGGCGTGGCTGATCGAGGCGTACCTGCGCACCGGGCGGCGCGGCGACGCCGAGGAGCTCTTCGCGCAGATGCTCGACACGGCCGGGCCGACCGGCCTGTTGCCGGAGCAGTACGACCCGTTGGCCGAGCGCGGCCTCGGCAACCACCCCCAGGCATACAGCCACCTGGGCCTGATCCGCTGCGCGCTCCTGCTGGACGCCCCGGCTCCGTGATCAGGGCTGTGATCACGGGAGGATGCCGACGACTTCGCCGATCACGACGATCGCGGGTGGCCGGAACGACTGCGCCGCCTCGACCACCGAGCCCAGCGTCGTGCGGACCGTGCGCTGAGTCGCCGTCGTGCCCTCCTGCACCACCGCCGCCGGGGTGTCCGGGGATCGGCCGTGCGCCAGCAGCGTGGCGGCGATCGCGGGCAGGTTCTTGAGCCCCATCAGCACCACCAGCGTGCCCCGCATCCGGGCCAGCGCCGGCCAGTCGACCAGCGACGTCGGGTCGTCGGGTGCCACGTGTCCCGACACCACCGTGAACTCGTGCGCCACCCCGCGGTGGGTCACCGGGATTCCGGCTACCGCCGGGGCGGCGATCGAGCTGCTCACGCCCGGGATGACCGTCACCGGTACGCCCGCCTCGGCGCACGCGATGGCTTCCTCGCCGCCCCGCCCGAAGACGTACGGGTCACCGCCCTTGAGCCGCACCACGAGCAGGCCGGCGCTCGCCCGCTCCACGATGATGCGGTTGATCTCTTCCTGCGCCCGCGCCGGCCCGTACGGGATCTTCGACGCGTCGACCAGTTCCACCTCCGGGCGCAGCTCGTCGAGGAGCAGCCCGGGCACCAGCCGGTCGGCGACCACGACGTCGGCCTCGGCCAGCACCCGCCGTCCCTTGACGGTGATCAGCTCAGGGTCGCCGGGCCCGGCACCGACCAGCACGACACGACCACCGCCGACGACCTCGGCGACCGGTGAGGAGGGCCGGTCGGCCGGTTGAACGCACCCCGGCAGCGTCCCATCGAGCAGGCCTTCCCGGATCGCGTCGCGGATCACGACAGCCCGGCGCGGGTCGCCGCCAGCCGTCACCGCGACCGTCACCGGGCCGTGCCGGGTAACCGCCGGCGTCCACGCCGTGGCCTCGTGCCGGTCGTCGGCGCGGACGCAGAAGACCCGCCGCTCCAGCGCCGCCGCGCTGACCGCCGCCGCCGCGAACCGGTCGTCGACCGCCACCTGTACCAGCCAGGCACCGTCTACATCGGACGCCTCGAAGCGGCGCGGCTCCCAGTGCAGCCTGCCGGCGTCGACCAGCGACCGGAGCGCCGGGGTCAGGCTCGGGCTGACCAGCACCACTCGGGCGCCGGCATCGAGCAACGCGGGCACCCGCCGGCTGGCGACCGCGCCGCCACCGACGACGAGCACCCGTCGCCCCTCCAGTCGAAGCGCCAATGGATATAAGTTCATGCCGGCTCCTCGCCACGCTCACGGTCGTCGGGCGCCCAGCTCCCTGATTCTGATGGCTCGGTCGCAAGCTCCCTCGCGCCCGATACTCCCGCCGAATCGAATGTCGCCACCTCGTGCAGCACGCGCACCGCCGCCGCCACGATCGGCAGTGCCAGCACCGCGCCGCTGCCCTCACCGAGCCGCAACCCTAGGTCGATCAGCGGCTCCAGGCCGAGGTGCCGCAGGGCCACCGTCGCGCCCGGCTCCGACGAGCGGTGGCCAGCGACCATCGCACCCACCGCGTCCGGCGCCAGCGCCGCCGCGGCCAGTGCGGCGGACACCGCGATCACCCCGTCCAGGATCACCGGTACGCGGCGCGAGGCGGCACCGAGGATGTAGCCGGCCAGGGCGGCGTGTTCCAGGCCGCCGACGGCCGCGAGCACGCCGACCGGGTCAGCCGCGTCGGGCGCGTGCAGCCGCAGCGCCGACTCGACGACGGCGACCTTGCGGACGTACGTGTCGTCGTCCACCCCGGTGCCGCGGCCGGTCGTCGCGGAGGCGGGGGCGCCGGTGAACGCCGCGATCAGAGCCGCCGAGGGCGTCGTGTTGGCGATGCCCATGTCGCCGGTGAGCAGGACGCGGGCTCCCTCGTCGACGAGACGAAATGCGATGCGGGTGCCCGCTTCGAGCGCGGCGGTCACCTCGTCGCGGGTCAGCGCGGGGCCTACGGCCATGTCGCGGGTGCCGGCGCGCACGCGAGCGTTGACGAGCCGGTCGGCGGCTTCCAGCGGGGCGGCCACCCCGACGTCGACCACGGTGACCGACGCGCCCACCTGCCGCGCGAACGCGTTGACCACCGCCCCGCCGGCCAGGAAATTCGCGACCATCTGTGCGGTGACCTCCTGCGGCCACGGCGTCACACCCTGGGCGTGCACGCCGTGGTCACCGGCGAACACCGCGAGCGCCGCTGGCTCCGGCAGCGGCGGTGGACACGCTCCCGCCAGCCCGGCAAGACGCACCGACAGCTCTTCGAGCTGCCCCAACGAGCCAGCTGGCTTGGTCAGCCGCGCCTGCAGCGCACGGGCGGCCTCCATGGCTTCCTCGTCGAGCGGTGCGATCCCTTCGAGCATCACGCCTCCAATAACTTGGCTAGTACGGTCACGAACGCGTCCGTGGTGGCAGTGTCCCGCACCGCGATCCGTAACCAATCGGTACCTAGCCCCGGAAATGTGTCGCCGCGCCGCACCGCGTACCCCTGCTCGCGCAGAGCCAGCCGCACGCGGTCCGCCCCGGCGAGCCGCACGAGAACGAACGAGCTGGCCGGTGCGCCGGCCACCACGACGCCCGGCAGGTCGCGCAGGGCCGCCACGAGATGGGCCCGGTCGGACGCCAGGCCCGCCGCTATCTCACGCTCCGCCGCCACGGCGACGGCGTCCGCACACGCGATCGCCGCCGCGAGCGCCGGCGTCGACACGGCCCACAGTGGCTGTACCGTCGACAGCCGGCCGAGCACCGCTGGATCGCCGAGCAGGTAACCGATCCGCAGGCCCGCGAGCCCCCACGTCTTGGTGAGGCTGCGCACCACCACCAGGCCGGGCACGTCGCGGCGGGCGGCCAGCGACTCGGCCTCGCCGGTGGTGTCCGCGAACGCCTCGTCGACCACCAGCACCCGTCCCGGGCGTGCCAAGGCGGCCACAGTAGCGGCCGGGTGCAGCACCGACGTGGGGTTGGTGGGGTTGCCGATGAAGACGAGGTCGGCGTCGTCCGGTACGAGTGCCGGGTCGAGCGCGAACCCGGTGGACTCCGGCAGGATCACGCGCGTGACGTCGTGGCCGGCGTTGCGCAGCGCGGCTTCCGGCTCGGTGAACTGCGGGTGCACCACCACCGCGCGGCGCGCGCCACGAAACGCCTGCGCCAGCAGCACGAAGCCCTGTGCGGCGCCCGCGGTCAGCAACACCTCGTCGACCGGACGCCCATGCCGTGCCGCCACCGCCGCCCGGGCCGGCCCCTGATCCGGGTACGCCGCCAGGCTTCCCAGGGACTCGGCGATCGGCTCGGAAAGCCACGCGGGCATGGGATCGCGGCGCACGTTGACGGCCAGGTCCACCATGCCTGGTGCCACCTCGGCATCACCATGGTGTGCCAGGTCAAGGCTGTCCGCGTACCCCATGCCCTCGATCATGCCGGGCGGCGCGCAAGCCGGCGGCGGAGGGGGACACGGTCCTGGTTTGCCCGTTTAGATCATGCCTTAACCTCTTATGTCCTAGGCTTTGTACGGTGATGAAGCGCGTACTCACCGCCAGCAGCAAGCTTGCGCCTCTCGTGCGTGCCGGGCTCATCTCCGGGGTCATCCTCGCGGGCGCCGCGTATCCGATCGCCGCCGCCGCCGGCCTCGGCGCCAAAAAGACGGCGGAACTGGTCGAGGGCATGCCATCCGTCCTCAATGTCACGCCACCCGCGCAGACCACGTACGTGTACGCCGCCGACGGGCGAACGCTGATCACGGCGTTCTACGAGGAACACCGGAAGTACATACCGATCAGCGAGATGTCCACGACGATCCAGCACGCCATCGTGGCGGCCGAGGACTCGCGCTTCTACGAGCACAACGGCGTGGACGCCAAAGGCATCGCGCGTGCCTTCGTCGCCAACCACCAAGGCGGCGAGGTGCAGCAGGGCGCGTCGACAATCACGATGCAGTACGTGCGGATGGCCTTGCGCGACAGCGCCAAGACACCGCTGGAAGTGCAGCAGGCCACCGAGCAGACCAGCACCCGCAAGCTGCGCGAGATGCGCCTCGCCACCGAACTGGAGAAGCAGCTCACCAAGCAGCAAGTGCTCGAAAGGTACCTGAACTCGGCGTACTTCGGGCACCGGGCGTACGGGATCTTCGCGGCGGCGGAGGTGTTCTTCTCCAAGTCGCCCAAGGATCTCACCGTGGTCGAAGCCGCCACGCTTGCCGGGCTGGTGAAGGCGCCGTCGGAGTTCGACCCGGCGAGCAAGGACAAGCGCGCGGCCACCGAACGGCGCAACTACGTCATCGACCGCATGACGGCGCTCGGGTACCTGACGCCCGTCGCCGGCGCTTCCGCGAAGGCGGAACCGATCAAGCTCCGGCTCACCACGCCCGCCAACGACTGCGTCTCCGTCCCCAAGTCCCGCAACAACTGGGGCTTCTTCTGCGACTACTTCAAGTCATGGTGGACGGAGCAGAAGCAGTTCGGCAGCAGCCCGCAGGAGCGCGAAGACCGCCTCCGCCGCGGCGGCTACCGCATCATCACCTCGCTCGACCCCAAGGTGCAGACGATCTCGCAGAAGCACGTGTTCGCGAAGGAACCGATGCGCAGCCGCTGGGCACACGGGATGGTGGTCATCAAGCCCGGCACCGGGCACATCAAGGCGATGACCGTCAACCGCGTCTACTCGCTCAACCAGAAGGGCAACGGGCCGCACTCCGACCCGTACAAGCGCGGCAAGCTCAAGGGCAATTACCCCAACACGGTCAACCCGCTGCTCGGCGGCAGTGACATGCCCGGGTACCAGGCAGGCTCCACGTTCAAGATGTTCACGATGCTGGCCGCGCTCGACGCCGGACTGCCCATGTCGACGTCGTTCCACGCGCCGCAGCGGTACGTGTCGAAGTACCTCGCCGGGCCCGGTGAGCCGGGCAGCTGCGGCGGCCGGTGGTGCCCCGTCAACGCGAGCGGGTCGATGACCGGGCGGCACGCGATGTGGTCAGGATTCGGAAAATCGGTGAACACCTACTTCGTCCAGCTCGAACAGAAGGTGGGCGCCGACAAGGCCGTCATGATGGCCGAGCGGCTCGGCCTGCGCTGGCGCACCGACATCGACCGGCTCCAGGCGTCACCCGCGAAGCGAAAGGGTTGGGGCGCGTTCACCCTCGGCGTCTCCGACGTCACCCCGATGGAGATGGCGAGCGCCTACGCAACGGTCGCCGCCGACGGCAGGTACTGCGAGCCCTTGCCCGTACTGTCGATCACCCGGCCGGACGGCTCCTCCTTCGACGAGGCCACGCAGCCGCGCTGCAAGCAGGCGGTCACCACGGCGGTCGCGCGGGCGGCAGCGGACGCGGCGCGCTGCGTGACCGGGTACGGCGCGGCACGCGGCGGGTGCGGCGGCTGGTCGACGGCGCCCGGCGTGTACGGGATCGTGAAGCGCCCGGTGGCCGGCAAGACGGGTACGACGGACAACACGCGGGCGGCGTGGTTCGTGGGGTTCACGCCTGACCTGACGGCGGCCAGCTTCATGGCCGACCCGGACAACCCGCGCAACGCGGTCGGCGACTGGCAGTCGCTGAAGCCGATCAACTCGGTCTCCGAAACGTTGCGCGACGCCCTGAGGGGCCAGCCCATCTCCCGCTTCACCCCACCCCCAGACTCCATCCTGAAGTAGCCCACGCGCCGGGCCGCGGCTGCGGCCGCCCGCGCGTGCGGCCGCCGGCGCGCGGCCCGCCCCCTGCCCCGACCAAGGGCGAATGCACGTGGTTCGATCTCACTTCCGCGTGCATTCACCCTTGATCGATGCGGATGCCCTTGATCGGCGAGAGGAGAGAGCGCGCGGCCCGCCGCGAGCGCGCAGGCGCCGCACGGGCTCGGACACCGCGGGCGGACACCGCGCAGGGCGGACGGTCGCGCGGCGGGGCGCTGTGTGGGGTGGGAGCGGGGGCGGCGGGTGGTGGGCGATCAGCGGAGGTCGGCGGATACCAGCGACCAGACCTCTAGGTCGACTCGGCCGGTGTGGACGTGGCCGGCGTTGCGAAGGAGGCCCTCGTAGGTGAAGCCGGCCTTCTCCGCCACCCGCCGGGACGCCGTGTTGCCCGGCGCCACCCGCAGCTCGATCCGCTGGAAGTCGTGCTCCAGCAGCAGCGCGATCGCCACCGCGTCGACGGCTTCGGCGGCCACCCCGAAGCCGCGCGTGTCGGGGGCCACCGCGTATGCGACCTCCGTCACCCGCGAGACCCAGTCGGTGCGCTTGGTCCACAGGCAGCCGACCAGCCGGTCGTCTTCGCGGCGGATCACGGCGTAGTGGTCGCCGTTGCCGCTGTCGCGGCGCTCCTGGGCCATTTCGCCGCACCAGGAGGAGCCTTCGATCTGCCCGAACTCGGCGGGGAACGGCAGCCACCGCTGGGTCTGCTTGTCGCCGAAGATCTCGGTGACCGCCTTGGCGTCGCCGATGTCGACCGGGCGTACGTGCAGGCGGGGTGTCGACACGGTCAGCGAGGGAAAGCGGCGCAACGCCACTTGGCCGGTCATGCGCCGCCTCCCGCAGCCGCCACCAAGCGGAGGGAGCTGTGAGGGCGCGCCGCCCG
>NZ_JAIBNX010000011.1:0-43504 GCF_026130045.1 Micromonospora sp. CPCC 205371
GTAGTCCGCCGGTACGCCGCCGCGGGCCCGCCAACAGCCCGACGTCGCCGGGTTGCAGCGTTTCGCGGCGCCGGCGCAGGAAGTCCGCCAGCTCCTTCTTGTGCATGATCTCCATGATGACCGCCTCCGGCTGTTCCAGCCAGGGATCGGCGATCCCTGGCTGAGCCGTTGCGCTCATGGAACCAGGCGAGCCGTCGGGAGACGGGGATCTCTATCGGGTGAACCGTTCGTTCGTGCAGAGCATCGACGGCGAGCTAGAACGACTCGAAATGACTTCGATCAAGTTCCCCGCCTACCGCGGCGAGACCGTGCCCAAATACATCGAGAAGGTACAGACCGAAGACAGCGATCGCTCCGTCATCCGCGACAGCCGACGATTATGAGGTGGCCGTTGAAGGTCGCGGACGGGCTCTGTGTGGTCGAGGTGACTTACTACGGCCCGGGCTTCAGCATGCAAGGCGCGTCGTCCGGCCGCGGCCTTTACATCATTTCGCAGCTCATCGAGCATCTCCACATCGATACCCACCCGGGAGGGGCGGCACCACGGTCCGGCTCGTAAGGCAGCTGGAGTTCACGCCCACCGCACGGCAATCGTCTGCTGACGCTGCTGGTAGCGCCGCCACAGCACGCCTTTAGCTGAGCGTGCCTTTCCGGCCGATGCCGGCGTAGGAGGCGAAGCGTGCCGGGTCCGCGTCGGCCGGCTCGTCGGGAAGCCACCTGGCTAGCTCCACCAGGCCCGGCTCGATGAGGGTAAAGCCTTCGAAGAAGGCCGCGATGTCGGCGTGGGTGCGCCAGGTCATCGGTTCAGGAGATTGAGAGTTCCAGTATTGGAGCATCTGGATGGTGTTGGCGGGCTGGGCGTCGTGGGTGGCGTGCTGGATGGCCAGGTAGCTGCCCGGCACCAGCCTGTCGACCAGGGTGGCGACACTGCCGGCGGGGTCGGCGTCGTCGGCCACAAAATGCAGAACGGCGCAGAGCAGCAGCCCGACCGGCCGGTCGAAGTCGATCAGCCGGGTCAGTTCCGGGGCGTCGAGGAACCCTGCCGGGTCGCGTACATCGCCGGCCACGGCGGCGACCTGGTCGTTGCCGGCCAGGATGGCGCGGCTGTGCGCGACCGCGACCGGGTCGCGGTCGATGTAGGCGATCCGGGCCAGGGGGTTGAGTCTGGCCGCGACCTCGTGCACGTTGCCGACGGTTGGCAGGCCGGCGCCGACGTCGATGAACTGGTCGATCCCGGCCTGTGCCATCACCCTGACGCTGTGCCGCAGGAACACCCGCACCGCCCGTGCCAGGTCGGGCAGGTCTGGCTTGAACTTGATCGCTTCTGCGGCTACCCGCCGGTCGACCGCGAAGTTGTGGGCGCCGTCGAGGAAGTAGTCCCACACCCTGGCCGCGGATGGCACCGTCATATCCACCTCGCGTGGCGCCCACGCCGGACGATCCATCGCGACCCCCTCAACCGACCTAACCAGGCTCATCCAGCTGGCGCCTACCCTACGGTGTGGAGCCGCCGGGGTAGTGCGACATCCGGGGGTGCCCCGGTTAGGTTGATCCCGGGCGTCGCTCCGGTGCCGAGCCCGCGGCCGGTCGCGCTGCCGCCGCAGCTGCGATCCGCGCGATCGCCGTAACCAGTCGGTAAGGGTTGCCTGTTCGGCGTCGTGGTTAGCTGAGATCGCCCCGCCTGGATACGTCGGGAGGTGTGTTGATGTCACGGGCCCGCCACGCGGTTGTGGTTGCCGTTGTCGCGGTGCTTCTTTCTGACGGGCTGCGCCGGACAGCCCACGCCCGGCTCGACCGCAGGCGAGCAGACCACGGCCTCCGTCGCCACACCGCCCGCCGCTTCGACACCGGCCGCGACATCCAGCTCCGTCACCGGCGCGGTACCGCAAACGCTGACCTTCACCGCACGGACCGTGGACGGCACGCAGTTCGACGCCGCGTCCCTGGCCGGCAAACCGGTGGTGCTGTGGTTCTGGGCGGCGTGGTGCCCACGCTGCCGCCGACGACGTGGCCGGCCCACAAGGATTACGCCGACCGGGTCCATGTGGTCGGGGGTGGCCGGGCTGAACAGCGGCCAAGACGCGATGCGCGAGTTCGTCGCCGACCGGGGCATCGGCGGGTTCGTCAACCTCGCCGACGACGAAGGCAGGATTTGGCGGCGTTGCGGCGTCACCACCCAGGAGCATTACCTGCTCGATAGCAGCGGCACGGTCGTCCACAAGGGACCATTGAGTTCGGACGCGCTCCGCGACCGGGTCACCGCGCTGGCGGGCTGAGGACAACACCCGATGCGTGACGCCCCGTACGCCCTCGCCTTGGCCGCAGGGCTGCTTGCCGCGGTCAACCCGTGCGGCTTCGCGTTGCTGCCCGCGTACCTGTCCTTCCTCGCCCTGGACGAGGAAGGCCCGAACGGCGCCCGAACCCGAGCGGTGGGCCGGGCGCTGACGCTGACCGCGGCGATGACCGTCGGGTTCGTCGCGGTGTTCGGGGCGTTCGGGCTGCTCGCCGCCCCGGCCGCCGACGTGGTCGCCCGGCATCTGCCATGGGTCAGCATCATGATCGGGTTGGTTCTGGCCACCGCCGGAGGCTGGCTGCAGACGGGCCGGCAGCTCCCCACGCTCAGCCCCAAGATCGGCGTTGGTCCGCAGGTGACGCGGCGGTTCGGGTCCATGGCCCTGTTCGGCGCCTCGAACGCGATCGCCTCTTTGGGCTGCACCATCGGCCCGTTCCTGGCCGTCGTGGTCGCCGGGTTCCGGACCGACTCCATCACCGCCGGGTTCGGCCTGTTCCTTGCCTACGCCGCCGGGATGGCCCTGGTCGTCGGCGCCGTCGCCCTCGCCGTGGCGCTGGCGAAGGTGCCGCTGGTGCGAGGGCTGCGCCGCGCCGCCCCGCTGATCAGCCGCGCCGCCGGCGGGCTGCTGCTGGCCGCCGGTGCATACGTGGCCTGGTACTGCTGATACGAGATCCGCGTCTTCCGCGACGCTGACGCCACGGACCCAATCGTCGCCACCGCCGCCAACGTGCAGGCCGCCGCCGTGGACCTGCTGGACCGGGCCGGCCCCGCCACTGTGGCCATCGTGGTCGCGGTCCTGCTCGCCACCGCGACCGCCGTAGGGGTGCTGCGCCGCAGCCGACAATAGCCACACGTGGCGTGCGGTTGGAACTGTCGACCGACCCGGACTTCGCGGACCTGTTCCCGGTCTGCGGGCGTGGTGAGGACTCCTGCCACGCATGCGGTGGATTCCAGCTCAGGCAGCTTCGGACATCTGTACCTGCCGCGGCCCGTGCCGGACGATGACCGAACGGCTCGGCGTCCAGTCGGCGTGCCTGGTCGGGCTCGATGATCACCGGCGTCTCCGGGTCGGCGGTATTCGGCTTGTCGGGTGCCGGTGCCGAGGTCCGGGTGCCTCGTCGTCGACGGCCGCGGTCTGTTCCGAGTCCTCGATCGCGTCGACAGGGCGCGGCTTTCTCTCCGGCTCACTCAGTTGGCAGGCGGCTTCATCCAGACCGTGGCATTTCCGGCACTGGGGATGAGCTTGGGTGGTCTACTACGAGCATGCGAGCGCAGGTGCTGACCCACGACGTCGTAGGCGAGGGGCCACCGGTCGTGCTCGTGCCCGGTGGTCTGACCGGTTGGGTGTCGTGGATCCCCCACGCCGAGCGGCTGGCCGGACGCTGGCAGACCATCCGGGTCCAGCCCATTCACAACGAACTCGGCTCGGCCGGCCAGCCGGGCGATCCGGCGTACACGGCCGCGATCGAACGCGACTCGCTGAACATGACGATGGACGCCCTCGGCATCGAGACCGCCGATTTCGCCGGCTGGTCCGGCGGCGGCCGGGCCCTACTCGAGTACGCCATCACCTACCCGGATCGGGTGCGGACGCTCACCCTGATCGAGCCGGCGGCGTACTGGATCCTCGAACAGACCGGCGAGGCGGACCGGGACGTGGACGATCTCGCCGGGCTGCTGCACCGCCTCGCCGGCGGCACCGTCACCGAGGACGATCTCGCCGAGTTCTGCTACCGCGCCGGTCTCACCAGCACCAGGGACGAGGCTCGCCGGCACCCGAATTGGCCTCGCTGGGTGCCGCATCGGATGGCGCTGTCGTGGCAGTCGCAGAGGGCGGACCGCCCGGACCGGTCCGTCGCCGAGCTGTCGCAGATCGGCTGTCCGGTCCTGCTGATCGCCGGAACGGCGACAGCTCCCTGGTTACAACGCGTGGTGGACGTGCTCGCTGAACGGTTGCCCAACGCCCACGTCCTGGAACTGCCCGGCGATCACGCGTGCCACATCCAGAACATCGACGCCTTCCTCAAGGCGTTCGAGGACCACATCGCGCACGTCAGCCGGTCGAGCTGAAGGAGGTCACCGTGGATGAGCATTTCGTCTGGATGACCACTCGCCGGATCGAGCCCGGCGCGTTGGCGGATTTCGAGCGGGCCTGGCGGCCGGCAAGCGCGCCGCCCGGCATGCTGAGCGCCTACGCCTTCTGGTCGGAGGACGAGATGGAGATCGTCGGCGTCTCGTTCTGGGACTCCCGAGACTCGTGTCAGGCCTGGAGGGCGAGTGACGGGGAGGCCACGCGGCGCGAGGCGATGGCGCCGTACATCATCGAAGAGCGGGAATCGTTCTATCTCGGCCGCGAACTCCGCATCCCGACCAGATAACGCGAGACCAGGGCGCCCGTCACTTGCGGCCCGCGCTCCACCGCGCCGACCGTCAACCGTAACGCCAGGATCCGTATGGTCGGTGGGCGATGGCGAGTGCCACGAGGGCGATCGGTAGGGCGAGGAGCCAGCCGGTGCGGGCGGCGTCCCAAGTGCGGGGTGCCGGGTCCGGGCCACGGGGACAGATTGGATGGGAGGAACAGGGAGGCGGCCAGCAGCACGAACAGGGTGGCGGAGCCGGCGGTGGCGGCGGTGTGGCGTTCGGGTATCCGGCGGACTGCGAAGGAGGCGCCGGCTACCGCCGGTCGAACCGGCTGAACCGTGGACCGGCGGCTGGCGGTGGCGCCCGCACGGTGCTGATCGTGGCGTGCGACCGGTTGCCGGAACAGCTGGGTAGCGACCGTGTTTACGCAGGTTAAGCGGCTCCCCGGCAACGCCGGTCGGTGGGTACGATGACGGCGACCCGGGAGGTGATGGTGTCGGACATGGCTGGCCCGCGGACCCGTTTGACCGTCACTGTGGAGCGGGATGGCGGCCGGGTACGCGTCGTCGTGGTGGGCGAGGTGGATTTCACCACCGCAGACGTATTCAGCACACGTCTGGATGCCGCCGTCGAGGAGGCTTCGCCGGCGATCGTGGTGGACCTCAGGGGCGTGAGCCACATCGACTCCACCGGTCTTTCGGCGCTGGTCCGCGCGCACAACCGCGCCGTCACCACCGGGCACACGATCACCGTTGCCGGCCTTCAGCTTCGCGTCCGCCGCGTCTTGGAGGTGACCGGCCTGCTGCCAGGCGTGATCAACGAAGAACTGGCCGCCCCATAGCCCCGGAACGACCAAGCGTTCCATGATCGCCGTTCTCAGTAGCGCGCCAGAGCCGGACGAGGTTGCGGGGCGGCGAACCCGCGACTAGTGGATCATGTAGCGTGCTCTGGTACCCGGCTGGGTTGGGCGGCTACGGGTGAAGGTTCCCCCGGGTACGTTCGGCCAGGGTGACGCTGGGCGGGGGACGTAGGTTGTCCGGCTTTACCCTTCGGCTCTCTGACCGATGATCAGCTTTTCCGGCGTACGAGCGGTTCGCGGTTGGGCGGTCACTCGCGGCTGACGGTTGGCCCGGCGCGCCGACGGGCTCGGAGCTGGACCGGCTGCGGCGTGGTGCGGGTGCCGGGCCGCAGATGTGGTGGGCCCGGGTCGCGCAAGGCCGGAGGTCGCCCGGCTGTCGGGTGAGGACCGAGGTCTCAGCGGGCGCCGGGACGGCCAGGTAGCGCAACGGCCGGGGCGTTGTCCTAGGCTGCGGCCATGGCCGCAAGCAAGTCCCCGACTCCCAGGGAAGCGTTCGAGCTGCTGCTCGCCGGTAACCAACGTTTCGTCGCGGGCGCCCCGGAACACCCGAATCAGGACGCGACCCGCCGCGCCGAGATCACACCAGGACAGCGGCCGTTCGCCGTGCTGTTCGGTTGCTCCGACTCCCGGCTGGCCGCAGAGATCATTTTCGATCGTGGGCTGGGTGATCTGTTCGTGGTCCGTACCGCGGGCCACGTGGTGGGCGCGGAGGTGCTGGGCAGCATCGAGTATGGGGTGGACGTGTTGGGCTGCCCGCTGGTGGTGGTCCTCGGCCATGATTCGTGCGGTGCGGTGAGCGCGGCATGCGCCGCGCTGGAGGACGGGCTGTCGCCGCGCGGATACGTCCGTGACGTCGTCGAGCGGGTGACCTCCAGCGTGCTCGCGGCGCGGGCCGCAGGTCGGGTGGAGGCTGACCAGATCGTGGCTGAGCACATCAGGCACACGGTTGACCTGCTATTGGACCGCTCTCGGGTGCTCGCTGAACGGGTCGGCGCCGGCGAGGCCGCCATGGTGGGTCTGTCCTACCGCCTGGCCGACGGCAGCGCCCAATTGGCAGCAGCGCGCGGCCTCGACGTCACGGCCAACGCCGCATCGTGACCCTGTGCCCGTGAAGCGGCTAGGAGGGCCGAGGGCCGGCGGCACGGCGCAGCCGGTTGGCGATCGCGAGTCCCAGCCCCTCCTCCACCGGCAAAGACGCGACGATGAGGTCACATCCGCGCTGGTCAAGCTCGCGCAGGAACCCGTACAGCCCTCGCGCGTAGGCGGCCATCGACCTAGGCACCGCCACCACGGCGTGCGCCTTCACCGCTGTGCCGGTGAGGAAAGAAGGAACCAGCACGCCCACTTGGTGCCCAAGCTGCCGTGCGAGTTCGGCTTCGGCGGCGACCTTCTCGGGCTCTACCAGAACGACCCGCGCCTGCGGTGCGTAGTGTGACGGATGCTGGCCAGGCACCCGGACCGAGCTGGCCGAATGGACCGCAAGCGGGCGCCCCAGGGCTGTTTCGAGGTCCTCGCGTGTCACCCCGCCGGGCCGAAGGATGCTCGGTGTGTCACCGGTGGCGTCGACGATGGTCGACTCGACGCCGACCTCGCACGCTCCGCCGTCCAGCACGACGTCGACGGCATCACCAAGCTCCGCACGGACGTGGTTCGCCGCTGTGGGGCTGACCGAGCCGAAACGGTTGGCGGACGGGGCCGCGACACCGCCGCCGAACACGGACAGCAGCGCGAGTGCGACGGGGTGGTCGGGCACCCGTACGGCAACCGTTTCAAGGCCGCCAGTCGCTTCCATTGGCACCCGGCGACCGCGCCGCAAGACCAGCGTGAGTGGCCCCGGCCAAAAGCGTTCGGCCAGCACCCGCGCCGTAGCGGGCACGTCCTGGACCCAGTCGCCCAGATGCTGCGCGCCACCGATATGGACGATCAGCGGATGGGTGGGCGGGCGTCCCTTGACCTCGAAGACCCGTGAGACGGCGACGCGGTCCTCGACATTGGCGCCCAAACCGTAGACAGTTTCAGTCGGAAAGGCCACCAGGCCTCCAGTGCGCAACACACCGGCCGCCACTTCGATGCTGCTGACACTTACCGTCACCCGCACATCATCTCAACACTCCGCTGCCGGTCAGCGGCCGCAGTCGCCGCCTGTGCGAGGCCGGCGACCTCGACGATGGCCTCCCGTAACGGATGGCCGCTCCCAAAACGTTCCTCTCCAGAGCAAGAGTTACATGACGCGAATGGTGGGGTTTCGGTCAGCTCGTCGCCGACGCGGTCCGGCGCGGTCGCGGGGCTCGTGTCCGTCGATCTGCAAGCCCACGAGGGTCACGTGACGATCGGTGCCCGCTGACGACGCGCGTCCGTCGTCGGGCGGTCACCAGCGCCGGTACGCCCGGCGGCGGTTGTTCATCCGGGAGCGGTTCCCGATCAGGCGGTTGGTCGCGAACCCGCCGGCGAGCAGACCGGCGACGAGCACGCCGAGCATCAGGGGCAGGTTCGTCGTCGACAACTGGCTGTCGTTGGCTGCGGCCACCGCCTGGTTCGCCGCCGCTGGCGCGTTCACGTTCGCGTTCGGGTTGGGGGCGGTGGGCAGGGCCTTGAAGTCGACGATGTTGCTGCTCTCCAGCAGCGTAAGGTGTGTGGCGACGAACTGGTTCGCCTGCTGCGCTAGCTTGCGCACTGTGTCGTTGCGAGTTGTCGCTCGTACCGTCGCGATCGCCGGGAAGATCTTGCCGTGCGCCGCCCGCAGCCGGTCGATGTAGATCTGATCGAACTCCTCGCCCTCCGCGGCGGCCATCTCGTCCAGCCAGCCCTGCTGGTCGCTGTTCGGCTCGTCAGGCAGGTCGATACCCAGCTTCCGTGCGGCATTACGGGCCAGTTCGTCAAGCACCTCGTGCTGGTCGGCGATGTTGCGGCCGATCTGCCGTATCCGCGGATCGTTCGATTTCTCCTGCGCCATCTGCCCGGCCGGGATCTCCCACAAGCCGGCGAGCCGAACCTTCACGACCAGGTCCTTGTCCGCGGCCGCGACCGTGCCCTTGGCCTTGTCGGGGATCAGTTCGCTGGGCGGCACCGGAACACCGGGTTCGGCCCGCGCCACCTGCGGCACAAGAAAGATCAACGCCAGGGAGGAGAGTGCCGCACCTGACACGCGACGCAACCAGAGCCCTGGACGAACGACCTGCATAAACCCTCCCTGACATCGGGGTGTCCCGTCGCTGCCCCACCGGACAGGCAGCCGGTCCGCTATCCGAGCCCACCGACACGTGCTGACGACAGCAAATACGCGGCGGTGGCCCGATCGGATGAACGCCGAATCCAAGTCCAGCGGAAATGTCCACGGCGGCGGCCGGCAGCCACCGGATGGAACGGGAAGAGGTCCGGCTTCGGGGCGATATCCCGGCAGGTGGCGCAGGCGCGGTGGACGCTACGGCGGATCTTGACCCGGCCCATCGCGGCCGTGGCGTCTCGGAATGTTTCGGCGGTGCGGCGGGGCGCGAGTAAGCCCAGGATGCGTCGATGGCCTCGTGCTACTCCGGCGATCGCGCCAGCGCCTGGTGGTACTGGTCGTACAACGCATCGAGCCTGGACCGTCCGTCGTCGGGCGAGGTGGACGGTAGCGAAAGCTCACGGAAGTTCCCCGCTTGTGTCGCCAGCCGGGTGAGGGCGAACTGCTGTGTCTGGTTGAAGCGCGCCCGCTGATCTGGACGAACGACGGTCTGGGCTCCGGCGAGGACAGCGGCGAGCACCGCACAAGTGCCGACGACGGCGGCCGGCACCCGCTCGGCGAAGGCAGTCGCGCCGGCAGCGCCAGCGAGCATGGTCGCGGGAACACCTAGCAGGAAATGCAGCCGCTCAAACCGGTGCCGCCAACGGGCGTACGCTCGCGCATCCCGGGCAGCGGCCGTTTCCAACGCGGCAACTTCGCGTCGAGAACAGTCAGCAGCTGCGAAGACAGATCGACCACATCGCGATAGTAGTTATGCGAGAGCGGCGATGTGTGCGACGGCCAGAGCGCCCGGCCAGGTCCCGACGGGGGCCTGCCGGCGGTCTTTGCGCCAGGTTCGAACGGCAGCGGCGGCGTCTGGTACGAATACTTGCTGGGACGAATGCCAGGGGAGCTTCGCCCGGTCCCGGGCGTAGCTCCCCTCCTGCGGGGCGTCGGGTCACTCGGCCGCCGGCGGCTTGGCGGATCGGGCGGTCCAGGCCAGGCCGAGGCCGCCGAGGAGGCCCGCCGGCGGGAACGGGCCCAGCAGGGCGGCCAGGCCGGCGAGGATCAGCAGCGCGCTCGCGCCGCGCGGTATCGCCTTGCGCCGCCAGCCGACCACGGCCAGGCTGACGAACCCGGCGAGGCCAATCAGCATGCTCGGCAGTAGGAAGAGCTGCATCAGGAAGGTGTTCTTGCCGGCGTTGGCGTAGGTGTCCGCCGGCAGCACCGTGGCGAGGTTCGCGATGAGCGTCCCGAAGCCCCAGGCTTGCACAGCGATGAAGGCGCAGCCGGCAGCTGCGATCGACAGAGCCCAGCGGGGCAGCCGGGTCACGGCCGCCAGGCCCGGCAGTGTCACCGCGACGGCTGCGTAGGCGAGCCCGGCGAGCAGGCATTCGACGATCGTGATTGGTGCCCGCTGCGCTTCGGCGTCTGTCATTGCGGAGAGCAGGAACAGCCCGGAGATGTAGCCGGCTGAGCTCAGGGCGCCGATGAGGGCGGCGGCGGTGACGGCGGTACGCACACCGGAGCCAGCTCGGTCGAGCGTGGCCGGCGCCGTGGCGCTGGTGGTCAGGGTTGACATGGTTGCTCCCAGGGTTGAGGTGACCTCGCTGATGGCCAGCGTGCGGCCGTACGGCGCCTGGACGCAGCCGCCGTGCGGCGGTCGCCGGGCGTCCACCTCGGGGCGGGCATCGTGGCGGTGTTCCCCCGAGCGGCGGAACGCGGATGCCTTCCCGCGGGGGAACCGGATGCTGGGTTCCGGACCCTATGCTGCGGCGATGGAGGCCACGCCGGGATCGCAGTCGAGCGTATGGCGGCGTGACCGGCTCATCGACGCGCTCCTGGCGGTCGCGCTCACCGCGCTGGTCGTCGCCGGCGTCGCAACCCCGGATCCGGGCGTGACCTACGACTTTCGCGAGCCGGACGCGCGGGCGGTGATCCTGGCGCTCCTGCTGGGCCTTCCGCTTGCGGTGCGGCGGCTCTGGCCGGTGCCGGTGCTGCTGGTGACAACGACCTCGCTGTTCGGGCTCGCCGCCGGCGGTTGGAGCACCGGCGACGGCGCGTTCTGCCAGATGATCGCGCTGTACACGGTTGGGGCGTGGTGCGGCCTGCGCGCGGCGCTGGCCGGTCTGCTGTTCACGTACGCCGCGATGGGTGGGCTGGCACTGCTGCGCGCCCCGTTCTTCGAGAGCCCGCTGGCGTTGGTCAGCGTCGTCGCGGTGAGCGTCGCATGGGTGTTCGGCCGGGGCATGCGCCGCCGCCGTCGCGCCCGCCAGCGAGACGTCGTCCGGGCCGCCGAGGCCGAGGCGGCCCGCGCCGTCGCCGCTGGGCGGGCCGTCCTCGGCGGGCGGCTGCGGTTCGCCCCGGGCCTGCACGACGTCGTCTCGCACACCCTGTCGGTGGTCGCCGTGCAGTCGGCGGTGGCCCGTTACCAGGTCGGCGCGTGCGGGCCGGTCGGAGCGGCGCTCGCTGCCGTGGAGCAGGCGAGCCGGGCCGCTCTCGACGACCTTCGCAGGATGCTCGGCGTCCTGCGCGAGGCCCCACCCGGACCAGCTGCGCCAGCGCGTAGCCTGCCGGTGAACCACGATGACCGGACGCCGATGGATCACGTGGGGCCGTCGCCGGGAAGCCCGGCCAGCGGGACCGCGGACCGGCCCGCGGTCCCGGCGGAGGCTGCCGGTCGGATGGGCACATCGGGTGTACGCGAGTCGCTGGTCGACGCCGCGGTCGCCGTCGCGCTCACCGCGTTCGCCGTGAGCAACGCGTACGTCGACGACCCGTCGGTCAACCGCGACTACCCGCCGCCGACGGCCGGCCTCATCGTGTTGCTGATGGCGTCGAGCCTGCCGCTGGCTGTCCGGCGGCGGTGGCCGTTTACCGTGCTGGCGGGGACGTCGGGGGGGGGCTCCGGCGTCGCCGCGACGGGGGCGCAATACAACGGGGGGTGGTCCTGCGCCTTCCTCGCCCCCTACACGGTCGCGGCCTGGCGATCGTTCCCGGCCGCGGCAGCCGGTCTTGGGTTGATGGTCGCCTGGGAGGCGGCGTTGGCGGTCCTCGCACCGCCGGGCTACGACTACACGGCGGGGCTCGGTGGCCTTAGTGCGTTGATTCCCTGGGGGCTCGGGCTGATCGTGCGGCGCTGGCGGCAGGACCGCCACCATGCGCAGCTGCGCGTACGAGAAGCCGAACGGACCCGCGCGCTGGCCGCCGAGCGCGCCGCGTTCGCCGAGCGGGTGCGCATCGCCGGGGAGCTGCACGACGTCATCTCTCACACCCTCACCGCCATCGCCGTCCAATCCGCGGTCGCCCGCCATCAGCTCGGCGAGCACCCCGCGGTCACCCACCCCGCCGGTGCGGCGCTGGTCGCCATCGAGCAGGCCAGCCGCACAGCCCTGGACGACCTGCGCCGCATGCTCGGCGCCCTCGGGACGGACGCAGCCACCGCGGAAGAAGGCACGCCGGATGGCACCGGCGGGCTGCGCCCGTCCCCCGGCCTCGCCGAACTCGGTCTGCTCGCCTCCGCCCACCGCGCCGCGCACGGCCCGATCGAACTCACCGTCGACCCAGCCGTCGAGTCCACACCGGACAGTCTGCGACTGACCGCGTACCGACTGATCCAGGAAGCCCTCACCAACGTGCGCAAACACGCCCCCGGCGCCGCCGCCCACGTGCTCGTCGAGGCCGACCAGGGCAACGTCGTCGTGCAGATCGACGACGACGGCCCCGGGCCCTCCCCCTGGGGGACCGGCGGGTACGGGCTAGCCGGGATGCGCGAACGCGTCGCGCTCTTTGGCGGCACACTGCACGCAGGACCGCGCGACGACGGAGGATTCCGGGTACGCGCCGTGCTGCGGACCAGCGAACGAGAGGCGGCCGCATGACCGATCCAACCGGCGAACCCATCACCGTCGTGGTCGTTGACGACCAAGACCTCGTCCGCGCGGGCTTCGTCGCGCTGCTGGCCGGCGCGCCCGGCGTGCGCGTGGCGGGCGAAGCCGGGCAGGGCGAAGAGGCGGTGCGCCTCATCCGAGCCACCCGCCCCGACGTCGTGCTCATGGACGTCCGGATGCCCGTGCTCGACGGCATCGAAGCAACCCGGTGCGTCACCGCCGACCCGGCCTGCGCCGCAACACGCATCGTCATGTTGACCACCTTCGGACTGGACGAATACGTCTTCGGCGCGCTACGCGCCGGCGCGGTCGGGTTCCTGCTCAAAGACACGCCACCGGAGGAACTCCTACGGGCAGTACGGGTGGCGGCCAACGGCGACGCGCTGCTGTCCCCGGCGATCACCCGCAGGCTCATCGAGGTCTTCGGCACAATGCCCGACCCGGCGTCAACCGTCTCGGCCCGGCCAACCATCGAACTCACCGACCGCGAAGCCGACGTGCTACACCTGGTCGCCGCGGGACTGTCCAACGCGGACATCGCGGCACGGCTGCGGATCGGCCCGGCAACCGTCAAGACCTACGTCAGCCGGCTGCTCGCGAAGCTGGACATGACCGACCGCGTCCACCTCGTGATCCACGCGTACGAGTCCGGCCTCATCACTCCACAATCGACGGCCTGAGCCGAGAGATCTTCACCCGATGAGAGCCGTCCGGGACGTCCATGAGCGCGACCAGCAACTCGAGTCAGCACTGGACAGCCTGGAGTGCGCCTGCAGCATGGACCTCCGCCCGCCGGATCAGGGATGAGCAAGCGCCGGCGTCGTGTCTTCGGCGTCCCCCGCGCTCCCGGCGTTCTCGATGACGGCCTGGCGTTTGGGGCGCGGGGACGCATCGTTGGCGGATGCGCCCATGGCGCGTGCACGTCCGTCGATGAGCATCCGGTTCAGCTCCGCGATCACGTCAGCGGCGGGTAGATCGCTGGTGATCTCGCTGTACGCCTCGGCCCCGGCGGGGGTGAGCGGTGCGGCGATCTCCACGCGCGGCGGCCGGGACAGGTCCAGGCGGCTACCGACGTCGCGATCCGGGGACATCGCCGTCGAGGCTGCTGCCCTGGTCGGCGCGGCCCACCGTGCGCCGTGCAGGTCCGGCGTAGCCGCGATACTCGAGGTTCTTGGGGGACGGTTTCGTACTCCACCGGCCAACCGGCCCGCTGCGGCCGCTGCATCAGCCGTGCGCTGGACCGGCGGCAGCGAACAGTCAGGTGGCATGTTGGCGGCATATATCCGCTGGTTGGGTCTATTTTTTGCTGCGACGATGGGATTGTGGGGCACTACGACGTGATCGTGTGCGTTCCGCGGGGTGATCTTGGATCGATCGAGGATCGTCTGCGGGATGCGATGGTGCCGTGGAGTGAGCACGTGGATGTGCCGCCGTGGCGGGAGTACCTGACCGGCAGTGCGGTCGGGTACGCCAACCGGTGTGGCCTGCTTATCGGCGGGCGGCCTGCCACTGAGGACGCAACCTGGCGGCAGGTCGCCGAGGTCGCCAACCAGGACTGCGCCGATGACGGCGATCTGATCTGGGTGGACGAGAACGGGGACGCGTACCGCATTTGCACGTGGAGCCGCGACTCTCGGTGGGAGGGCTGGTGGATGGGCCGGGAGAGGTTCCGTTTCCGGCACACCGCCGACGCCGACACCACAACCTTGATCGATCCGTGGTACGGACTTTGTGACGGTGGACCGCTTCACCTGCTGGACCTTCAGGGCATGCGCGAGCTCGCCGAGCGGAAGGCGCGCTGGGAGCGCGAATACTGGGACAAGATCCGTGCCAGCACCCCGGAACCGACACTGTTGCCGGTATGGCACCGGTTGGTGGCCGACGGCGAACTGTCGAACGAGCAGGCTTCCGACGCGTTCATGGCTCAGCCGCGGGTCGCCATCGCACGTCGGTTGGACATCCTGTGGCGGCTCGACGATGAGCTCGGCCCGCTTCCAGAAGACCACGTGGCCCGAGCCCGGGCGTGGGCGACCGCCGCGTACTCGATGGTCACCCTGGATGGTCGGTGGCTCGACACCAACGACGGTGACCCCTACGAGTACGCGGTGGCGGCCAGTGAGCACCTGGATAGCCTGCCGCCGCAGGCGTGGGCGGTGATCTGCGGCTACCACGTGTAGCGGCGGGCCGAGACGTCCAGCGTCATCGAGGATGACTCGACGGGCGTGTGGAGCTCGTGGCAGTCGCTCGGATCGAGGGCTGGCCGGAAGGAGTCTGCGTTCAGGCGGCGACGGCGGCGGACGGTATCCGGCATGCGGATCGCATGCTCAGCCTCTCTCGGTGATTTTGGGGTGACGGTGGGTTGTGACGGGTGGTAAGACTGTGGTCTATGCGTCCCGGGGAGCTTCGGCTGGCGGTCGACTACGGAAGCGTGTCCACGGCGGCGGTGTTGGCGTGGCCTGGCGGGTGGCTGCCGTTGCGGTGGGACGGGTGGCCGTGGCTGTCCAGTTCGGTTCACGTCTCGCCGGACGGGCAGGTCGCCACCGGTCAGCAGGCCTTGTTGGCTGCGGCGGCGGCACCGGAGGGGTTTGAGCCGTCACCGCTGCGCCGGGCGGGCGAGGATTCGCTGACCTTGGCGGGCGTTCAGGTTCCGGTAGCGGATCTGGTGGCCGCCACGCTGCGCCGGGTGCTGGATGAGGCGGTGCGGGTGGCCGGTGGTCCGGTGGATGATGTGCGGCTGGTGGTGCCGGCCGCGTGGGGTCCACGGCGGGGCATGTGGTTGCGGCAGGCGGCCCGCCGGGCGGGGCTTGCGGATGTGAGGCTGGTCCCGGCGCCGGTCGCGGTCGCTGACCATCTGGCCGCCAGCGGCGTTCAGCTGCCGGTGGGCTCCTATCTGGTGGTGTGCGACCTGGGTGGAGGTGTGGAGGCGAGCGTGCTGCGGCGCGGGCCGGCCGGGTTCGAGGTGTTGTCCACGTTGGATGACCGCGACGCCGGTGGGCAGCGCATCGACGAGTTGCTAGCCGCCCGGTTGGACGGGCAGCCTTCGCCGGACGGGCAGGACCCCGGTGTGCGCTGGGAGCTGATGTCTGCGGCGCGGGCGGCGAAGGAGACATTGTCGGCGCAGCCGACGGCCACGATCGGTTTGCCGGCGCCGCGCCCGCCGATGGTGCTGCCGGCCAGCCAACTGTTTTCGGTGGCCCAGCCGGTGTTGGAGCGGGCCGGGGTGTTGACGGTGGAGGCGATCGCCGCTGCCGAACTGGCCCCGGAGCAGGTTGGTGGAGTGTTCCTTGCCGGGGGTGGCGCGGCGATGCCGCCGGCCGCGTCGGTGATCGGTGAGGCGGTCGGACGGCCGGTCACCGTGGTCTCGGAGCCCGCGGCGGCGGTCCTCGGCGCGGCGCAGGCGTCCGGCCCAGCCGCTGGCAGCCTGGAAGCGGCTGCGTTGGATGCGGGACCGCCGTTGCCGCCGCTTCGCAGGCTGGCCAGCCTGGCGGTGTCCGGGGTTGGATCGGTGCTGGTGTTGGTGCAGTTTCTGCTGGTGGAGAACCGGTATCGGACGCAGTGGAATTATCCGATCTGGGACGACCGGTTCGCTAGCGGTGGGGCGTTCCAGGTCCGGTTGAACTGGGGTGCGTTGGCTATGGCGTCAACGATGGCGTTGCTGGCGTGTTTGTGCGCGGCGGCGCTGTTGGCGTCGGTGCTGCCGCTCCAACCGGACTCTGGGCGGCAGGCCGGCTCGGACGGGGTGCAGATGGGCGGCGGGCTGCTGGTCGCGGCGGGGATGGGCATGGCGATCTCCGCCTTGTACGCGGTGGCCGGCTCGGTGTACATGACCGCCCCGTACAACCCATACCTGCGGTGGGCGTTGTTGCCGCAGCTGCCGCTGGTCGCGGTCGTGGTCGTGGTGGCGTTGCTGGCGGCCCGGTGGGGCAGACGACCGTCGGCGGGTTGGCACGGCTGGCTGCGGTTCCCGATCGCCTCGATCATTCCCGGCGCGACCGGCATGATCCTGGTCGAGTACATGCACTGGAACTGGTACCACGAGTCGCTGCTGACCCAGGGCCTGTACCGGTTCGGCGGGCTGCTGATCGGGGTCGGCGCCGCCTGCGCACTGGTGCAGCCGCTGCTGTGGCGGATCATTGTGGCGGTGCCGTTGGCCGGATTCACCGCCCTGATCACGGACGTGACGACCACCGGTGTCCTCGCTTTCATCTGGATCATGGCGGTGACGGTGTGGTGGGCGCACCGGCTCTGGCAACTGTGGCACCGGCCTACCCACCGCTGGCTCCCCGGTAGCTGAACCGGCGATGCTGGGACGGATGCGTTCCGCGGTCGGTGCGCTGATGCTGCTGGTCGGTGTGCCGATCGTGTTGGTGCAGTTGGTGGGATGGCCGTGGCCGACCCGGTGGCCGGACCGGCAGCAGTGGCAGCAGTGGCTGGAAGAGCCGTTCGCGGGCAACCTGCTGATCGGCGCCGTCTCGATTGTGGCGTGGCTGCTCTGGGCCGTCCTTGTCTACGCCGCCGTGGCCCACCTCATCCTGCGGCTGCGGCGGGCGGTGCGGTGGCTGGCCCGCCTGCCCCGGCTGCCGCTGCCCACCCCGATGCAGGGCCTGGCCGGGGGGATGCTAGGCGCCGTCGCGGTCACCACCACATCCGGTGCCGTATCCGACACGCCACCGGCCGCCATCACCGCGACGTCCACTCTGGACAACAAGGCCGGGGTGCAGCAGGGCGCGGCGGATGCGGGTGTGACGGTGCCGGACGGCGGCTGGCTGCCCACACCGGTCGCCGAGGCGGTCAACGCCGCGGCGGCACTGGTGTGGTGGCGCCGCCGCCGCCTCTACCTGCCCCGGCCACTGGCCGCCGTACAGCGGCTGGACGGCGACCTGGCCCCACTGCCGCAGGCGGCCCGCGTCGTGCAGGCCGCGCTCGCAGACGCCGGGCACCCGGCCGGGCTGGGCGATCTACCACTGGTCAACGACCTGCCACCCGGTGGGGTCGGCTGGACCGGCCCAGGCGCTGCCGCGGCCGCCCGCGGCACGCTGATCGCGCTGCTGCTCGGCCACCGTCCCGTCGATCGGCCGCGCGTGGTCACCACCGCCGATGACCTGCGAACCCTGCTCGGCGCCGACGCCGGCGCCGGCGATGGGGGGCCAGGGCTAGGGGGGGGGGGCGGGGGGGCGGGCGGGGTGGGCGTGCCCGCCCCGGTCGCGGGCGGGCACCCCCGCCAACCGGTCACCATCCTCACCACACCCCCAGCCGACGGACGGCTGAGCCGCCGGCTGGCCGCACTGTTGCTGCTCGGCGCCGGCCACCATGTCACCGGGGTCCTGCTCGGGTCGTGGCCGCACGCGACCACCTGGCACATCCAGTCCGACGGCACCACCAGCGCCGCCGGGCGGCTGTGCACCTTGTCCGGCACTGCGGCGGCCGACCTGCTCCGCCTCGCCGCCCTCCGCAGCGACGAAACCCCCACCCAACCACGGCCTGTACCAGTGGTGCCGGCAGCCGCCGACCGGCCGGGTGCACCGATCCGGCTGCGGCTGCTGGGCGGGGTCGGCGTGACCGTCAACGGCCAGCCGGTGCCGATCAGCCGTACCGCCGCGGTGCAGATCCTGACCTTCCTTGCCCTGCACCCGGCCGGCGCCACCACCGCTCAGCTGACCGCCGCGGTGTGGCCGCACCTGCGACCGCACGCCGCAGCGGGCGGCTTCCACACCACGATCAGCCACCTGCGCAAGATCCTGCGCGAGGCCACCGGCGGACGCGAGGTCATCACCCGCACCGGAGAGCAGTACGTCCTCGACCACACCGCCGTCCACACCGACGTGGGACAGTTGCTGGCCGCCGCCGGGCAGGCCGTCACCGCACCCAGCCCCGCCGAGCGGGACACCGCACTACGCGGGCTCATCGACCTGTACCGGGGAGAGCTGGCAGCCGGTCACGACTGGCAATGGCTGGCCCCGCTACGCGAAGCGGTACGCCGGCAGGTCATCGACGCCTACACCACGCTGGCCACCGACCACCCTGAGCAGGCGGCACAGCTGTGGCAGGCCGCCGCCCACACCGCCCCCGGCAACCAGCACCTGCACCGGCAGGCGGTCGCCGCGCTGACCGCCGCCGGACAGCACCGCGCCGTCGCCGCGCTACGCGAGCAGCACACCCGCACGCTCGCCGCCGCCGGCCTGCAACACGCCGCTGACCAGGGCTTGTAAGACCGTGTGAGGTTCGTGTCAGGTCTTGTGAGACCCGTATACCTGCCGCGGCGTACCGTGCCCGCCATAGCGTCGAGCCGTCCACAACAGCCACCCGAACGCGGGGAAGGGGCGGGTATGCGGCGGCCAGCGCCAGTCGATGGTTGGGTGATCCTGCTACTGCTCGGCCTGCCGGCCGCGCTGATCCGGGTGGCCGGCTGGCCGCTGCCCGCCACACTGCCCACCCACGCACAGATCACCGCCTGGCTTGAGGAACCCTTCGCCGAACTGTCGGTCATCGCTATGGCGGTCTGGGCCGGCTGGTTGCTGTGGCTGCTGCTGGCCACGGTCGCGGTCGTCGAGGGGTACCGGTGGCTGGCACGACGACGGCGCCGCCCCCGGCTCCAACTCCCACAACCTGCACAACTGCTGACCGCCACCCTGGTCGGCACGGCCACCGTAGGCGCCGCCCAAACCGGCGCTGCGGCAGCGGACACCGGTGACACCACGGCCACCGTCGACAACACGCCTGGGGGCAGCGCCGTGATCGACGCCGCCATGGCCGGGGCGGGCACCGCGCGGCAGGCGCCGGCGACCATTCACGTCGGCGCCGTCGGCCACCAGCACATCGTGGAACGCGGCGACACCCTGTGGAAGATCTCCCAACAACGGTTGGGCACCCCCAGCCGATGGCTGGAGATCTGCACCCTGAACCAGCACCGACACTTCCCGAAGGTCGGCGGCAGCCTGCGCGACTGCGACCTGATCTACCCCGGCTGGGACCTTCACCTGCCCGTCGACGCCAAGCCTTCGCCGGGAACAACCCCGACGCGTCCGTCGCCGCCGCCAACGCCGGCACCCGATATGCCGCACAACCCCAATGACGCCGAAACGTCAACGCCGGTGTCACCGGGCGACGATGGTGTGGCCGCCCAGACACCATCGGCCACACAACTTCCGCAGACCGGCACGCGGCCGGACCGCCGGGTGCCCTCCCACCCTCCGGCATCAACAGCCCGGCCCGGTCAGGACGGGCGCACCGCCGAGCCAGGTCTTTCGTTGCCCGGTGGCAGCTGGATGGACCTGGGCCTGGCCGCAGCGATCACCGCTGCCGCGGCCCTGGTGTGGCGGCTGCGTCGACGCCGCTACACCCCACGCCCGCCCAGCGCCCACGCATCCCTGGACGACCCGGACCTGGCGCCGATGCCGGACGTGGTGACCCAGGTACGGCGCGGCCTGCGCGCCCGGACGCCACACGAGCAGGCCAGCCTGGACCACCTGCTCGACGACCCCGACGACGTGGTCGACACCCTCGACGACGACACGGACACCGCCGGCAACCCGCTCGACAACGCCGCCGAGCAGGAGCAGAAGGAGCAGGAGCAGGAGCAGAAGGAGCAGGAGCAGAACGAGGAACAGACGGAGGCAGTACCGAACCTGCCCGCCCTCGGCAACCCGATGCTCACCGCGTGGCCCCCGGCCGGGCTGGGGCTGACCGGCCCCGGCGCGGAAGCCGCAGCGCGCGGTTTGCTCGCCTCCGCGCTCGCCGCCGGCGGCATCGACGACCCGCACGGGCGCAGCAGTGTGGTGCTGCCCGCCGCCGCCCTGGCCACCCTGCTCGGCGCCGCCGCCGTCAACGTGCCGGACACACCCAGGTTGACCGTTACCAGCGACCTGAGCGAGGCCCTGGAACTGCTGGAGGAGCAGACCCTGCACCGCACCCGCCTGGTGTACGGGCACGAGGTCGACTCCGTCGCAGACCTGCGCGACGCCGACCCTGACGAGGAACCGCTGCCGCCGATCCTGCTGGTCTCGGACGCGACCGTCCCGCACGAGCGGGCCCGCATCGCCGCGCTGCTGAGCCAGGGGCAGCGACTGGACATCCACGGGGTCCTGCTCGGCCCGTGGCCCGACGGCAACACCGTCGTCGTGGCCGGCGACGGCACCACCACCCCGGCCGAAGGCGAAGCCTCCCCCAGCCATCCCGCCGACGTCGGCCGCCTCACAGTCATCACCGCGGCCGAGACCGCAGCGCTGCTGCCCACGCTCGCCGAGTCCCACACCGGCCTGCCCCAGCCGCCGCCCCGCACCCCGGCCGCCGGCGCCCACCCGGCGACGCCCACAGACGACAGCGACCAGCCCACCGCCGACACCGCCCCCGAGCCCGCCACCGACCCGCTCACCGATGCCGCACCGGCCGCGGACGCAACGCGAACCCCGCCGGCCGTGGCTGGAACGGCCGGGCCGGACACCGCAGGACCGGCGGCCTCCCCACCGGACAGCGAGGACAGTCAGGACCCCGAGGACAGCGAAGTCGATGACGGTGCTGCCAAAGGGCCGGGCGTCGTCGCGGTGCGGGTCCTCGGCCAGCCGAGGATCATCGGCGCCGACCCGGAACAGCCGCTGCGCGCCAAAGCCATGGAACTACTGGTGTACCTGATCGCCCGCGACGGCGGCGCCACCATCGATGCCATGAAGGAGGACCTGGTGCCGGACGCCGCCATGTCCAAGGCACCCAATCGCATCCACACCTACGTCTACGCCCTGCGCCTGGCCCTGCGGCGAACCGGTGGGCCCGCCACCTACATCACCCACCCACGGCACCGGTACCAGCTCAACCGCGACACCCTCGACGTCGACCTGTGGCGCATGCGGGAAGCGCTCGCCGCAGCCGAAACCGCCACCGGTGACGCCCGGGTCACGGCGCTCCGGCAAGCCGTCGCCGCATACCACGGCCCGTTCGCCGACGGAACCCGCTACGAGTGGGCAGAACCGTACCGGGAAGCCGTCCGCAGGCAAGCCCTTGACGCGCACCTCGCCTTGGCGGACGCGCTGCACGACCAACCGGAGCAGGCCCTCGCCGTGCTCGACGCCGCGATCGCGCACGACCCCTACGCCGAGGAGCTGTACCAGGCGGCGATGCGCCGGCACGCCGACCTCGACGACATCGACGCGATCGCCGCCAGGCTCACCGAGCTGACACGCCGGCTGGAAGAACTCGACACCGAACCCACCGACCAGACCAGCGAACTCGCCGGCGCGCTCACCGACGACGTGCGCGGCCGCATCCGCCGCAACCCGGGCGCCGCCGCATGAGCGCCGTCACCCTACCCGCCGCCGCCCGGACGTGGCGGTCCGAGCACTGGGCCGACACGACGGCCGCCGTCCGCGGCCTCAAACGGATCCGGTGGGCGGTCCGCGCCACCCTGCTCCTGGGCGTGGCCGCTTCCGTGACCGCGAACGTCCTGCACGCTCAACCGCATCTGATCAGCCAGGCCATCGCCGCCTGGCCGCCGGTGGCGCTGCTGCTCACCGTAGAACTCATCTCCCGCGTCCCGGTCCACCGCAAGCTGCTGGCCGCCGCCCGACTGATCGCCACCACCACTATCGCCGGCATCGCCGCCTGGGTCTCCTACTGGCACATGGTCGGCGTCGCGGCCCGCTACGGCGAGACCGGCCTGTCCGCCTACCTGCTCCCCGTCTCGGTCGACGGACTCGTCGTCGTGGCCAGCATCAGCCTGCTAGAACTGTCCGGCCAGCTGCGCCTACGGCAATTCCCGCGCCCAGCACCGTCCGCACCGCAGCGGACACGGTCGTCGGCACTGCCGGCCACCGAACCACCGGCAGCAGTATCCCCGGCCAGCACGCCAGCGAACGCCGTACCGGTCGGCGACACCACTGTCGACCACCCACCGGCGGCCGATCCTGCCGATCGTGCGTCGAGCGACCAGCCGAAGCAGGCAGCCCACCACAACCCGGCCGTGCATGACGCGACCGCTGGTGAGGAATCCTCGAAGGCTCCCAGCGACCCGGACAGCGCCGACGAACCGCATCGTGACGACGGTAGCGACGACGACGGCGGCCCTGGCGACGACGCCCGCCAACGTCGACGGCGCGGCACCACCAGGAAAGCGGTCATCGACGCCTACCACAGAGACCCGACCAGGCACCCGACCACCATCGCGAAGGAGGTCGGCACGTCGGAACGCACCGTCCGCCGGTACCTGGAGCAGTTCCGCGCCGGCACCGGCGCGGACTCGCCGAACGGCGCCAACGGCGCGCAGCACGCCCACACCAGCAGACCGCGGTAGCCCACGTCACAGGACGAGCGTCGGCCACGGACACGACCGGGCGAGGATGTCAACTATTCGCCGCTCAGTGCAGGTGGTACTGATTCCCTGTCCGGAAACGCAAAAGAGCCAGGCTTCGTCGCCTCACCGGACGCCCCGGAACTGCCAGACACAACCCGGTGCGGCTTTCAGTCGTTGTTGGCACTTTCAGCGACAGATGGGCAGGGCCCCCTACGGAGCCCGTGATCGGCGAGCGAGTCGCCGACTAGCGAGAGGTCCGGTCCCTGCGAGGCCGGCAGTTCCCGGTGTGCGCATGGTCGTCTTTGGCGGATTCTCGGGCGGCGTGGCCTGGGTGGCCGCCGGTGTCCTCCGGCTGGGTGAACTTTCGTCCCGGTGGACTTGGCGAGTCTCAGTGGATCAGTATCAGTGATTGCTCGTCTTGCCCGAGCGACGGAGCGCTCTCCTACATCAGAAGTGCAACCTTCACCGAAATCTGGGCCTTGCCTGTCTCGTCGCGCATGTCGAGCCGCACGTCACGGGACTCGACCGATGACATGATCCTTGGGACATCGAGCGGCGCCATAATCTTGCTGAAGCGCCAGTCCGAGCCGGGACTGCCCGGTTCGTCTTCGTCTACTTGGCACAGGCCAGCTCACCGCATGATCATCCGACATGATCTCCGAGACGCGCAGGCCGCGCTGCGGCGAACGCCGCGGCGCGGCGCCCGGCACCGCTGTCGCGCCAGGGGTGCAAGCGATACGAAAGCGCGGCGTCAGCGAGCAACCTTAGGGTGTGGATGGTCCGACCGGCGCTGAACAACTGCCGCGTGCCAACGGCTGCGCACCAGATCGCGACCGACAGTGTCGCCAGCGTCGTCTCTGGTGGGCCCGTCCCCTTGCTTTGGAGTGTTGATGCGACGGTCCCGCTTGACGTTTACCACCGCCGGCGCGCTGGCGTTGCTGACCCTCGTGTTCGGGCCGTTGCCGAATGTGAGCGCCGAGCTATCTGCGACAGGACCTGCCGTCGCGGAGTCCTGCCCGTCGGTGCCGGCTAGCCAGGATCCGCGTGATCCGGTGTACTACGACTTCGTGCTCACATACCGGTCGTGCTTGTCATCGCAATGGAACTGGAACCGTACCTTCGCGGACGTGACGGTGTCGGCGCTGGTGGACGGGCGTGTGCCGGTCTCGGTGACGACCTCGACCGCGTTGGCCGGGGCGATAGCCTCGGTGAAGGTCGGCGATAAGGAGTACATCGGCAGCGGTGGGCACGGAAGCGCGCTGCAGTATGCGTTCCATGCGTGGCAGGCTGGCGGCGAGGCGTCGGAGTGTTACAACCCGACGCAGGCCGGCAGCCGCCTGGACGACAAGGATCATCCGCCGCCGTACCACGGGCCGAGCACAAGCGCGCTCTACCAGATGTCCCGCAGCGGTGCGACGGTGACAACAGGTTCGCGACTGGCGAACTACATCGAGCGCGACGATCCGGAGCCGGGCTGGGCGGACTGTCGGTCGGTCGACTACCAACCCAACCGGGTGCCGTACTCGCTTGGGCTATCGCCGTACTGGCTGAAAACCACGGTCCGGATGGCGCCGGACCACGGGCTCGCCGGCTTGGACAACGTCATCGAGCTGAGCGCGACCCTGGATTCCGAGGACGTGTGGCACGCGAATTTCAGCGCCGTGCTCGTGGCGTACATGCAGCGCGACTTCACCGCCACGTACCTGCACGATCCGGTAAGTGGGCGGCTGACCGTGTTTGCCGGCAACAAGGCGAGCCTCGAGGCGCCGGTGCGATGCACGGCCGACGGTGCGTACTGTCTGGGGATCTACCGGCCCAGCGGGGGGGTACTACTACACGATGAGCCGCGAGCCGGAGCCGTACAAGGCCTACTTTGGTGACTACACCGTGCAGATCACTACGCCCGCAGCCGGCGTCGGCGCGGGCGGCATCACGCGGCTGGAATACCGGGCGTACCTGGTGGTCGGCAACAGGGACAGGGTCGCCACGACACTCACCGAACTCGCCGACCGCCTCTCGGGGCAGGTGAACCACTAGGTGGTGCCCGCGTGACTACGCACAAACGGCGGCACGATGCGTCGGACCTGCCGTCGTTGTGGCAGCGAGCACTTCGTCGCCGGTAGCGGCGACTACTGGTCCGACATAGGCATCCAGATCATGGTTTGTGTGTGCGAGGAGGAGGATCTCAACGTCGCTGCTGGCTTCTCGCTGTATGCCGATGGGTCGGTATCCGTTCGCTGGCCACCGCCGAGCGCTGCATGGCCTGCGGGAGAATAGGCTCGTTTGCTCGCTGGATGGTTCGCAGCGGCGACACCGACTCGCTCGACCTCGTGTAACGGGCGGCGATGCCCCAGATCAACGGGTTGCGGCAAGGGCGAAGGAGGCGCGGCAGCGCCAGTGACGATGAGAGCGTTCTTTGCCACTCTTCGTTTCGTGCGCCTGATGTCTGGAAAGCATGCCCTGCGCCGGGGTCGCCCCGGTTCCCCTTGTCGCGCTGGCGGCTTCGCCGCTGACCCTCGCACGATCGTGTCACAGCGGTCAAGCTCGCGGTGGCGTCGAAACCACGCTGCTACGCCGGGCCGACTGCTCGATCGCGGGCCTGGGCCACGGTGGCCCAGTACGAGGTCTCGGACGTCGGTGAACTGGCGGGCTGGCTGGTCGGGGTGGCCTTCATCCCGGCGTTCGCCTTGGGCGGCGGGGCGTGGTCAGCCGCACCCACCGGCTCTTCCAGGCCATCTACTCGACGCTCCGGTGGGTCGCCGGCGGACGGGCGATGAACTCGGGGACCATGTCGATCCCGGTCGCGTCGGCGCCCAGCGAACGAAGGTAACCGGTGATGTGGCGGCCCGCACCCCAGATCGAGCACCGTGCCAGGCCGGCTCGCCAGATGTCGCCCGATGAACCTGCTGGCTTGTGCCGAACTGCTCGATGTAGAGCTCCGCTATGGACGTATACGCCTGCCGGACCTTCTCCATGTTCATCGCCGGAACTATAGAAACGTGGTCCTGATGCCGTGGCAGGGAAGTGTAAGGGGTTTGAAAGCGACGACCTCTAGGATCGTCGAGTCGTCGGCGCTGTGGGGCCGATGCACCTACCGCCCGAGGGGGGCCAGTGGCGGCTGTCATCCAATTCCGGCTTTTGGGGGATCTGGAGGTACAGCGGAATGGCGTGCTTGTCGTCATCTCCGCGATGAAGGTCCGGATCATCTTGGCCTCGTTGTTGCTGCGCGCGGGTCGCGTGGTGCCGGTGAGCGTGCTCGTCGACCGGCTCTGGGACCAGGACCCACCGGCCGACGCGCGACCGGCTCTCCAGACATACGTCACCCGGCTGCGCCGGCTGCTGGGCACCGACGTCGCCATCCACAGTCGCAGCGGCGGGTACGTCATCGAGCCGCCGCCAGACTCCTGCGACCTGCGGCAGTTCGACCAGCGGATGGAGAACGCGCGGGTGGCCCTGGGGCGCGGCGACCGGGCGGCCGCGCTGGAGTCGTTGCGGGCGGCGACCGCGCTGTGGCGCGGTCCGATCCTGTTCGATGTGGACTCGGCGCCGCTGCGTCGCGACGAGGTACCGCGGCTACAGGAACGGTGCCTGGAGGCGGCTGAGCGCCGGTTCGCCCTGGAGCTCGCGCTCGGGCACTACCGCGCGGTGGTCGAGGAGCTGCGCGCGCTCGCCACGGCGTACCCGTTCCAGGAAGGGCTGCGTGCGCACCTGATGCGCGCGCTCTACCGGTCGGGACGGCAGGCCGAGGCGCTGGAGGTGTACCGGGACGCCGCGGCGCTGCTGCGCACCGAACTGGGCGTCGACCCCGGGCCTGAGCTGCGCGGCGTACACCAGGCGATCCTGCTCGGTGAAGACATGGACGAGGACACCCGCGACGGCGCGCCACCGAACCCGCCCGCGTTGTGCCAGCTACCGCCGGCGATCGGCGACTTCGTCGGGCGGGCGGAGGAGGCGGCGGGGATCGCGTGCTCGCTGGCCGGGAAGGGCAAGCAGGCGACGGTACCCATTGTCGTGGTGAGCGGGGTGGCTGGCGTGGGCAAGTCCGCGCTCGCCGTGCATGTCGCGCACCGCGTGCGGGACCAGTTTCCCGGCGGTCAGCTCTACGTCAACCTCGGCGGTGGCGGCCCGGCGCCGCGGGACGTTTCCGAGGTACTGGGTGAGCTGCTGTACGCGCTGGGGCTGCCTCCGGCGGCTCAGCCGCTGTCCGCGCAGGCGCGGGCGGCGACGTTCCGCGCGCGGGTGGCCGACCGCCGGATGCTGATCGTGCTCGACGACGCTGCCGATGCCAAGCAGGTGGCAACGCTACTGCCCGGCACGGCCGGCTCAGCCGTCCTCGTCACCAGCCGGCGGTCATTGGACGAGCTTCCGGCGGCCGATCGCCACCGCCTGCGGCCGTTCTCGGTCGCGGAGGGCGTCTCGCTGCTCAGCCGGATCCTCGATCCGGGCCGCGTCGCGGGTGAACGGCCGGTCGCGGAGGAGCTGGTGGACTTGTGCGGCCGTCTCCCGCTCGCCGTGCGCATCATCGGCGCACGCCTCCAGCCCCGGCCGACCGTAAAGCTGCGCACGCTGGCGGAGCGACTGCGCGACGAGCATCGGCGCCTCGACGAGCTGACCGTGGGCGATCTGGCGGTCCGCTCGGAGCTGGCGGTCGGCTACGGCGGGCTCGCCGGCCCGATCCAGCTAGCGCTGCGCCGAATGGGTCTGCTGCCCACCGAATCATTCGCCGCCTGGACGCTCGGTGCCATCACCGATGGCGGCGATGGCGAACGCGCCGTCGAGCAGCTCATGGCCGCCGGGCTGCTGGAGCCGGTCGGCCTCGACCCGACCGGCCAGCTCCGGTACCGGCCACACGACCTGGTCGCGCTGTTCGCCCGAGAGCTGGCCAGCCGCGAGGACGAGGAGGCGACCAGGGCCGCCTACCAGAGGCTCCTGGACACGTATCTCGTACTGGCGCACAGCGTGCACCTCCGGGTAGTGCGGAAGGACGGGCTACCGCCAGACCGGCTGCCGGACGGCATCTGCGCCGGACCGGTGGACATCGCCGGCCTCACCGCCGACCCGAGCGCGTGGCTGCACACCGAGCGCAGCCAGCTCCTGTACGCCATGGCGCAGGCGTGCCAGCTGGGCTGCTACGACAAGGCGGCACTGCTGGCAGACTTGATCATCCCGCCGCTGTCCGTCCGTGGCGGGTACGAGCAGATCGTCCGGGTCCGCGCGATCATCCGAGACGCAGCCCGCGCGGCTGGGGACGAGCGGGTCGCCAGCCGGCAGGCGAGCAGCCGAGCGGACGTCGTGCTCTCCCTTTGCCTCGACGAGGCCGCCACGGAGTTCGAGGAATCAGTGACCGTGTTTCGCCGCCTGGGGCTGAGCCACGAGCTCGTGCACAGCCTTACCGGGCTCGCGTTCGCCCGGATGTTCCAAGGGCGGCCGGCACACATGTACGCGGAGGAGGCGACCGAAATCGCGTACGCGACCGGCGATCCGGACGACATCGTGCTGGCGCTGCGCACGCACGCCGACACGCTGGTCCTCGGCGACCGGCCGGCCGAGGCGCTGCCGCTATTGGAGGCGGCGCTGGACCGCGCTCGGACACTGTCGGACACCGAGGCCCAGCGGATTCTGCTGGTCCGCACCTTGGACTGCGCGATCTCGCTCGGCAAGCTGGACCTGGCCGAGTCGACGTACGAGCAGGCCCTGGGGGTGACCGACGCGGTCAACAACGCGCACGGCCTCGGCTGGCTGCTCATCCACCACAGCCGGTTACAATGCGCGCACGGCGACGTGCCGGCCGCGATGACGGAGGCACGCGAGGCGCTGCGCCTCATGACCGAGGTGGGCGACCCCCGGGGGGTGTTCATCGCCAACCTACGGCTCGCCGAAGCGCTCCTCGCGGGCGGCAACACCCCCGGCGCCGCCGCCCGCCTTCGCGATCTGCTGTCCACATCGGACGTCGCATCCGTCCCGCTACTCAGCGCCAAGGCCGAGGCCCTCCTCGCCCAAGCCGTGGCTTAGAAGGCGCAGTTGCCACCGCGCGTGTTACAAAGGCGGCCGTCCTTCGTGGAGTAGTCCCGACCCGGGTCCGGCGGCGCCGGAGCGGACACGGTGGGTCCGGCCGGCGCCGGCAGGCGCACGGTTCCGCGGCTGACCGGACCGACGAAGTTGTGCGGCACGACCGGTCGCGGCGCCCGTGTCACGTAAGGCGGGGAGCGGCCCGATGAAGCTCCACGCCGTGCCGGGCCGAGCAGCCGACCGGACGGCTCGAGCCGTGGACCGGACCGACCGGTGGCGATGAGGTGCGCAGCGCCGGGCGGTCGGTGTGCCGCCCGGTGAGCGAGCTGACCTACGGGTGGACTGGTCGGAACGTGCGTGCTGACCTGGAACGACCGGGTCCCGGCGAGGTCAGTGCCCATCATCGATTTCGAGCGGACCGACCGGGGCGAGGGGACGCCGTCGTCGTGGACCCGCCGTCTCGTCGCGCGGGGCGGACTGGGCCACGACCGCGGTTACTGATCGACGGTGAAGATGACCGCGCGGTTCATGGCCGCTGCCTGACGGTAGAAGTCGCGTACCTGCTTGAACCAGCCCCAGGTATAGCCGAAGTCTTCGTCGCTGAGCAGGCCTTGGTAGTCGGTGGGATCGATGCGGTCGTAGCGCTGGCGCATCCAGTTCTCGTCCACTGCCTCAAGGGCCGCCGCGACCTGGGCGACCTCCCCCGCCTTCAAATGAGCGACGATGTAATCCTCGCCCTCATAGTGGTGGCCGCCACCGAGCACCGCCATATCGAGCGGGGAAAGGCGCCTGCCCAAGCCGAGCGTCCCGTCGCTCAGACAGCGATGGATGGCATCCCATGCCTTATCCGTCTCGCAGTCCAGCGGCTCACCATCCCAGTCGCCCATCTCGACCTCCTCGACGAACGCCCGAACCTCGGCGTCGTCACGTGTGGCCATCAGGGCAGCTTCCTGCTCACCTGTAAGAGCGAAGAACATTCCTCGGCACGCCATGAGCCGCAGGGTATCTGAGGGGCTCGCTAGAGATGGCCCCGTTCTGCGGAACGGCCAACGTCCCACGCCATGATCCGGTGCTGCCGCGTACCGTTCCCGCATGACCGCTCCCCCGCCAACGCGCACTATCGTCGCTATGAGCGAGCGTGCGTCACAGGCCCCAGAACCTTCCCGTGAGCCCTACGCCGCGCAGGTACTCCTTCGCCGCCTCGGCTCTCGCCTGACGTAGCCACGGGTCATGCGTCCGTCGTACCAATACGAGGCGAACCTCCACAAGGTGCCAAGGTCCATTACGTAGCACGAGAAAGTCGACACCAGCACCTCGCCCTCGTACCGGTGAACATCGACTCGTTGCACCGGGAGGCCGGGCTGCCGGTTGGCGGGCACGTTGGTGCGTGCCCGCCAACCCGCTGCTGACGGTCAGAGGCCCGTCTTCGCGGCAAACTCGGCCACACCTGTCACTTTGTCCACCCTAATTGGCACATTCCCCGCCATCGCCTGTTGCCAGTCACCGCGCTCGACGTACGCCTTACCGTCGTATGGGAAGATCCACTTTGCCCCGTCGTCGCGAACTGCCCCCTCCACGATGACTACCTCGAAATCAAAACGCTCTCGCACATTTTCGTCGAGAAACTGCTCGGCTATCCGGCGAGCGTCATGAATTGAGATCATCAGTCGCGGCCCTTCTGCGTGAAAGTGATGTAGAACGCCGTGTAACCGTCGTTGGTATTCGCACGGCCCCCGGCCTGTCCGTCCAGGAACCGGATGACGCCTCCCTGATTCACCACGTTGAAGGCGTGGCCTCTCTCACCTGGTTTCCGCACGCCAACTATGATCGCCCGCGAGCCGTCGCCGAACTTCTCCATGTTGCTCACTATGTCGTTCATGTTACGTTTATGAAACGGGCGCTTGGAGTAGTTGGTGATTTCGTCTACTGGGAATGGCCCGCCACCCGGCGCTCCGGAGGTTGGCTTCCCGGCAAGCATCTTATCGGTCTCGATGGCGCATCGAACGCAGTTCAGCCCACCGCCCGTCGGGTTGATATCCCGAACTGAAGCGCCGCCGATGTTGTTGTCGTCCTTCCAACGTTCGATCACCTCCTTGAGCGCCTCACCTACGTGGTCAAAGGCGGGGTTGCTGCGGCCGGGCTTTGGTGCCCTCACGGGGACCTTGGGGGCTTTGGCGCGCGGGGAGGTGCGGTGCGGTTGGTTCGCGACAGGCATCGGTCGGACGGGCGGGTAGTCACGGGCCTGTTTCTGCGCTGCCTTCTCGTTTTGCAACGACCGGTAGTGCGGGCCCCACGTCTGCCTCTGTTGCTGCTGCTTGACCTCGGGCGACTGGCGGTTGCTGGCGCAGTTCTGGCAGGTGTTCCTGGTACAGACGCCGTCCGGGCAGCTGCCGGCCAGGCCGGTCGGGTCGCTCATCACGACTGGCGTGTTGGCGGCGTAGGCGTACCCGTTGAGCTGCTGCGGATCGTCTGCGATCAGCAGCGGATCGACCGACACGAACCGGCCGAGGTCGGGCGAGTACTCGCGAGCGCCCAAATGGGTCAGCCCGGTGGAGTCGTCCCGCGTACCTCCGATGAATCCCTTCTCCCCGGGGAAGGCCGCCTGCGGACCGCGCGGGGCGCCGAACGGATCGAAGAACCGCTTGCTCGCCTGAAGTGTCTCCGCGTCGAGCGCGATCTGCGCCGTGCCCTGGTGGTCGGCGGCGAGCCAGGTGAGCCTGCCGCTCGCGCGTACCGCGACCGTTTGGCCGCCGTGGGTGTAGTAGCGGGTCGCCTCGCGGGCCCCGGACTGCTTGTCCAGCCGAATTTCTTGTCCCGCGAGGTAGAGCGTCACGCCGTCGGGGCTTTCGCGTATCAGCCGCTCGCCATTGGCCGCGTAGACGAAGGTCGTTTCCTCGCCGTCCTTGACCGCCTTGGCCAGGTGTCCCTCCGCGTCCCACTCCAGCGTCGTCCCGGCCAGGGCCTTGGTGTTGCCGGTGGCGTCGTACTCGAAGGCGACGGTCTGCGCGCCTGCCGCGGACGGCGTGGTCAGGGACGCCAGCCGGTGCCCGGTGCCGGTGTAGTTGTACCGGGTCAGCGTGCCGTCCTTGGTGCCCGTCGTCCGGTTGCCGGCCGCGTCGTAGGTGAACGACTGCCGGTACGACGCCGGGCCGCCGAGTGCATCGGTCGGCGTGCCGCAGGGCGCCGCCGGTGTCCACGCGTCGGTCAGCCGGCGCTGCACGTCGTAGCGGAAGCATTGCCGGTCAACGGCTCCGTCCGGCAATGCGGTCGCGATCGACGTGACGTTTCCGGCCGGGTCGTAGGCGAACGTCGCGTCGGACTGCTTGGGTGACGGCACTTCGGCGTCGACGACGACCCGCTCCAGCCGGCGCGTGCCCAGTTCCCGGTAGGTCGTCAACCACGAGCGTTTCCCGTTTTCGCCCTCCGTCGGGGGCTGTCCCAGATGGAGGCGGGCGCTTTCGCCGTACCGCGTGTACTCGTTGTCAAAGACGTAGTTGGCGGGCTTTCCGGGGAAGCCGCCATAGGTCTTGAGTGGACGGCCGGAGTCGTCGTAGGTGTGTGTGACGATCTCCTGTTTGATGCCCCACGGCTGGGTCTGGTCGCCGATCGCCGGGTAGCTCTCGGAGGCGAGGCTCCCGTCAGGGTTGAAGGTGAACGTGTTGAGGTACGTTCCGGCGAGAGTCTCCTCGTTCTCCGGGATGGTCGTCTTCGCCCGGGTCGCCTGCCCCAGCAGCGAGTAGCCGAGGATCTCGGTGACGTACGCCTGACCGCCGTGGTGGCGGATCGACGTGGCCGGCAGGCCGAGGCCGTTGATCGAGGTGTCGAAGGTGAACTCCGCCAGCGTATGGCTGCCTTGCTTGACGCTGGTCCTGCGCCCCAGCTTGTCGTAGTCGTAGGCGAGCGTGATCCCGCGGGCGTCGGTGGTGCTCGTCAGCTGCCCGGCGGCGTCGAAGCTCGCCGTCGACTCGCCCTTGTCCAGGTCGTTGCTCTCGACGCGATTGCCGAGCAAGTCGTAGCCGAAGGTCCAGGAGTTGCGGGCCGGGTCGGTAACGGAAGCCAGCAGCCCGGCCTTGGAGTAGCCGTACTTGGTGGATTCGCCCGCCTGGATCTTCTCGATGGTCTGCCCTCGGGCGTTCACGACGGTGGTGGTCGGCGGTGCGCCGTCGGGCGGCGTGACCGTCACTCTGTCACCGCCGTAGCTGGTGGTAGTGCGCGTCTTGACGGTGTCGTGCACCCGCAGTTCCACGGACACCACACGGTTCGCCCCGTCATAGGCGTTGACGCTCAGGCTGGGGACCTTGTTGTCCAGTGCCCGCCACAGGTCCTTGTCGATGGTGGCGTCGTCGTAGTACGGGTTGGTGGTCTTAAAGGTGCGCCCGTGGGTGTCGTAGTGGGTGTCGACGATCAGCCGGCCCCCACCGGCCGCGGGTGCCTGGGTCTGCCGCTCCCGTAGCAGCCCGTCGTAGAGCGTGTGCTCGGTGACGTGGTTGCCTCGCGGCCCGACCTTGCTGGTGGTGACGACCGTGGTCTTGTCGTTGTGGATCTCATACGTGAACTTGTAGCTGCCTTCGGGGTTGTCCGCCCGCGGCCGGTTGGGCAGCCACACCTGCGCGGTCCGCCCGAGCGCGTCATACGCCGTCTCGGTCTGGCGATGCACATCCCTGGCCAGATCGGCGGATTCGACCATCTTGACGGGCAGCCCCCACGCTGGTTCCAGCGTGGTCGTGTCGCTGTGCCCGAGCGGATTGGTGACGGTGACGGCCGTAACGGGGCCGCCGGTCGCGGGTTCGTAGGCGGTCGTCGTCTTGCGCCCGAGCGCGTCGCTCGAGGTGGTGACCCGGCCGTAGTCGTCGTAGGTGGTCGTGGACATGGTCTGGTAGACCGGATCCGCGGCCGGCCGGGTCTTGGCCGACTTGACGTGTGTCGGGTCGCCTTTGGACGGTGCCTGGCCGAAATCCGCGCCGTCATAGGCGGTCTGGGTGTCCGACAGCGCGTCGCGAGGGAAGACCGGGGTGGCGTCGCAGTTGACCGAGACGGTCACGTTCCGGGCGGGGCGGTCAAGAATCCAGTCGCCGGTGTTGCGGACGTAGCTGACCGTGGCGCACCGGTCGTCTCTGGAGTCGTCCACGTCACCGAGGTCGTCGGTCTCGGTGAGGATTCCTCTGTCGTCGTAGGAGAACGTCACCTTGGTCTCGCGCCAGTTGCCGTCGCGGAGGTGGGTGAGGGTGCGTACCTCGCCGTCGCGCAGGATGTGGGCGCTTATCTTGCCGCGGCTGGCGGTGGGGCCTTGCCAGTCGGGTTTGGTGAGTGTCTTGCTGACGACGGTGTCGCTCACCCCGAGGTGGATCGCGTTGTAGTACTCGAATCCGGACAGCCATTCGTGGTCCGGCCGGCCGTCGACGGTGACGGTGCGGGTTGCCCCGTCCGGGAGGGTGTCGCCGTGCATGCCCCGGTGATAGCGGTGTTCCACCATCGTCACCGGGCCGCTTGCGTCGTCTTCGCGGCCGGTCAGCATCCGCACCCGGGCGAAACCCCGGTAGTCGCTCCAGGTGCGCTTGTCGTCCTCGGTGAACTCGCTGTTGTCGTAGTGCCACATCGCACCGTCGTCGTGGTGGTAGACGTATCGGGTGCTGGTCGGCACGGTGTTGCCCAAGCGGTCGAGCTCGTCCACCGCCTCGACCACGTACTTGTGGAACCAGTCGGTGCGCTCCTTGCTGTACTGCGGCTTCCACTTCACCGGATAGCACAGCTTCGTGTTCTCGTGCTTGACGATCGAGTCGACGTTGCCGGGTGTGCAGTCAGGCGTGCGGTACTTGATGTCGACGACGCCACCGGATTCGGTGACGATTCCCGTTATCCGGTACCGGTTCAGCGGTGCGAAGACGTCCGGCAGGTGCACGCGGTTCGCCATCCTGGTGCCTTCGAAGACGACCTTCGGTAGCGCGGTGTCGCTACCCACGTGCCCCGCTCGGGTGATCGAGCGCAGCCACAGTGCGGCCTTCTGGCCATCGCCCGGGTTCGGGAACTCGTGCTCCAGCGTCCACGAGTCCACCCGCCGGTACTGGCCGTCCGTGAGCACACTGGTGGTCACCTTCGACAGCCGCTTGGTGATCCAGAACGTGGGCGCGATGCTCTCCGGATCCGCCTCGGAACGGCTGTCCGGCCAGTTCTCCTTCCGGGCCACAGTGCACTCACTGTCGCGCACGCACCGGTCGGCGGTCTCGAAGTCGACCCGGGCGGTGGTGCGCCCTGCTCCGTCTGCCGGCCCGTACTCGACGGTGCGAAGCGCGCCGCCGCGCACGTAGTCCGCCCGGGCCTCGCCCTCGTTGCGGCGGTACGTGTCGCTCTCCGCCGTGTACCCGTACCGGATCTGGTTGCCGTGCGTGTCCACGACCTTGTCCAGGTTCCACCGCCACGGCCGGACGCAGTACGACGTGGCGAAGGTGCCGGTGTTGCAGGGCTCGCCCGCGTCGTCGCCGAACACCGGGACCGTCCACTTCGACCCGGCGTCGGCACGCGAGCCGAAGAAGTACTGCGTCCCGTCGACCGTCGTGATCTTCCAGGAATCGTCGGGCAGGTGCTCGATCCGGGCACCGTTGTCCGACTCCAGCCGCCAGAAACCGCCGGCGTCCTTGACCATATGACCGCTGCCGCCCGGGAACGCGGCGTACGCGTTCTCGGTGCGCCAGCACAGATCACCCTTCGTGGGATGCCCATCGGTGGAACAACCGCCGTAGGTCCGCTCGATGAACCCGACGGACAGATCCCAGCCGTCGCCAGCCCACGACGCCTGGTTGTTGGTCGCGCTCGTGCGGCCGTCCACCGCCGACGAGGAGTAGCTCAGGGCCAGTTCCGGCTCCAGCCCGCCCGGCACGGGCGGCACCCGCAACGGATAGGACCAGGTGAAGTCACCCGTCTGCGGCGACACCCTCCACGACGCGCTCGGTGACAGCGGGCTCGCCGCCGTTGTCCCTGTGCCCTCCTTGGGCTGGGCTCCCGCCTCCTGGTTGCCGGTCAGGGCGAGCAGGCTGGCCTGATCGGGTGCGCGACTGCCCATGGTCTGCTTCGTCACCGGTACCGGATCGGTCTTCTCGATCGCAGTGGACGGCCCGGCGGCGGCCGAGACCTCCGGCCGCGTGACACTGATCAGTGTCACCGTCATCAGGACGGTGAGCCCAGCCGCGAGGCGGCGCCGATAATTGCTCATGAGCTGAACTCCGCGGTCGTCGTTGGCGGGTTGGCGAGGATGTATCCGAGGTCGCCGTCGAAGGCGTATCCTTCGCAGCTGCCCGTGATCGAGGTGAAGCGTTGGTCCGCGAAGACGCAGCGCTTGAGCAACTTGGTTCCCGCTCCAGCTGGCGGTTGGGCGTAGACCGTGCCGAGCGTGCCGATGACGGTTTTGCCCTCGCAGCCAGCGTCGGTGGAGACGAACTGGTCGGTGCCCTGCACGCAGCTGTAGAGGAACCTCGTGCCTGCGGGCTGGGTCAGTCCGAGGAAGCCCTGAACGCCTTCGGAGTAGTACGCAAACGGCGCCGCGTCGATCGTCGTGTAGTGGTCTGGTCCGGAGGGGAAGTAGTGCCGTGTGAGAGCGCCGTAGGCGAGCGTGTAGCCCAGGGTCGCCTGCCGGCTACCGCCCTCGCAGTCCTCCTGCCGCGACTCGAACCGGTCCGCCCCGGACAGGCAGCGGTAGACCGGTACCGTCTCCAGGTTCACCGGCCGCACCGTGTAGACCAGCCCGACCTCACCGACGCGGCTGCCGCCCTCGCAGCCCGGATCGACCGATGTGTAACCGTCCGTCCCGGACACGCATTCGTAGAGCAGCGTCGTGTTCGGACCCGGCGCGGCGGGCCGGCCGAGCACGGTCTGGAAGGTGTAACCCTCACGCGGTTTCCCACCTGTGCTCGCGGCGTACCGGTCCCCCGCGAGGTTGACGTACCGGCCGATCTGACCGGCCTGCGGCAGGGGCCGGCTGGTCCGCTCGGCCAGCTTCGCGTCGCTGATCTCCCACTCGTCGATGTGGACCTCATCGATGGCGCCGTGGAAGAACCCGTGCGGGCCGTTGTTCTCCTTGGCCCTGCCCAGGGCGAGCGTGCCGTAGGCACGCCAGAGGGTGACGTCCTCGCGCACCCCGACCAGCTGCCCGTCGACGTAGATGCGCAACTGCCGCGCGGGATAGTCGAACACGCCCTGCACGTGCGTCCACCGGTCGAGGGCCGGCGGCAGCAGCGAGTGCGCGTACACCATCGGCGCGCCATCGGAATCGGACCTCGCCTGGCCGAACACCCAGCGCTTGAGGCCGGGCCGGTACTGCAGCACCCATCCGCTCTGCCGCTCGCCGTCCTGGCTGGCGATGGTCGAGACCTTGTCGTCGCGTGACAGCTTGGCCCAGGCCGAGATGCTGAAGCTGTCCATCTCGGCGTCGACCAGCGTCCCCACCGAGGTCACAGCCGACCCGGTGCCGTCCAGGTACATGGCACGGCCGGAGATTCCCGGCCCGTAGGTCACACCACCGGACGGGACGGCGTCATGCTTACGCCAGTTGTAGTCGCGAGCCGAGTCCTCGTCGAACCGGTAGAAACCGAACTCGGCCACCGGCATGCTGTCGTGCACCAGACGCACCTCGCCGCCCGACAGCTTGCGGCTGAAGACCCGCACGTCGTCGATAGCCCGCGGGAAGTAGCCGGCGTTCGCACCCTTCCAACGCCCCCGACCGATCGACAGCGGCCCGCCCGACGGCTGGACCGTCACACCGGTCTTGGCCGCCGACAGCACACCATTGACATACAGGCGCAACTGCTTGTGGCCAGCGTCGTAGGTGACCGCCAGATGCATCCAATCATACGGCCGTGCGGTCTCCGTGGACAGCAGCACCGTCCTGGCCGGACTGTCGACATCGGACTCCGGCACCACCACGGCCCACTTCTTCGAAGCGGCGTCGAACCGCACCTCGAACACACTGACCCGGTTGCCGTCCTGGCCCAGCACGGTGCGGTCGCCGCCGCTGTCACTGGTCAGGTACACCCACGCCGACGCCGAGAAGCTCCGCTCGGTTTCCAGCGCCGGGCCGGCCGTCTCGGCAAAGCCGGAAGCGCCATCGAACAGGGGCGCGGCGCTTTCACGGCCACCGGTCCACGTCATACCGCCCTTGAGCGTCGCGGTCAGGCCGCGGCCGCTGGAGTCCGCGGCGCTCGTGCCGGAACCCTCGTCGAACTTCCAATGGCCCGCCGGCGCCGGCAGCTTCGCCGGGCTGTCCTCGGCCGGATAGGCGTTGTACAGGTCGGCCAGCCGCTCGTTGTCCAGAGCACCGGTGTAGATACGCACGTCGTCGACGTCGCCGTCCCACGTGCGGCCCATGACCACACCACCGGCCGAGTTCCAGGCCGTGTTGAGCGTGCCCTCGTCATGACGGACCGCGTCGACGTGCAGCACCACCGCCTTCGTGGCCGGGTCGTACACGCCCGCCAGGTGGACCCAGGTGCCGACCTCCTCCAGCCGGGTGGCCAGCGACGCCTTCGTCACCCTGCCATCGGCCTCCGGCATCTCGAAATACCACGCGCCCCACTGGAACTGGTCATCGTCCTTGACGTGGCCCAGGCTCATCTTGCCCGCGACGCCCACCGCCTCGCTCTTGCACACGCACCGGTCCGAACCGAGCCTCACCCACGCCGTGACCGTGAACGCCTTGTCGGTACGCACATCGACACCCGGCGTCGTAACCGCGTCACCCGACCCGTCGAACCGCACGGCGTTACCCACCCGGCCAACCGTGAACCCGGCATCACCCGACAACGCGCCACCACGGTCACCGACCGAATCGGAGGCGTTGCGCCCGCTCGGCTCGTCCAACCTCCACTGGTGCGCGAGGGAAAGATCCCGCCCCGCCATCACCGTAACCTCATCGGCGAACAACGGCCGCGACCACACCGACACGTCGTCCACCGCGCCGATCACCGACCGTCCGATGTGGAACTGGCCAGCGGCGTGGTCCGACCCCGTCACACCGTCGCGCGACGCGGCCAGCACACCGTTGACGTACAACTCGACGCGACCGCTGACGGCGTTGAAGGTACCGGCGAGATGGGTCCACGCCCCCACCTGTACCGGCGGTCCGACCACCTGCTCGCGCAGGCCGAACGCCCACTTCTTCTCCGCAGTAACCAGCAATTGGAACGAACTGCCGGACGCCGCGTCCTGCGAGAGCACCACCTGCGTCCCACCGGTCGCGTCCACCCGCGCCCACGCGGCCACCGAGAAGCTACGGTCCGACGTGACGGCGTGGTCGGTGCTCACATAGTTCGAACCGTTGAGCTGCAACGCCCAATCGTTGGGCTCGGGCAGCGTCGACTGCCCGCCCGTGTAGCCCACCGGGTGATCGGTGTCGCGACCATCGAGCCGGCTCGGCACGGCGCTCAGGTTGCCGTCGAACGCCCACCGTCCGGCCGCGACCGCGTCGCGGCTCACCAGACCCTGCAACTCCTCCACCGCGAGCACCCGGCCGTAAGCGCGAAGCTCGTCGACCGTACCGCTCCACGGGTTGACCGGGTTCCCGTTCCAACGGCCGCCACCCACACGCAACGCACCGGTGGCGTGGAACCCGTCGGTCCGGGGCGCCGTACCCATCAGGTAGCCGTCGACATAGATGCGGATCTGCTGAGCCGGTGCGTCGTAGACCGCCGCCACGTGTGCGGTCTGGCCCACCTTGGCCGACCTCGCTCCGCTGTGGACGATCGCGTCCGTTGGGCGGGTGGTCGCGTCCGCCGAGGGGAGGTGGAACTCCCACCGGCCGCCGTCCTGGTTGCGATAGCCCAGGAAGAATCCGCTGTAGGCGGCACCGTCCTGCGAAACCGCTGTCCGGGCCTGGCCCGCCGGGGCATCGGCATCCACCATGAGCCACGCGGCGACCGCGAAGCTCTGATCCGTGCGGATCACCGGCGCGCCCATCGACACGTGGCCCGTCTCGCCGACCTTGACCGCACCATTGACCTGGCCCGTGACGAACTTGGCGTCGCCGCCCAGGACACCGGCCGCCCCGCCAGGCACCGCGTTGACCACCGTCGCGCTACTCGGCTCGTCGTCGAAGTTCCAGTACCCGAGCTGAACATTGTCGTGGCTGACCTGCGCCCGCACCTCCGCCGCCGAGATCGGCCGGTCGTAGATCTTGACCTCATCGAGAGTGCCCGGGAAGAAGCCTTGGTTGACGCCGTTCGCCCGAAGGTGTCCGATGCGGACCGTCCCTACCCCGTGCCAGCGCGGAACCCGGTCGGCCTCACCCATCAGCACCCCGTTGACGTACAGGCGCATCTTGCCCTCGTACTTGTCGAAGACGCCGGCGAGGTGGGTCCACTCCCCCGGTGTCGGCGGCGCGGTCGAGCGGACGAAGTCGTGGCCGGCCGCCAGGTCCGTTTCGCTCCGTGCCGCCACGAAGACCCAGCGCCGATGCTGGCCCTCATACTGGAGGCAGAGACCGCATGTCGCATCGCTACTCTGGCTCACCACCGTCCCCAGGGGACCGTCCAGGTGGTCGATCTTCGCCCAGGCGGTGACCGAGAAGCTGGCGTCCGCGCGCACGGCCGGATTCGCCGTCAGGTGGCCGCTCTCGCCGTTAAAGGTCATGCTCTGACCGACCGCTCCCGGCGCATAGGTGACCCCGCCGTGCAGCGTGGCGTTGCGCCAGCCGAGAAACGCGGTGTCCTCGGCGTTGCCCTCAAACGACCACTGCGCCAGCGGGCCGTTCCCGCCACGCACATAGATCCGGTGCGTGGTGATCGGGCCCTCGTGTCCTGCCTTGTCCACACTGCGCACGTACAAGTCCCGCGGACCGTCACCGGGCGGGGTCAGCTTCACGGTCGTCTCGCCACCGAGCCGGTTCGCGACCGCCTTCGTGCTGGGCGGATACGTCCAGCTCCACAGGAAGTGATTGACGTCATCGACACCGTTGGACCTGAACGTGAAGTCGCCCGGCTCCCCGGCACCACCGTGCCAACGGTCGTCGTCCGGATAGGTCGGACTGGATACCAGCGGCGCGGTCGCCACGCCGACCCGATCGACGACCCACCGGCCCGGACCGGGCACCCACGGGCCGTCACCACCGGTATGGCCGTCACGGGCGCGCACGAACCAGACCATCTCCTGACCATGCCGGTCCTTCTGATCGAGGCTCTGGCTGTGCCAGTTGCCCGAACCGAGCCGAATGTCGGGGCGCAGCGGGGTCCTCAGGAACGTGTCACTGCCCGCGGGCATGCCGTACACGTCCCAGTCGGCGTACAGCTGATCCCCGTCGGGGTCGTGCAGGTACGCCTGCATGGTCAGGGAGGCGGCGCTCGAGTACGCCTTGCCCGCACAGTTCTCACACGCCTGCGGCACACCCTCCACGAGGTGGGGCTGGTTGGGTTCGGCCGGAGTGGCGTTCCACCGCACCCACAGCCGCGCCGACTCGGCGTCGTACCGGCGCCACGCGTACTTGTCGCCCTCGTTCTCGGCGACCAGCGAGTAGGTCGTGCGGTCACCCCGGGTGATAGCGTTATTCGGGGCGAACGTCACCTTGTGCGCCCCGCAACCCGGCACCGACGAAGCACCCAGCTTCTCCCCGTTGGGGCTCCCCACCGTGCTACCTGAGGGCTGGTTGTTCCAGTCCGTGCCCTCCTCGATATGCCAGGTGTTGGACTTGTACAGCACATGGTTCCGGGGCTGGTTGCAGTCCGGCCCGGCGTTCGTGGTCGCCTCGAACCGAGTGTCGAGAACCGTCCGATTCGCCAAAAAGCTCGTATCGAACATCCAGTACGTGCGCACCGTCCCGATGCCGCTGCAGCCGCTCCAGTCGCAGTAGCCGACCTTGGCCTCATTGCCGTCGACTTTGGTGCCGTCCCAGTTCGTCGCTGTCCGCTTGCCCGAGAAGACCTTCGTCCAGTGCTGCCGGGCCGCCGTGTGCTCGCTGGGATCGATAACCAGCGGAAAGCGGGTCGCCGGACCCTTCAAGAGGTTCACATCCGGTACCAGGACAAGGCTCCCCTTCCCGGCGAGCACCTTCACCGGCGCGACGGTCGACGCCTCACCGGGAGAGTCCACATCGGATTCCGCGTTGTCCCACATCAGGGCCGCCGGCCCGGTCATCACGACGGTGCCCGCCTGGTCGCGAACCTCCGTGCCACCCGACTTGGTCACCGTCAGAGCGAGCCCTCGCGTGGCGAGCCCGAACCTGATCCTCTTCAGCGCCGGATTCTTCGCCGCCTCAGCCGTGCGAACCACCAGATGCTTGACGTAACCGGTGCCATCGGCACGCAGCCTCAAATCGACGCCCGGCAGCACATCCCGATACGTTGCCACCGATCCATCGAGCTCAGGCACCGGCAGCTCACCCGGCCAGCTCAGCGCCACCGACCCACCGGCGACACCCAACCGCACCAGCGGCTGCCTGCCCCCACCTGAGAACGCCACATCGATCGCCGCCGTACGAGGACCCACCGAACCATCGCCGCGGCGCACCAGCACAGGATCGATATCCACCCACCGGCCACCACGCGGCACGCGCACCGGCCGGACAGCCAACTCGGCACTCATCGTGCCGTCAGCGTGCGCCTTCACCAACCGCATCTCGCTGGTGAGCCCGTTGACGACGACATCGGTACGCTGCCGCCGCGCCACCGCCAGCGCCTCGGCTCCGCTCCGTGCCTCCGTGATCACAGTCGATGGCCGATCCTCCACCGTGGAAGGTGAATTGCCCGGCAGGGCCAGTGTCGCCAGAAGCAACACCACCAAACCCGCTGTCCGCCAAAACCTGCTCACGGGATTCCTTCCGCCCATCGCCTGCGCCATCCACACGGCACCGGCCAGCATCCCGGGCCCCGCTCACGTATCGCTTTCGGAACGCTGACGCCCCGCTCGCGCGGCAACCACCGACGCGGACGCTCAGCGGGACAACGCCCTCCGGCAAATGACCGGAGGGCGTTGTCAGGCCAGTTCCCGGCGGACCACCACGACCGCGGCGTCCATCGGCTCGCGGTGCCCCGCCGCGACGTCGGCGGCCGTGCGATATCGTGCCCGGCACAGCATGGGAAGGGCACGAATGTGGCGGCGACAGTGGAACAGTTCGATCGCAGGATCGATCTTTACCGGTCGGAGCTGCTGGCCCATTGCTACCGGATGCTCGGCTCGGTCCACGATGCGGAGGACCTGGTTCAGGACACCTATTTGAGGGCTTGGCGCGCGAGGGACCAGTATGACGAGAGCCGCAGCTCGCTGCGGACCTGGCTGTATCGCATCGCGACCAACGCCTGTCTCACCGCGCTCGAGGGCCGCGGTCGCCGTCCGCTGCTCTCCGGTCTGGTCGCCGAGAGTGACCCGCGCCGACCGTTCGTCCACGGCGGGTAGATCACCTGGCTCCAACCGCTTCCCGACTCTTTGCTGAGCCTGCGCGAGCCGGCTGCCGCGCCCGAAGGCGACAACATCGCCGCCCTCCAGTTCCTGGTCGACACCACCGAGTACCTGAGGCAGACCGCCGCCGCCGCAAGGTCCAACGCGCGATCAACGCAGCGCTGCCGGGGGGGGGGGGGGGGCCGCGGCCCCCCCCCCCCGCCCCCACCGCCCCCGCCCCCGCGCGGGGCGGGGCGGGGGG
>NZ_JAIBNX010000011.1:43514-46166 GCF_026130045.1 Micromonospora sp. CPCC 205371
CCGAGCCCCGGAGGGACACCCCCGCGGCCGCAAGGCCCAGCGCGGGACCAGCGCAGCGCTGCCGGCGGCGGTCGTGGACCCCCGCCGCCAACACGTCATCGACAACGCCCTGGCCACGATCGGGCAGGGCCGGGACGTGGTGATGGTGTGGGGCCCCGGACACCAGCCGGCCATGCTCGCCGACCTCGCCGCACACGGCTTCGCCCGTACCGGACCGGCCGTCTGGCACACCGACGGCGCGCTTAAGTGCGCCGCTTTGATTACGGTGAATAGATTCTGTGGCGATCAGGCGCGGTTCTCATGTGTGAGCGGCACCGGATAGGCCAGTTCGGCTTTGTCGGCCGGTAGCCGGGTCTCTTCCAGGGTGAGCGCACGGCCGTTGGTGGCGGCGGTGCGGGCGACGATGAGCAGCGGCGTACCGGGTGGTATCCGCAGGGGTGCGGGATCTGCACGCCGGCCGGCACGGTGACGGAAGGGCCGGCCACGTGTGAGGTCCGGCGGGACGCTGAACCACGCACGACAACGGCGGACGGAAGCTACCTGCGCGGCGGGGTGTGCCCGCCAGAGCGGGCACACCCCGGTGCTGCCTATCGGGTCGGGGGGGGTATCCACCGTCACCGGGACGCCGTAGTCGGAGAACGTCCAGGTCAATGTCCGAACCTCGCGCAGGCCCTTGAAGTCCAGCACCAGCTCGTACGCGATCTTGCTGACCTTGCCCGTGTCCACGCCCACCTCAACCGTGCCGGTGACCGGGATCGAGGTTGGCGTCTGGATGCCGTCACCCTCAGCCACATAGCGGAACGCGTACCTCTGCACAGTTCCCGACCGGCCCTCGTCCCGTTTCGGGGGGTTGAGATCCTGTCGCGCGGGAGGTGTCGACTGTTCGTCGGGTTGAAACCCGCACCCTGATCGGCTGGATCGCGACGCGGCGCCGGCGCCTTGGCGTGCCGGGCCGCACGACGACGTGCAGGCAAGGATGACCTGTCCGGTGCTGCCACCGGCCTGGCTCGGGGGTTGGAAGGTGCGCGACGTCCGGCGGTGTGGCTGGCTTTTCGCAAGTGGTCGGGGGCGACGGCCGCGCCTGGCGTGCCTGCCAGGTGATCGCCCAGTTCGGGACCGACGCGGGACGCGCAGCGGCGGGCCAAACGAGTCAGCCGATAGAAGTCCTCGTCGGCTCGGCGGGGAGTTTTGCCCACATCCGTCCAGAACACTGTGGACGATCACGCCATCCGAGGAGGGTGCCGTGCGCGCGGCGGTGTTGGTGCAGCGGCGGTGCGGCCCGGGTGGTTGAAGCCGGGCGGGGTTTGAGGGCTATGGCCGGCCGAGTAGGGGCTGTACTTGCGGGTCGATGGTGTATTCGGGCTCCCACGGGAAGTGGCCGTGCCGGTCGGGCCAGACAACCTGCTGCAGCGTGACGCGTTCCTTGCCGTAGTTGGCGAATGCGACGCCCGGATACAGCGCTTCGGTGGCAGGCCCTTCGACGATGATGGCGTCGTAGCCGGCCAGCAGGTCGCTGATGCGCTGGCCCGTGGTGAACCGTTGCGCCCGGTCGAAGACCCGCCGGGCGAGGTCGTTGAGCAGCAGTTGCGAGGTCGCGGGGTCGAGCCCGGCGATGATGAGTTCCGGGAAACCGTGGGCGGTGAGCCCGATGGTGTAGGCGAACGGGGCTCCCGGGTCGTCCTCGGTGGGGAACACGCCGGTGACCGCCCACCCGTGCTGGTCGATCAGTTCCTGGTGGCGGCGCATGATGTCGTCGATGCCAGCCATGGGTCAACCTCGATTCCGTCGAGTCGCTGCGAAGTTGCCGTGAACCGCTTCCGGACTGGCGGAAGGCGCTGTCCGTGAGCTGTGCGGTGGAAAGGGTGACGGTGTTTCATTGACTGGGGTCGGCTTCGGCAGATTCCGGCTGCTCGCCTGGGGGGTCGACTTCGACGAAACCCCACAGTCGGCCGATGACCTGTAGTGCCTGGGTGGTGTAGCGGTCGGCGAAGCCTCGGCAGATCGCAGGTTTCGCGTCCGGGTACGGGTAGGGCGGGAGGGTGGAGTGGCAGACGATGAAGCTTTCCGCGGCACGGGTCTGGGCGACCAGGTCCTTTAGCCGCCCCTCCTGTAGGTGCATGAGGTTGCCGGGCCTGAAGATGCAGGTGGCGCATTGCCTCGACAGCAGGCGGCTCTTGCCGAGTACCCGGTCGCCGACGCTGAGGCCGCGGCCGTTGTCGCCCGGGTCGCGGTCGGCGGGCATGGGGTCCATGATGGCGCTCCTCGCGGTCGTGCAAGGTCCGTCGGACCGGCGGACCTGTTGGGCGGGTGCGTGACAAGCGGGGCAAGGTCCGGGTCGCGGGCCAAGGGCGGGCCGAACACCCGATGCGGCCTCCCCGAGGGATTGGGTCATCGGATCGGGTTGGGCGGATTGGTGGTGGACCGCATCGGCGGTGTCGGCGGCAGCGCGTCAAGCCAGACGTGTACCTGGTCGATGTCGTGCCGGCGTAGGCCGGTGTATCCGGTGACCGGCATCAGGAGCGTGGGGATGCCCTCGGCGGTGCGCCGCTGCGCGTCGTAGGGGTCCTTGCCGGCGTGCTCGGCGTCGAGCACGGCGACCGGCCCGGGGGCGGGCCCGGCGGTAGGGCCCGCCATAGTCCGGGGGGCCAGGCC
>NZ_JAIBNX010000011.1:46176-64799 GCF_026130045.1 Micromonospora sp. CPCC 205371
GGGCGCGGGCCCAGGCGAGGAGGCCGCCCTTCCGCGGATGGCCGAGCGGCCGGCGCGGCGGTGAAGCCGGCGTCGACACCGGGCCGGTTGCTCGTATCGGGTCACGGGGCTGCCGTCGTGGCCGGTGCGACCGGTCGGTGCGGCGACCCCGGTGTCGGCTGTCGGCGTGCGGGAGCACCCGTGTTTCCACGACCCCGCCCAGCCGGGTCAGCCAGGTGTCGCCGGGCAGGTGGTTCAGCTGACGGTAACGGTGGCCAGCGCCAAATGCAGCACCTCGTCGTAGCTGGTGCAGGCGTAGGCCGCGCGATTGAACGTGTCGGCGGCCTCGTTGCCGACCGCACGGCGCAGGGCCGCGCCAACCCGGCCGACGGCATCATCGATGCGAACAAAGGCATGGGTGATCTCCAATCGCGTATGAGGGAGGGTTCGTCTGGCCGCCGCGCCGGGCCGGGCCGACATGATCCACGCGCATGCCATCGCGCCGGTCAAGTCACTGTCGAAATCAGTCGTCAGCAGAGGCGATGTGGTCGTTGGCGACCGAAATGGTGGCTGTGCCGGTGCCGCGGGTGGAGCTGATGCGATCCGCTCACGTCCACCGGTGGAATGTGACGCGGATGGTGCAGACGACTGGTCCGGCGGCGTCGGTGCGCAGCACTCCGGCGGCGGCACCGATCTGACCGGCCCAACCGTCGGCGGGCCAGGGGTTGTCGGTGGAGCCGAACGTCGGGAACTAGGCGACGATCGGTTAGTTGTCGTCGGTGACGGGTGGCGGGGATCAATCGGGACTGCTGGTCGCCGTGTCCTGGTCACGGGGCTGTTGGCAGCTGCGGCCGGTGGGTAGGTGGTGCCAGGCCGCGTGGAGTTGCGCGAGATGGTTGCGCAGGATCTCCTGCTGTGCTTGTGCGGTGTGCGCGGCGAGCCCTAGGGCTGCGAGGTCGGTGATGCTGGTCCAGCCGTGCCGGGTCAGGTCGGTCGCGGTGTCGCGGCTGCGTTCGGCCAGCTCGTGGGCGATCGGGCGCAGGCTGTCGGTCGCCTCGCTCAGCGTGTCGGCGGCCTGGTCGAGCAGGCGGGCGATTTCGCGGCGTGCCTGGCAGGGGTGGTCGAGGTCGGCGCGCCAGGGCCGGCCGGTGACGGTTTGGCCGAGTGCGGCTTTGAGCCAGTTGGTGATGGGGTCGGTGGGTTCGCCGGTGAAGGGGTCGGGCTGTGGGTCGTCGTCGACGCGCAGGGTGTTGAAGAACCCGTCGATGGTGATCCGCAGTCGTGTATGGCCTTGGTGCAGCAGGTCCGGCAAGTCGTCGATGGGCTGGCCGAACACCCCGATCACGGTGATTGTGTGCAGGTCGAGTGTCGCGAGCCGGGCGGGCAGGGCGGGGTCGCCGGGTGCCCAGCCGTGGGCGAACACCCGGCTGGTGTCGGCGTCGGGGGCCAGCACGTCGATGGGGATGCCGGGTAGGCCGTTGGAGGCCAGCCAGATCGCGTGTGTGCCCTTGACCAGCCACAAGGCCGGCACGGTGGGGTCGGTGAGCCGGTGGGGGTCGACGGCGTGACTGGGTGCGGCGAGGGCGTGTTCGGCCAGCAGGGCGACCGGTGCGAGGTCGAAGTACAGGTCGATGGACATTGTTGTGCGGTTCCCTTTCATCGTTCGGAAGGCGTGGCTGGGGTCGGCCGGCGACGGCCACGCGGAAAGGCCCGCCGGTCGGCGAGCCGGTTCGCTGTGGCCGTCGGCGGCGCGAAGGGCGGTGTTCTGGTGTTTCACGCCGCCCGCGTCACGAGAGGCTTGGCACCCCGGCGGCTTGTTCGGGCGCGCTGTCCGGCGGGTGCGGCGCGCGGGTTAGGCGTTTTCGAGTGCGGTGATCGCGGCGGCGGAGATCTGCTCGATCGCCTCGATGGGGCTGGCCACGGTCAGGGTGGTGGTGTGCTGGAAGGTGTGGCCGGACAGGCCGGCGGGGCGCAGCCACAGCACGGTGCACTCGCAGCGGTGCAGGGTGGTGATGAGCTTCTGCCCGGCGTCGATGTCGTCGAGTGCGCCGTCGGAGACCACGGCGAGTATCCGCAGCGGGCCGCGTTGGCGCATGTCGAGGACCTGGTCGGCGAGTTTGACCGCGTCGCCGAACGCCGACGTGCCGCCGCCGGGGGTGATGTCCAGGACCTGGGTGGGGCGTTGCCGGGGCGGAACCAGCAGGGTGGCGGTGCTGCCGAACGCGATGGTGGCGGTCGCGGCGTGGTTGCGGTGGGCTGCGGTGGACAGGATCCAGCCGGCTGAGGACAGTGGCCCGGCGTAGGCGTCCATCGACGCGGAGGTGTCGACCAGCACCGCGATCCGCAGGGTGGGCTTGGGCGGCGGCACCGTGGCGCGTTGCCGCCAGGGCGCGGCGGTGGGGATGGCGCCGGCGTCGCGCTGCGCGTCGGCGGTGATGGCCTGGCGCACCCGCAGCCGGCCGGGCGGAATGAGCGAGGGCCGGGTGTCAGGTTCCGGCTGGTGACTGCGGGCGGCCTGTAGCCGGGCCGCGAGTTGCCTCGCGGCTTGCTGCTCTTCGACCGTTGGGTTCCGGCGCCGCCAGGTGGCGGGGGCGCCGTGCCGGCCAGCGATCAGCTGGGCGGTGAACTCGGCCGGGCTGATCCCGGCGACGGCGGCGAGGTAGTCGGCCAGGGCCTTGGCCAGATGCCCGGGGAATACGCCGGGGTCCGGTAGCGGAACCTTGCGCTGCCGGCGTGGGTCGATGCCGAGTGCTTGGCACCACTGCCAGCCCAGGTCGATCATCGTGGTGGCGTCGTTGTCGGCGACGGTGTGGGCGGTTTTCCAGATCTCCCGCAGCCGCTTCAGTTTCTTGGCCCCGAGCACGGTGAGGATCGCGCCGCGTATGGTGCGGACGTCTTTGCTGGTGACGATGCGGGCGTCGACGCGGGCCAGGAGGAGTCCGGCGAGGTGGCCGGCGTGCCACGGGTCGTCGACGGGTGCCTCGTCGGCGGTGATCAGGGTGTTGACGGTGTGGCGTAGCCAGCTCCGGTCGGCGCGGCGCCGGCCGCGTTGGCGGCCTTCGGCCCGGGATTCCTCGAGCAGGTCGGCGGCGGCGGCCACGATGGGCGGGGTGCCCGGCGGGGTCTGCCAGCGGCTGTGGGTGGCGTGCGCGGCCTCGTGGACGAGTAGCCCGTAGCCGGTGGGCACGGTCTTTCGGTGGGCGGCGCGGGCGGGGTCGGCGATGTCGGGCTTGTCGCCGATGTGGGTGGCGTTGACCTCGATCCGCCGCTGGTCGGGGTAGAAGCAGGCGGGGGCGCCGCCGCCGGCTCCGGGGGCGACGACCACGGTCAGGTCGGTGCGTCCGGTCAGGACCTTGATGTGCTTGGTCCAGGCGTTGGACCAGGCGTCCCAGTCCTTGTCGCCTGGTTTGGGGCTGCCAGCGGGTCGGAGGTGACCGCTCGGGTGCGGCATCGTAAAAGCTCCTTTCGTCGATTGGCTAGTGCTGTGGGCCGAGGCTGAGCGCGGTGACGGTGGTGCCGAAGTGGGTGGCCAGGGCTTTGATGACCGCTTCACGGTCGTGGTCGGGTGCGCGGCCGGCGAGGTTGGACACCGCCGTGGCAAGGCTCAGGGTCTTGTGGAGGCGGGCGAAGCCGAGCAGTTCGCGCAGCTGCGGTGCCCAGGTGACGGTGCCGGCGACCAGTTCTTTGTTGAGGTCGATCGCGGCGGCCACGGCGCGGGTGTCGACGCGGAGCCGGCGGGCCAGGTCCCAGTCGGTGGTGACTTCGATGTGCACCCCGAACCGGGAGGCGAGGGCTTCGGTCAGGACGGCGCCGTGCACGCCGGGGTTGTGGCCGGCGATGACGTAGAACCCGTCGATAGCTTCGACGGGTTCGTTGCGGTAGGCGGTGAGGTGGATTTTGCGGCGGCCGTCCATCGCCGGGTAGAGCACGGACAGCACCCGGGGCGGGATGAGGGTGGCGTCGTCGACCAGCAGCGGCCGGCCTTCCCGCATCGCGACCACGAGCGGTCCGTAGACGTACTCGTAGCCACCGTCGGGCAGGGGTACGTAGTTGCCGACGAAGTCCTCCACCACGGTGTCGCCGGTGCCGGCGATGGTGAGCAGATCCGGGAAACTTGCCTCGACCATGGCGGTCTTGCCGGTGCCGGGCGGCCCGTACAGCAGCACCGGCATCTGCGCGGCGCGCAGGCGGCGCAGCACTTCGATGTCGGTGCCGCCGGCCAGCTTGCGTGGCCAGTACAGCTCTCCGTTCGGGCGGGTCACCGGCTTGCGCTTCCCGGACCGGCCACTGCGCGCACCGGACGTGCCGCGCGGGATCGCCGGCGGCAGCGTGCCGGCGGCGGCGGTCCCGGCCCGGGTGATCTGGAACCGGGGGTGTGGATCCCTGACGGGCGGGGCATGGCCGGCGGCGGGCATCTTCCTGGGCACCTCGAAAACACCGCGCCGGACGACGGTGCGCCGATGGCCCGGGTGATGTCCCCGACCTTGAGCGGGCGGTCGGGGTTGTCGACCAGGTACTGGGCGACCCGCGGATACAGGTGGCCCATCCGACGACCAGAACTGGCCGCAGGGGTGGGCGTGGGGTTCGCGCCGGGGGTGGCCGGCTGCGGTGACGTTGGATTCATGCACATGACTCCTGTCGCGACAGGGCCCGCGCACCCGTCTCCGGATGCGCGGGCGGTGGAACGAGAGACCGCACGGGCGGAGACGGGGTGGTAGTGCCGAGCCCGAACATGTGGGCTGGGCGGTGCACCCGCTGCGTACAGGGACAAGGAGGGTGGGTGCCGCGCCGTTCGCGTGCGGCGGCGGGCCTTGGTTGTGGTGCCTCGCGGGCGAGGCCGACGGCGGCGTGTTAGTGGCTGCGGGCGATGCGGGCGAGCCGGTGCAGCCCGGTGACGATGCTGCGGTGGCGGCTGCGGGCGGGCAGGTGCGCCCAGCGGTCCAGGAGCGGGGTGTCCGCGCCGCGGACCCGGATGATCCGGTGCAGGCGGAGGTCGGTGTCCACGGCGGCCACAATGCGGACCTCGCGCCGCTGGCCGGTCGGGGGCTTGGCCAGGTCGCCGTACCGGTAGCCGGGCCGGATCGGCCCCGCCCATGCCTCGAAGGCGAGGCCGATGCCGACGCAGGTGCGCCCGTTCACGTGCAGCCAGCTGTCCAGCCAGCGGCGGGCGGCGGGGGTGGTCAGGTCGGTGGCGAAGCGGTGCAGGATGACCGGTACGGGCAGCGGCAGGCCGTGGCGGCGCGGGTCGGGTGTGGTCCACAGGTCGGGCTCGGTGATGCTGGGGTCGACTTCGACCGTGGCGGTGCCGTCGGCCCTGACGTGCTCGAACAGGCCGAACAGGACCGGCTGCTGGTCCCAGCCGCACCGGTCTGCGGTGGCCTCGGTGTTGAGCAGGATCGTGGTGATCGCCGCAGACGTGTCGGGCCGCAGCCGCCCGTGGGCGGCCGGACCGGTACTGTCGAGATGGATTCTCAAGTGGTCACTCCCGTCGTGGAAAACGGCACGCAGGCCGTCTGATGTGGACAGTGCGTATCGCGGGCCATGGCCGGCGTTGCTGCGCGGCCCGACCCGTGCGATCGGATGTGGGGCAGGGTGGGGCGCCCGATCCCCCTCGGCGCGGGCGCCCCCGGATGGGCAGGACTCGCGGCCGGCTCGTTAGCTGGCCGGTGGTCCCGTCGGGTCGGCCGGTTCGGCGTCCAGGTCGACGCGCAGCGCGTCGGCCACCGACCGCAGCACGTCCTGCTCGTCGCCCGCGTCGGCGAGCAGGACGGCGTACGGCAGCAGGATCTGCACCTGGGGTGGGGTGGCCGCCGTACAGGTCACGTGAAACCGGTGGGTGCCGTCAGCGGCGAGCGCGGTCAGCCGTGCCCGTCCGGTCGCGCCGGTGCGCTCGATGGTCGCGAGCAGGTCCGACGCGGTGGCCGTGGTGTAGCTGACGACGTCGGCAGTGATGGACTCCACCCGGGTGTAGTCCAGGTCCAGCAGTTCCTGGACGAGGCGGGCGAACGGGTCGTCGGGTTCGCCTGCGGTGGCCGGGTCGGCGCGGGGTGGGCCGGTCATCGCGGATCCTTCCCAGGGCGGGGTTCACCAGTGACGGCTGCCATTGGCCGCGACGAATGGAATAGTGCCTTCGGGGCAAGCAGCAAGCCGTGTTCGCCGTGGGCGTTGCGTCAACGCCGTGACCTGGCCGCCGTGCCGGATGGCCCTTCCTGGCGTGCCGGTATTCCATCTGCGCCGCGAACGGCGCCCTGATCGGGACCGGCTTTGCGGCACCCGGCTGGCACAGCGGTCAGGAACTGGCCCAGCCGAAGAACAGCCAGCCATCCGGGCAGGTCTGGGCGGCCAGCGCTTCGGGGCTCTTGCGGACCGTCAGCTGGGCGGTGCCTTCGGTGTAGGTGATGGTCCGGGCGGTCAGCCTGCCCTGGGCCGGCCATGTGTGCGGGCGGTTGGTGGGCCGGTGCGAGGACAGCCTTCCGTCCTCGATGGTCTCGTCCTGGCCGATCAGGCCACGCTGCCGGGCGACCTGTGTGATCTGGGCCAGGGCTTGCTCGTCCAGCGGCCAGGTGTTGGTCGCGGACCCGGCGAGTTGGTCGACGGTGACCGTACGGGTGGGTTGCCGCACCGCGATGGCACCCGCCGGGCCCCACTTGTCGTCGATGCGCGGGTCCGCGCGGTCGATGAGGTCGGCGGCGAGCGTCTGCGCCTGCTCGGGGTCCATGGGCGTGGCGGTGATGATGACGTAGCCGTCCTTTTCGGCGAGGGTGCCGGTGTAGCCGCCGTGGCCGTGTTCGTGCCGGGCATCATCTCGCGCCGTGTCGAAGGCGGCGTCGGGGTCGGAGCCATCGGCGTACTGGTTAAACGTGGCTGCGCCCATGGCCTGCACCTCCTTGTCGATACGCCTGCGGCGTGGCGGGTTGCCCACACCACCGACCGTGGTCCGGTGTGGCGGTTGCGTTGTTCACGGGGCTTCCTTTCCGGGTTGGGCCCGGCTCGTGGTCGGGCCGCTGGCGTGGTGGATCGTTCACAGGGGAATGCGCCGCGCGGGTTGCCCGTCCGGGCTGTGAGGTCCTGCCGGCGCTACGCCTGCGCGGCTTGTGGTGGATCAGCGCTGCCCGCGACGCCGCGCCGCCAGGGGGTGCGAGGTGCCGCGCGGGCGTGGCGTCGTTGGCCTGCGGCGTGGTGATGGCACTGCCGGACATGACATGGCACCCCGTGGTGGCGCAGTCTGGTTGTGAGTTACTGCGCGGCGATGGTGTCGCGGTAGGCGCTGAGGGTTTCGATGAGCCGGTGGTGCTCGTCGGCGTGCCGGGCGGCGAGCAGGTCGAGGTCTCCTGCGGTGGACTGCAGTTCGCCGTGCGGGTTGCAGGCCGCGCCGCAGTCGAGCGTGGCGGTGACGCGGCTGAGGATGCCGGCGGCGGCCCCGACCTGCTGACGCAGGTTCTGCTCGAGGGTCGACAGCCGGCGCGCGGCGTCCAGGACGAGGTCGACCAGGTGCCCTTCGGCGCTGTCCTCGGCGTGGCGGCGGCGCAGGATGTGCAGGTCGGTGTCCGGGCCGAGGACGGGCCCGAGCACGTGGGCGATCAGGTTGGTCGTGGCGGGAGTCAGCATGCGGGTTCTCCAAACGGTGGCGGGTGTTGCGAAACGTGGACCCCGGACGGCCGCGGACGGGCCGAGGTGTTCTGGTCGTGACGCCGGTCCAGGTGTGCCGGCGCGGACGATGGAGGTGGCTATGCGGCCAGGTCGCCTGCGGTGCGGCAGTGCCACGCGGCGCGCTGCTCGGCGGCGGTGTCGTAGGCGTCGCGGTACACGGCGATCGCCTCCTGCCTGCGGAGGTGGTCGAGGTCTTCCCAACCGGGTGCGTGCGCGTCGGTGGCCTCGCGGTAGAGGTCACCGGCCTGTTCCGTGTCGGGTTCGGGCAGCCGGGGCAGCAGGTCCAGGACGCGGGGGTCGCCGTCGTCGATGCCGGCCAGCAGCGTGCGGGCCGTCGTGGTCGCGTCGCCGGTGCTGCGGCCACCGACGGTGTCCTGGGCCCACCAGTCGGCGGCGTTCGCCCCGTCGCGGCTGCCGGCCGCGACCAGGTCGGTGAGCACCGCGTTCCACGACCCGGCGGATCCCGCCGTCTTCCCGCTCGTGGGCAGCAGCGCCGCGAGCACCGGCGGCGACACCGGCGTGTTGGGTTGCCCGCTGCTGGCACGCGTCCGGGTGTCGGCCGGCGTGGGGTCGGTGCGCAGGAGGCGGGCGCCGCCGTGGTCGGCGACCCAGGCCAGCCACCCGCTGGCGTAGGCGGCGGCGACGGCGAAGCCGCCCTCGGGTGAGCGGGCTGGGCCCGGCTGGTTGGTGGTGTGGTGGTGCAACCAGTTGGCCAGGGCACGGCAGCGGTCCGGGTCGAGGTAGCCGGGGACAAGCCCGCTGACCTGGTACGGCAGCAGGCGACCGGCCTGCGCCAGGGCGACGATGAAGTCTTGGACGGTGCTGGCGTCGAGCCAGCAGCCACGCCCGACAGGCACGGCGATCTCTGTGCCGTCCGGGTCCGGACCGCCGGTGCGCCATCCGCAGCCGCCGGTGGCGGCGGTGGCGGCACAGTCGATCAGCCCGCGGGCGTCGGCGATGACCGGCCCACCGGCGAGCAGGATCACGGGCATCGCGGTGCCGGCGGTGCGGCAGGGGTGCCGCACCGGCCGGGCCAGCAGGCCAGGCACGGCGGGCGCGGCCGTGGCGGCCGGGTCCACGGGCCAGGCCCGTGTCAGCCGGCCCAGGATGGTCGTGGAGCACAGCGGCCGGCCGTCGGCGTGCAGGAACGCGGGCACCGCGCCGCGCCGGGGCCTAGCCGTCGTGGTGGGCCGGGCGATGGCTGGTTGTCCGCATTCTGGGCAGGACAAGGCAGCGATGGGCATCAGCAGTTTCCTTCCCAACGAGGGTTGTCGCGGGGCGGTGCCCCGCCACCGCCCACTGGGCGAGCTGCCATGTGGCAGCACGGATCCGCGCCCGGCGTGCGGGGCGCCGCCATCGCAAGCAATGGCTCAGAGTCGATGAGGGGTGTGTTCAGGTGGCGTTCGGGCAGGAGGGGGTGCCGTCGCGGTCGGCGTGCGGCCGGTGTCCGACGCCGGTCACTGTTCGGGCAGCGTCGCCACCATGGCGACGGTGAGCGGGACGTTGTTGAGCAGCCTGTCCGTGGTGGACCAGCTTGACCTTCAACAGGCGGCTGGCGGCCCTACGCGGGGCGTCGGCCGACGGCGGTGGCGAGTGGGCGGTCTCGCACCGGCCCTGGACCAGGGCGCGGCGGGTCTGTTCCAGGTGACCGGGTCCCTTCTCGACCCGGGCCCAGGCCCGTCCCTGGGCGAGGGCAGTTTCGTCGAGGTCCTGGCTGCGGCAGCCGGCCGGGACCAGTGCGATCGCGGCGTGCAGTAGCCGGTGGGGGTCGATGCGTTCGTGGTCGGCGCGGATACGTTCCCGTACGGCGACGTCGCGGTGGTGCTCGATGACGTCGGCGCTGGTCGGGCCTTCGGTGTGGGGTACACCGGCCCAGCCGTGTTCGTACCAGGAGGCCAGCCAGTCGAGCATCTCGCGGGTCTGGGCTCGTGCCAGCAGCAGCGACCGGCCGCCGCCGGTGGTGCGGTGCTGCACGCTCAGGACGAGGTCGTCGGACAGCGCCGGCCGGTGTCGGGGGCCGATGGTCAGCACGCTGTTGTCGCCGATGTTGTGTAGTTCGAATACGTCAGTGGCGGCGCGACTGGATAGCGGTTCGGTGGCGATGGTGGTCCTCCCTGAAGCTGGGTGCGTGCGCACCGCGCTGGCCGGGTCGGCCAACACGGCGCGCACGGACGGGGAATGTTGGTGGCGCGGCTGGCCGATGGATCCGGGCCGGCCGGATGTTGGCCGGGCTGGCGTCAGGGGTGGCTGGGCGTGCTGCCGTCGGCGGGGGCTGCCACAGGCGCACCAGTTCCTTGAGGTGGTCGACACAGGCGGCGCGGACCGCGATGAGCGCGTCGAAGCGGGATCCGCGCGACTGCAGTTCGCCGAGCGGGTTGAGGCTGGGTACGCGCTCGCCGGGTCCGGCGGCGAGGTTGAGGGTCACTGCCGCGGTGGCGTGGTCGATGGCGGCGACGTGGTGGACAAGTTCCCTCTCAGCGGCGTCGATCGCGGCCACGGCGCGGATCAGGGCATCGGCCAACGCGGCAGCCACGCCGCCCCGGCCGTGTTGCGCGGCGATCGCTTCGAAGGTGACGGGCACACCGGTGTACTTGCCGGTGAGTCGTTCAACGTCCATCCCGGGTCTCCTGCTGTGACGGTCGGTGGATGGGTGGCTGGCCGGCCTCGGACGGCTCCTGTTGGCCGGTGGCGGCCGGTCGGTCGGCGGCGCCGCCGGTGGCGATCCGGCCCAGTTCGAGGCCCTCGGCGGCGGACAGCGTCGACAGGTCGTCGACCGGCAGCCCGGCTTCCCGGCCGCTTTCGCGGTGCGCGTCGCGCAGCAGGTCGCGGATGTGCTCGTCTTTCATCCGCGGGTCCAGGGGGATCCCTTCGCCGGCCGCCAACCGGACCATCTGGTCGCGGTCGAGGCGCTCGTACAGCGACTCGGCGATGACGTAGGCGAGAAGCTGTCCCACGCTGGGCTGCCGATGCGCCGGATCGGCGACGGTGTGCGAGCCGGTGACGCTGGCCAGGTGGTGCCAGGCCGTGCCGGTCCACCACTGCCACAGGTGGCCCCGCGGGTGCGGGTCCTGCAGCCGCAGCCGCTGGCCGAGCTGCCTGCGCGCCGAGTGGTCATACGGGGCGGGCCACACCGCTCGCAGCCGCAGGATGCTGCCGTCGGCGGCGACCAGCCGGGTCAGCACCCCACCGTCGGCTTCGGCCTGGCGTGCCGCCTGCCCGACCTGGAACTCGATGACCAGGGCGTCGAGGACGCCCGCCTCGGACACCGGCAGCCCGTGCTGTCGGCAGCCGGCGACATAGCGGGTCCAGTCGTTGCTGCCGAACGCGGCGCTCAACTTCGTGATGTCGCTGCCGTCGGCGCTGGTGCGGGCCTCGGCGACCGGCGTGTCGTCCAGCGCCAGGGTGGCCAGGGATGCCGCTGGGGTGCCGGGGAGCATCAGCAGGTTGGTGACGCGTAGCCGGTCGTGTGGAACCCGCATGCCGGTGTGGGGCAGTTCGACGAACTGCTGCTCGTCGCCGGGGGCGGGCAGGTCGCCGACGATGCGGTCGCAGTCGTGCGGGTCGACCGCTTGCCAGCACCAGGATCCGCCCATGACCACGTACCGGCCGTCCCGATCGGGTTCGATCCGGGTCACCGCGTCCGGGTCGCCGTAGACCGCGGTCTCATCGACGATGATCGTGTCCTCGTCGAAGCGCATCGTCCCCATCGCGTCGTTCACCCCGCCGGCGGCGTCGTCGGGGCTGCGGCCCTGGCCGATGAGATCGGCGTGGAGGCGGTCGCGTTGCGCCTGCTGCTCGGCGACGATCGCCTCCGCGACCGTTCGGGTGCAGGTGAACACGGCCCAGCCGTTCCACCGGTCGATCAGGGTGCCGGCGTACCCCACTGGGATGCGCATCTGGCCGGCCGGGCCTTCGGTCCAGGCCCAGTCCCCCGCGAACACGCCCACGCCACCGATACGCAGCCGGTCCGGGTGCAGGTGGGACAGGTCCCGACCAGCGCGGTGCGAGCGGCTGCCCGCCAGGCGTCGAGGACCTTGGTGCGGTACGCCGAGGTCAGCGCCGACCAGGCCGGCTCCCCGACCAGGCCCGCCAGCTCCGGCGGCGGTGTATCTCCCGACGCGCTGGTGAGGTCGGGCCGGGGCAGGGTCTGCGCGATAGCGGCGTCGCCGGTCAGCATCCGCCACGCGGTGGCTCTGGCTTCACCAGGAGCACGGCCGGCGAGGGTGTTCTGCGCCCACGTGTCGGCCAGCTGCTGGCCGGCCGCGGCGCCGGCGGTCCGTGCGGCGGCGAGAATCTCGGCGTGTGCAAGGGCGGCCGGTGTTGGCCGGTCGGTGAGGTGGTGCACCTTGAGCGGTGTGGTGAGCTCGGCCGGGTCGTAGACCGCGACCGTCGCCTGTGCGGGGTCGATGAGGTAAACCCACCTGACGTGGTCGACCGCGCCATGCACGGGCAGCGCCTCGACCGTGCTGTCGGCGTCGAAGTCGCTGGCCACACCGACGCCCGGTACTGGCCGCTCGCCGGCGAACGTGACGGTGGTGTCGGCGGTGACGTCGGCGCCGAGGTACGACCACTCGTGCGCCAGCAGCGCCTCGACGAGCGCTGTGGCGTCGTTCGCGCATGTGGTCGACCAGATCCGGTCGAGGGTGGGCAGGATATTGGTGGGATGGCCGTCGAAGTGGACGTACCGGACGCGGATGGTGGCTGGGTCGGCGTTGATGGTGCCGACCAGGCAGTGGGTACTCACGGATGCTCCTTCTCAGGTCCTGACTGAGTGATTGGTGTGGATGCGTCGCGACTGGTGTTGCGGCTTGCGTAGGGTTGGCGGGACGCGGCGTCTGGCCGCCTGCGCGGGGGAACAGCAGCTGCTGCCCGGAATCGCCGTGGCGGCAGGGCGTGGCTGGAGATCCTGGGCAGCCTGCACCGGCTGGCCGCGGGTGTGATCGCCGGACGCCGGAATAGGTCGGCAAACCGGGTCTTTGCCGTACGCTGTCGGTCACGGCGTGCTCGCCGTGACGCTGCTGCGGTCACGTATCGGGCGGAAGCTCGCAGGTCAGTGGGGTGGTGTAGGTTCTCATCGCGGGTGACGGTGCTCAGGCCGCTGACCTGGTCCTCGACCCAGTCTTCTCACCGATCTGTCGGCGGTTCTGTCTCACGAAGATGGCGCTTTCCGTGGCCGTGGGCGAGGAGCGCCGATCTGCTCCCAGCGAAGCTCGCGCAAGCCTTGTCGACGGGCGTAACCTGCCTGTAGGTTCCGAGTGATCATGAGCAATGCTGAGCGTCGGACGGTGTCCGTTCCGGGGCGAATCGAGCAGTCCACGGACCTGACCCGTCGCTCGATCTTGAACAATTCCCGAATCAAGCGCGCTCCGTCGGTATCCGCTCGCCAGCACTGGCCTCTTCGACAAGGACAGCGGCCAACCCTCGGTCGAGGCCGGCACCAAGGCGTACCTCAGCCTGCATACTGCTATGCAGGTCGGCCGGGGAGACATATTCCTGATCTTGCCCGCGCAACGCGGCCCAAGAGGACCTCAAGACAACTCCGTGCCACTTCGATCTCGTCGGAGGGGCCTTTCCGAAGCTGTCCTACCGCGACATGCGATCGATGCTGCGGCAGGCTGACGATGGCGACTGGGCATAACGGCCCGGGTGGCCGCAGGGTGGATCTCGTTGCCCCGCCTCGCCGTGCGGCGCGCGCCGACGGAATCATGCTGCCGAGTCCATAACCGTCGTCCGCACTGAGTGACGCCCGGTCGTCTGCTGCAACCCTCACCGGCCCGCGCCAGGGACACACCATATGGCCTCCACATTGCGCGGGTTCCACTGGTTGCCCGTTCGGTCTGTGCACGGCAGACCTGGTGGTACGGGAAGGCCCGCTGGAGGTGACCTTTCCCGGTTCCACCGGGAATCGGGAAGCTACCACCGCGCGCACGAGGTCGTAGGATGCCTGCCTGCGTCTGAGCGGTCGCTATCGACCTTCACTCAGTGACACACGGCCGTCTGTCGTCCGCTTGCGGGAAGGTACACCGAGCGTTCCTGCGCGGTGAGGTCGCGGTTGACGGCCTGGCAGATCTTCTCTATGCCGGCGGTGATGGTGGGCAACGTGACGTCCCACAGCCGGACTGCGCCGTCGAAGCTGCCGGTGGCGAGGGTGCGCCCGTCCGGGCTGAACGCCACCGAGACCACGGTGTTGCGGTGGCCGCTGAGGACGGTGTGGGTGAGTCCTCCGACGGCCAGGTCCCACAGCCGTGCGGTGCGGTCGTAGCTGCCGGTGGCCAGGGTGCGCCCGTCCGGGCTGAACGCGAGCGCCAACACCTGTTGGGTGTGGCCGGTAAGGGTGGCGCGGGTCTTCTCGCTGGCCAGGTCCCACAGCCGCACGCCGTCCCAGCTGACGCTGGCCAGGGTGCGCCCGTCCGGGCTGAAGGCCACCTCGTTGACGAATTCGGTGTGGCCCACGAGGGTGGCGCGGGTCTTTCGGGTGGCCAGGTCCCACAGAATGACGGTGCGGTCTTCGCCGCCTGTGGCCAGGGTGCGCCCGCCTGGGCTGAACGCGACCGCCCCCGCGGCGGCGGTATGGCCGTTCAGTGTGGCGCGTTGTCGACCACCGGGCAGGTCCCAGAGGCGGATGCTGCGGTCGCTGCTGGCGGTGGCCAGGGTACGGCCGTCCGGGCTGAAAGCCACTGCGTTTACGGCGCCGGTATGGCCGCGGAGGGTGGCGCGGGTCTGCTCGGTGGCCGTGTTCCACAGCAGGACCGTGTGGTCCTCGCTGGCGGTCGCCAGGGTGTGCCCGTCCGAGCTGAAGGCCACCGCGTTGACGGAGTCGTCATGGCCGTTCAGAGCGCCACGCTGTTGCCCGTCGGTCACGTTCCAGAGGCGGACGGTGCGGTCCTCGCCGGCGGTGGCGAGGCTGCGCCCGTCCGGGCTGAACGCCACCGCCAGCAAGAAGGTGTTGTCGGCGGTGAAGGTTTTGCGGGGTTGCCCGGCGGTCAGGTCCCACAATCGCGCGCCGTCGAGGCTGGCGGTGGCGAGCGTGCGCCCGTCCGGGCTGAACGCCGCCGCCTGCACGCCTCGGCCTGGCAGGGTGCCTCGTGTTTCCCCGTCGGCCACGTTCCATAGCCGGGCCGTGCCGTCCAGGCCGCCCGTGGCCAGTATCTGTCCGTCCGGGCTGAACACGAGGCTCCGGACGTCGAAGGTGTGGCCGGTAAGGGTGGCCCGCGGTCGATTGTCGGCCACGCCGGCAGTCACGTCCCACAGCCGGGTCGTGCGGTCGTAGCTGCCGGTGGCCAGGGTACGTCCGTCCGGGCTGAACTCCACCGACCGCACACCGGCGCTGTGGCCGGTAAGAGTGATGCGCGGCCGCCCGGTAACCACGTCCCACAGCCGGACCGTGCGGTCCTCGCTGGTGGTCGCCAGGGTGCGCCCGTCCGGGCTGAACGCCACCATCCAAACAAGGTCGCTGTGGCCGGAAAGAGCATCCCGCAGTTTCCCGCTGGCCACGTCCCACAGCCGGGCAATGCCGTCTTCACCGCTGGTCGCCAGGGTGCGCCCGTCCGGGCTGAACTCCACCGAGAAGAACGGTTCGGTGTTGACGGAAAGGACAGTGCGCGATCGTGCGCCGGCGACGTCCCAGATCCGGACCGTGCCGTCATCGCTGGCCGTGGCAAGGGTGCGTCCATCCCGGCTGAACACCGCCATCAACACGGAGCCGCGGTGGCCCGCTAGGGTGCCCCGCAGTTGCCCGCCGGGCATGTCCCACAGCCGGACCGTGCCGTCATCGCTGGCGCTGGCCAGGGTGCGCCCGTCCGGGCTGAACACCACCATCCACACAAGGTCGCTGTGGCCGGTAAGAACAGCCCGCAGTCGCCCGCCCAGCATGTCCCACAGCCGGACCGTGCCGTCATCGCTGGCGCTGGCCAGGGTGCGCCCGTCTGGGCTGAACGCCACGTGCCACTGTGTATCGACGTCGTTGTTGGTGGCGAGCCGTTGCAGGAGGGGGGAGGCGGCGGCGGTGTAGACGCTGCGCGTGGCTTCGTCGGTGGGACTGGTCCGGTAGGCCTGCACGGCCAGGAGGTAGGCGAGCTCGGGTTCGGCATCCATGAGGGCGGCGGACTGTGCGGCGAGTTGCCGGGACTGGGCCACTTGTTGGGCGGTGAGGGCGGTCTGCCGCTGCCGCAGCGCCAGTCCGGTCGCCGCGAGCGCCACGACGAGCAGGACGGCCAGGACCGCGGCCAGGGCACGGGTACGGCGAATCCCGGTCCGCTGGTTGCGCCGACTCGCGGCCAGGAAGCCGGCGAGGTGCTCCGGCAGCCGGCGCCGTGCCGACCAGTCGACGCCTTCGGTCAGGTCGCGGCCACGCAGCAGGTCACCGGGGTCGCGGTGGTGGGCCCAGCGGGCCTGCGCCTCCGCCGCGCGGCGCAGCCAGTCCTGGTAACGATGATCCTGGGCGACCCACTCGCGTAGAGTGGCCCAGTCCCGGATGAGCGCCTCGTGGACCAGCTCAGCAACGGGGACACCGCGGATGACCCCGGAACGGGTTGGACCGGTGGTGCGCGTGGTGTGGGTCGTCACGATGCGGTGATCGGTGAGCACGGCCAGCACCTCGTCCACGGCGTGCTCGGACGGACCCTCGTGGGCCGACCTGGCGGCGTCGGCCAACTGCCGCAGCGTGGCGAGGTTTACCTGCTGCCGGACGGCCGGAATGTGGTGGACGGTGTCGGCGGGTCGCACGACCGCGGTGAGGATCCGCCGGGCGATGGCCCGCTGCCCGGTGGACAGCTGATCGATGGCGGTGTCGCACCACGTCGTCAGGGCGCCAGCGATGCCGCCGACGCGCTGGTACGCCTCGTGTGTCAGGTGACCCTCGGCGCGTCGTTGCCAGAGTTGTTGCAGGGTGAGCTCGAGCAACGGCAGCACCGTCACCGGGGCGTGGCGTGCCGGCGCGGCGAGCCGGTCGGCGGCCAGCACGTCAGCGACGATCCGCTCAGGCAGGCCGTCCTGGCAATCGAGGCCCACGGCTTCGGCCGGTCTGGTGATGATGTCGCGCAGGTCGTCGATGTTCAGGTTCGCCGACACGTTGCACAGGCCCGGCGTCAGGGCCTGCAGCAGTGTCGGGGCGTGCGATGCCAGGCGCGGGTAGAAGTCGTCGCGCATGACCAGGACCACGCTGAGTCCGGGGGCTCCGATCGCGGCCGCCAGGTCCTCGATGGTCCTTTGTTGGGCCGCCTCTCGCTCGCCGGACGCGGCCGGGGTCAGCAGTTCCTCGAACTGGTCCACGACCAGCAGCAGGCGCGAGCCGGACGGCTCGCCGGCCAGCCGCCCGGCGACCGCCTCCCTGATCGGCTGGCTGTCCACACCGGGCAGCCCCGCACGATCCAGTTCCGCCAGCAGGTCCTTACCCGGCCGGACCAGCATCGTGTTCCACCGGTCGCTGCCCGGTAGCTGACCCGCGGCAAGGGCAGGCAGCACCCCCGCCTGAACGACGGACGACTTGCCGGCACCGGACGGGCCGAGCAGCAACACGCCCGGCGGGTGGGCGACCAGCCCGGCCAGCACATCCTGCACCGCCGCGCCGCGCCCGTAAAACCACTCGCTGTGCTCGGCCGTGAACGCCTCCAGCCCACGGTACGGGCACACGTCCGTTCGGATCATCCGTCGCCTGCCGGTCCGCAGCGCCGCTATTTCCCGCACCATCTGCGTATGCCAGGTCCGCCACGGCCGCAGGTCGGGTTCCCCCGCCGTGCCGGCGTACCAGGCACACGCCCGTACGAGCGCCTCGACGAACTCCCACGGCGGCGCCGAGCGACCGGCCAGCTTGTCTTGAATGGTCCCCCGGGTGTACGGGACACCGACCTTGTCGGTCAACCTCACCAGATCACGCACCGAGGGTCCACCGGAATCGACCTGCAGCCGGCGCAACCGATCAGCGAACGCCCGGACGGGATCAGCGCGGCTCTCCGCCCCGCCACTGCTGTCGGCGTCCAATGCGCCCACCCCCTCTCGGGTCGACGTCAACGTCGCCTCGGGGTGTCCGCAGGTCGTCCGGGAACATCGCCGGACACCACGCCGGACAGATGCTATAGGACCTGCCGGGCCCGATCCCAGCCAGGAGAATCCGATGAACTACCGGTACAGACCGACACCGTTCACGAAGATCCCATCGACCAGGCGACGCACGACTCAGGCTGCGACCCATCCTGCCAGGCCACCGCCTATCGACGGTAGCCGTCCGGGCAACCTCGGGAGTGCCCTGGGCACGCCAAATTACGACGGGAAAGCAGCAACGTCAGCGTGACCTTAGGACGTTACCGGGGTCAGATTGAGGGTCAAGCTCGTAGCGGGCGATCGTCTAGCCCACGTCCGGCCAGTCGGCCGGAGTTCACCACCGATGTGATGGCCGATGCTATCGCCATTCAAGGCCCGCGAATTGATCGGATCTATTCTGCGAGTTCAGTGCACCCAACTTCGACCCAACGTGCCGACCGCACTGCGAATATCGCTCTGCGTGTTGTAGCACGCGGAAGACTGCGGGGACTGCTCTGTTCCGAATTACACACGCTCCTTTCTAAGGGGACCGTCATGGCCAATCTAACTTTCCGAAGCCTCGACGCATCCGAAACTCCCGAAGAGTTGGCAAAAGCTCTTCAACCAATGATCGTGAAGTGGGAGACGGCCGCGTTGAAAGTAGCCGCCGCTCACGACCCTCAGAGACCACAACGGTGGAAGCAAGGATCCGTCGAGCAACTACTTAGCCAGCGCTTCAACCAGCTTCCCGACATCGTCAAGACACGAGCCGAGTCAAAGGCCGATGCCGTTCTCACCTCGGCTCGATTCCCCAGGCGGGCCGAACGCCTCCTCGGTGTCGACGTAAAGGACGTGGACACCACACCGGCCGTGGCGCCGCCGCCCAGGCTCACGCCGGACGAGCTCAACAGTTTGATTGCCTTCACCAAGAGCCTCGTCCCAACGGCGGCACAAGCCGCGCCTGCCGCCGGGCCGGC
>NZ_JAIBNX010000011.1:64809-76426 GCF_026130045.1 Micromonospora sp. CPCC 205371
CCGCAGCCCCCCGCCCCCGGCGCCCCACACCCCGCCCCCCCCGCCGGCCCGGCGCCAGCCGCGGCAGCGCCCATAGTCTGGGACAGGCTAAGACTGCAGTTCACCCGCGTCGCATGCATCGACGAGACCAATGGCTGGTTCGGAACGGAGACCGGCTCGGACGAGATCAGCATCGGTGGCGCGATTCTGGACACCGACGGAAACACCAACAAGATCGCACCTGTGGATCTGGGCGGAAGTTGGGACGACGGCGACGTCCGCGTGCTCAACCCGCCAACGTCGATCACCGCGTACAGCATGCGCGGAGGGAAAACCTTCCCTCGCGCAATATTCGTGACACTCATTCTCGTCGAACGCGACGGCAACGGAATGCAGGAAATCATCAGCGGGCTGGTCGAAATGATCGCCGAGAACGCCAAGACCATTCTAACGGCCTTGCTAGGGAGTGACGGACCCATCGGTGTTCTGACCGGGATTGCGGTGGGATACGCCATTGACAAGATCGTCGCCAAGATCAGGAGCCTGTGGGACGATGTAACCTTCCTCCCACGGACGCTCCAGGGCAACATTCCTTCACGACAAGCTATGTTCGCTGGCCAGCGGACGAGTGAGCCCGCTAGAGTCCTATTCGTCGGGCCTGGCGAGTACGCGTGCCATTTTCAATGGCAATTGGAAAAAATGAGCTAGAAGACGTCCTACGGGATGACCGAGTCCGATGCAAATTGACCCGGCCAACCAATATGCGCGCGTGCTGAACCCAGCACCATTTGCACGGCCCAGGGAGGAGGTTGGTCGAGGTTGTGTGACGACACGACCTTACGTAGGCGTAAAGCTGAAGGCCTCCGGTTGCGGCTGGAGTACTAGAAGCCATTCCGGCATTGGGAGGCCTTCGTGTGAAGCACCTGGCGCACGATCGGGAGGACCCGGATGTTCGGCTCACTGGCATTGGAGACCGCGATCGGGCTCGCGCTGCTGTTCTTCGCGGTGGCCTCGCTCGCGTCGGCGATCGCCGAGGGCGTGTCGCGGCTGCTGCGGAAGCGGGCCAAGGATCTGGAAGAGACGATCGGGATGATGCTCAGCGGCAGCACCACGTTCGACGACGCCGCAAAGAGGACCCTGGAGTTGTTCAAGGGCACCTCCATCTACCGGTCGGCGGACATGGCTGCGAGCCGGGGGCGACGCTGGTTCCGGACTGATGCGGGGCCGGCCTACCTGTCCGCCAGGTCGTTCGCGGACGCGATCGACGAGTTGACCGACAAGCTGGCCGAGACGCCGGTCGAGGGTTTGAACAAGCGACTGACGCACCTCAAGGTCGAGGCAAGGATCTGACCATCGAGGCGAAGGCGGCGATCGAAAACTGGTACGACGAAACCATGGGTCGGCTCAGCGGAGCGTACCAGCGGTGGGCCACGGCCGTGCTGTTCGTCGTCGGCCAACGATCCCGTGCCAAACCGGGGCAGACGTCGAAATCGGCCAACAGAAGCCGCGCCAGCTCCAGCCGGCTCTCGTAGACCACGTGCCCGCCGGTGGCCGAAGCCCAGTAGCTACCCGACAGGTGCGCCTGGCCCTGCCGTGACCGGAACCGCCGCCACGGCATCGAACCCGTGAAGTGCTCCCATCGCACCCGATCCAACCCGATCGGCTGGGCCACTCCAGTCTCGGAAGGGACCCACAGCGGACCGGCACCCGCCTGGCGACCACGATCACGCGGCGGAGAGCCGGACGACCCGAGCAGCCCCCCAGACACCACCTCTACATCGGACCAGCCGACCAATCGACTGCCGTGCCCGACACGCCGGCATGTCACCCAGCCGAGGGTCGCCCAATCGGGGCCCGGTCAGCCATGAACCGAACCGCGTCGACCGCCCCGGAAGGACCGCGATCTCCGTGAAGGTGCACCTCGAAATGTAGGTGTGGCCCCGAGCTGTGGCCCGATGATCCGACATAACCGATGACCTGCCCAGCCACCACCTGCTGGCCCTCGACCACGGCCGGTCGAGAGAGCATGTGGCAGTACCGCGTGATGACCTGATCGGCATGCTGAACGTCGGTGTACCAGCCGCAGCCGGGCGTCAACGGCGAACCATCCCGATCACAGCCGTAACTAGCCGGCGTGATGTTGCACTGCACCACCAGCACCCTGCCCGAAGACGCCACGCGGATCGGAGTCCCCCTCGCCGCACCCAAGTCGACACCGTCATGACCCGGACGCTCCGCGGTCCGGAACCCGGACACAATCGGCGCGTCCACCGGCGCCACCCACTCACACAGCTGCGCATCCCGGGAGGGTGTCGTTGAGGAGTCGACGGAATCCGTTTTGCTCAAGATCGCTGGACAATTGCTCGGACATCGCTCAAGATCCACCGACATTGCTCGTTCTCCGCTGGAACCTACAGTGCCGACCAGGGTGGTCGCGTCGTCCTCCCACTTGGTGTAGGCGTCCGGGTATGCGCTTTTCTGCACGGCCTGCGCCGCGTCGGTGAGCGGCATGGCCTGCCAGCTTTCGATGCGCAGCAGCGCTTGGTAGAACTTCGTGCTGGCGTAGACCGGGTTCATGAGCTGGTCCTGGCTGCCCCAGCCTTGGCTCGGGCGTTGCTGGAACAGTCCGAGCGAGTCGTGGTCGTTTGCCTCGCCCAGGTTCGGCAGGTTGACCAGGTGGGACTCCTGCATCGCGGTCGCGACCGCGATGACCCATCCACGCGGGGGCACACTGAGCCGGATGCCGACGGTCACGATCGTCGCCGCGTTGCCGACCTGTTCGCTGTTCCAGTCCCCGACCGGGTCGAACCCGCCGGCGGGTGGGGTCAGGTCCACCGGCGGGTTCGACGCCGAGGCGCTGGGGTCGGCCGGCAGGTAACAGCCCGCAGGCACGCCGGCACCGCCGCCGACGAACACGGCGCTGAACAGCCCGGAGCACAGCAGCAGCACCGAGCAGACGGCGATCACGAGCCACGTCACGACGCGGCCGGTCATCGCCGCCTCCCGGGGCCGGGCGGCCGTCGCGGCTGGTGGGCAGCTGGGGAGTCAGAAAGCGGTGCCATGAGGAGTCCTTTGTGGAGTTCGCGCTGGGCGGAGAGGGCTCAGCGGCCGGGCGGATTGCGTTGGCCCGGATCCGTGGTGCGCCCAATCGCCCTGCCGAGGTCTATTCGGGTTCGGTCGGCGGCGCCGGTTCACCGCTGACCTGTCGGGCCAGGTGGTAGGCCGCTTGCGCGGTGAGCGTGGGCAGGCGGTCGATGGGCACGCCGACGGCGCGGGCGCGGGCGGCGTTGCTGGCGCGGATCGCCTCGCGCAGCTCGTGCTCGCCCATGCCGGGCTGCACGGGGACGCCGCCGGCGGCGGCCACCTCCCGCAGTTCTGTCGCGTCGGTGCCAGCGGGCAGGCCGTACGCATCATGTAGCGCAGCTGGAGTCGCGTGATGCGGTCCTTGTCGTCCGTCCCGCTCATGGCCGCCACCCGGCCGTGGCGGCGGGCTGACTGCCGTCAAGGGCGCCGCCGGCTAGGCGGTGGCCCGGCCGCGACGCGGCGGGCGGTGCCGGGCCGGCTGAGCCGCACCACTCTTGTACCGCCGGGTAGCGCGACGGTTTTGCCTGCGGGATGGGTGGCCGCCTGCCGGTGGCGGTCGGGTATGCGGTGCTCGGTATCCGCTGATGGCATGGCGGGTGAGGCCTCCGTCCGGTGTCGGTGCGCAGGCGGGAGCCGCCGAGGCCGTTGCGTGGGCGTCGGCGGCGTTTGGTGAGGTCGGGGTTCGCGGTCGCGGCGTGCGGGCGTTGCGCCCAGTGACGCCGAATCGATGTCAGCGGGCGAGGACGGCGACCTTTTCGCCGTGCAGTAGTGGGGCGCGGTCGGGGCCTTTGATGTAGGCGTTGATCCAGATCCGGTAGGGCTGGCCGTTTTGGTCGTGCAGGCGTCGCCAGTGTCCTTTGACGACGAACCGGACCCGGTAGTGCCATTTGGCTTCCCCGTCACCGGGTTCGGTGATGGGGCTGGTGCGGCGCAGCATGACCACGCGGGTGTCGTGCAGGAGCGAGGCGCGGGCGGCGCGGCGGCGGGCGGGCCGGTCCAGCGGCGGGGTGACGGCAGTGGCCAGTGGTTGGCTGCTGATCCGCCAGTAGGCGTAGATCAGCTGACTACACGCCAGCAGGCCGCCGGCGATGGCGTCGATGACGCAGCGGCCGTCCAGGGTGGTCTGCCACTCCGTGTCGGTGTTGTCCGGGCCGTCGACCCAGGCGATCTGCGTCAGCGGCTCGCCGATCGGCAGCACGTCGCGGTCGACCATCAGGTACGGGCCGGCCTGGGCGGCCTGGCGGGGATCCTGGTCGATCAGTTCACGGGCAAGGATGGATTTACGGTCGTGCGGATCCTGCAGGGCGGCCCAGTTGACGACCATCCAGCTCGGCGACCGCATTCGCAGGCTCGGCAGCGGCGGTACCCGGGTCCAGGTGATGGCGCTGATGCCGTGGATGCCGCCATCGGGGTCGCGCTGGTAGACCGGCTCAGGGAAGAACACGATGCCATGGTCGTCCGGGGCGGTGTCGTCGGTGAGGACCTCGCCAGACAGGTCGAGGGAGCTGGCCGCGGCGGCCAGGATCGCGGTCATCGCGGGCGCGACGACGTTCGGCTGCCGGGCCTGCCACACCCTGGTGGTCAGCCGGGCGAAGTCGGCCAGCGACGCGTCGCGGAAGACACGCCGTCCGTCTTGGACGAACCGGACCTCGTACCAGTCGCGCACGTGCTCCGGGAACCAGGGGCCGCTGGCGTATTCGGCCATCCGGATGCGGTCGTCGGTGGCGGCTCGGGCGTAGCCGGCAAGGGTGGATTCATGTTGGAAGCCCACAGCGGCTTCTCCTCTCTTACGGGGGCCGGGTGCGGGCGGTCAGCGGGCGAGGACGGCGACCTTTTCGCCGTGTAGTAGTGGGGCGCCGTCGGGGCCTTTGATGTAGGCGTGGATCCAGATCCGGTACGGCTGGCCGTTTTTGTCGTGCAGGCGCCGCCAGTGGCCGCGCACCGCGAACCGCACGCGGTAGTGCCACTTGGCATCGCCGTCACCGGGTTCGGTGATGGTGCTGGTGCGGCGCAGCATGACCACGCGGGTGTCGTGCACGATCGAGGCACGTGTGGCGCGGCGCCGAGCGGGGCGGTCCAGCGGCGGTTTGGCCACGGCGGCGAGGGGTTGGGCGCTGATGCGCCAGAACGCGTACGCCAGCCGGCTGCACACGAAGGTGTCGGCGGCGGCGGTATCAATGACGTAGCGGCCGTCCGGGGCGTTATGCCAATCCCGGTCCCCGTCGGTGGGCAGCCAGTTGACGCCGTGAACCGGGGCGCCGATGGTCAGCATGTCCCAGTCCACCAATAGGTAAGGGCCGAACCGGGCGGCGATGCGCCGGTCGTGTGCGATGTCGCGGCGGATCTCGGTCGAGGCGGGGTCGTGCGGATCGCCGAGGTCCGCCCAGCCGGCCACGATCCAGCTCGCGGTCGCGCGCCCCAACTCGGGCACCGGCGGCACCCGCGACCAGGTGATCGCGCCGAGCGAGTGGATCCGCCCTTCAGGGTCGCGCTGGTAGACCGGCTCGGGCAGGAACAGCACCCCGGCGTGGGTGGGTGCGACGTCCTCTGTGATTATCTCGCCGGTGAGGTCCAGCGCGCTCGCGGCGGCGGCGACAATCGCGGTCATCGCGGGAGCGACCACATAGGATTCGCCGGTGCGCCATACGGTGGTGGCGAAGCGGGAGAAGTCCGTGACGGTGTTGTCGGTGACCGGTGGTGCCGGCTTGTCCCCTTTGGTGAACCTGACCTCCAGCCACGTTCGCAGGTACTCGGTGAACCAGGTCGTGTCGGTGTACTCGGCCATGCGGATCTTTAGGTCGACGGCGGCGCGGGCGTGGCCGGCAAGTGTCGTCTCGTGCTGCAAGCCCACAGCGGTTTCTCCTTCCTGTTTCACGGGTGGGCGTTCAGCGGGCGAGGACGGCGACCTTTTCGCCGTGCAGTAGTGGGGCGCCGTCGGGGCCTTTGATGTAGGCGTGGATCCAGATCCGGTACGGCTGTCCGTTTTGGTCGTGCAGGCGTCGCCAGTGTCCTTTGACGACGAACCGCACGCGGTAGTGCCATTTGGCTTCCCCGTCACCGGGTTCGCCGACCGGGCTGGTGCGGCGCAGCATGACCACGCGGGTGTCGTGCACGAGCGAGGCGCGGGCGGCGCGGCGGCGGGCCGGCCGGTCCAGCGGTGGTTTCGCCGCGACGGTGATGGGTTGGGCCTGGATGCGCCAGAAGGCGTACAGGATGGCGGTGGCGACCTGCGTACGCATGCCGTCGTCGGTAATGACGTACCGGCCGTCGGGGGCGCTCTGCCAGTCCAGGTCGGCGTCGTCGACCGGTGGGGTGTCGGGTGCGGTGGGTATCGGTTGGGCGATGGGCAGGCAGTCGAAGTCGTTGAGCAGGTACGGGCCAAGGTTCGCGCGGAGGTGGGGCGCGGTGGCGAGGGTGCGGCGCACGTTGGCGGCGTTCGGGTCGTCGGGGTCGTGCAGCGGCGAGTAGGCGCAGATCAGCCAGAACTGTTGGCCGCTGTGGACGGTCGCGAGGGTCCAGGTGAGGGCGCCGACGGCGGCGACGGTGCCGGTGGGGCGGCGGTGGTAGATCGGTTCGGGTAGGAACAGCACGCCGGTGTCGCACGGGGCGGCCTCGGCGGTGAGCAGGTCACCGGTGAGGTCGAGTGCTTCGGCGGCGGCGGCCACGATCGCGGTCATCGCCGGGGCGAGGACGAAGCTGTCGCCGTGTGCCCAGGCGGCCTTGATGGCGCGGCCGACCGTGTCGACGACGTCCTCGTTCGTGGTGGCTTGGCCGGCGTGGTTGGGTATGGCGTCGAGTCGGCCGGCGAGCAACTGGCGCACGTACGCCTGGCCGGTCACGGTGTCGGCGGCCTCGGCCATCCGGATACGCAGATCGACGGCGGCGCGGGCATAGCCGGCGAGGGTGGTTTCGGTGTGGAAACTCAACGGGCACCTCCGGGCAGGGTGGGTCCGGCGGCGCTGAGCACGCCGCCGACGGATCGATGTGGGGGCGGCGCTGGGGTCGGGCTCGGTGTGCGGCTACAGGGTCACGGCGGCGGGTTGACCCCCGACGTGGGCGGGGACCTGTTGCAGCAGGTCGTCGCGGGCCGGCGCGGGCGTCGGCCTCGGTGCGGCCCCGGGCGGTGAACGGGGTGGTTCGCTGCAGGTGGTCGGCGTGCCAGGGCAGCACGCCGACCGGCCCGGTTCAGGGAGATAGGAGGTCCGGCGACTGCGGGAATCGGCACGGCGTCCCCAAAGGCTCCCCTCGTGGTAACAAGGCCGCACGGGGGTGGCGGCACTGGATGGGGTGGTCGGGGCTGGATGTGCGGGGTTCAGGCGGCCTGCCCTGCGATGGGGCGGCGCAGCGGTGGCGGCCATACGTCGCGCTGGTATGGCATGGCGCCGACCACCTGCCCGACGGCCGCTGCCGCGCCGGTCGGCGCCGCTCGGCCTGATACCGGGGCCAGTGGTACGGCGGCGCGGCCTCGCGCGATCGGTGTCCGGCGGTGGGCGGCGTGTGCCGCCCGCTGCGCGGCGGTGGCTGGCGGGCATGGATAGGTCGGTGCGTCGGTGCAGAGCAGGCTGGTACAGCGGCCGTGGGGGCCGCGTTGGTGCGTGGCGGCTACATCGACGGCAAGCCGCCACAGCAGGACGTCTTCGACGTCGGCGGGCACTGGCAGGTGGGCCGAGGGATGCGGGCGGCGGTCGCGCATGACGGAAGCCCTTTCGCGGCGGTCGACACGATCTGGGGTGGTCACCACCCGACTGGTGCGCACGGGTCCACGGGGACGAGCAAGGAGGACGTTCCCGTGGACCTGCCCGGGCGGTGACCAGGACAGATCGACGCTCGACTTTCCGTGCTACGCAAGTCGTTGGTGGCTGCCGGATCTCAACCCAGCGCCGAGTCGGCAACAACAACCGGCATCGGTGTGCCGGCGTGCGGTGCGGGGCTGGGCGACTGGAGGTTGGGCTAGTCCTGCGGCTGCCAGTTTCGGGCGGTCGCGGCCCTCTGGCGTGGCGCGCCGGCGGGGGTAGCTGCTAGCTGGGCTCGCGGATGAGAAAGCAGTCCGCTGCGTTCGGGTCGTCGTGCCGGTAGCGGTGCAGCTTCTCGTCGTAGAGCGCGGGCTGGTGGCAGTGCTGGCAGCCCATCGGCGCGGGCGGGGCTAGGTCTTCGCCGTCCGCGCCCACGGTGGTGGTGTGGTCGTGCCGTGGATAGGTGCAGGTGCCGTGGGTGCAGTACGGCCGTCCGGGTGCGCTCAGCCGGCGGGTTACCTCGTCCTGGACGGCGACGATGATGTCGACGGTGGCTGGGGTGCCGTCGTACGGGACGCGGGCTTCGATGAGGTAGTCGTTGGCGTCGACGTAGTCGTGCAGGTCGCCGAAGGTGCGCACTCAGCCGGGTATCTGGCCGGCGGCGATGTCGCCGTCGATGGCGGCCATGATGTGGTCGGCGTAGCCGTGGATGTCGGTCATGCGTGGGCGCCGTCGAGGCCGAGCCGCTGCCGTTCCAGTGCTACCAGGGCCCGTGCGGGTGCCTGCCAGCTGTCCTCACCGGTGGGTGCGGGTGTCTTCCCGCAGGCCAGGGCTTGCAGGGCGGGGATCTGCTGGGCGTAGGCGCCGCCGAGCGCCTCCAGGTCCGTGCAGGCGCGGGCGATCTCCTCACGCATCTTCTTCGCCCATGGGCCGGGCTTGCCCCAGTTCTGGCGGGTGCGGCCGTGCATGGCGCCCTCGCACAGGTGGTAGCCCAGCCAGACGACCGGCGGATGTATTCCGGTGGCTTCGGCGAGCAGGGCGACCTTGTCGTAGTCCCAGGCCCGGCCGCCTCGCTGTTGGCGGTGGCCGGCGGTTTTCGGGTGGGTCAGGGTGCGCCAGTAGTCGGGGTGCACTGCGGTGGAGGCCACCAAAGCCTTTTCGCTGGCGAACCCGCCGGCGGTCAGCGCGTGTGGCAGCTGGTCGAGCAGGAGGTGTGCCAGCTCGCGGCGGCTGGCTGGCACTGCGGGATCGTCTGCGGCGGGCGCCCGGCGCCGCGTCGTGGGTGTGGGTTCGGGCAGGTCGGCGGGGTCGGGCAGGGCGCTGCCGTCGGCCAGGTAGCCCAGCAGTTGCGCGGCGAAGTCGCTGAGCAGGTGTTCGAAGCCGCGGGTGCGGTCGTGGTAGTCCGGTATGGGCAGCCAGCGGCCGCCGCCGCGGTGCCCGACCCGGTGCGCCGCCTCGTGTATCAGGGTGAGCAGCGTCTCGTGCCGGTCGGTGAGGATGTCTCGGTGGATGGCCACGTCTCCGGTGCGGCTGCTGTAGAACCCCTGCGCGCACGGCCGTTCCTCACTGTCGCTGTACACCCGGACCCGGTCCAACGCGAACGGGCCGATCGCGGCACGGACCAGCCGGCGGGCGTCGGCCAGCACGGCCCGCTCCGCCGGGGTCAGGGACCGCTCGGCGACCCATGTGGTCTTCCCGCGGGTCCGGTCGTAGTGGCGGGTTTGCCGCGCCTTGGCGACCTCGACACCGAGCAGTTCCATGACGGCTCGCTGCTCATATTGGCCCAGGCCCCGGGCGGCCACCTCGGTGTATCCGAGGTCGACCAGATCCAGAGCGGCTTCTTCGCTGCCGGCGGTGGTGTAGTACGTCTGCGCGGGCAGATGGGCGCGCGCCCACGTCCGCCACGCCGCTCGGGCGCGGGCCTGGACGACCTGGCCGAAGAACTGCTCGGGCTCGCGAAGCTTGCCACCGGCCAGCACGTGCGCGGCAAACCGGTCGATGACCTGCTGGTCCTGGCTTTCGGCGAGGATCGCGCGGACCGCGTCGCGCAGGGCGCCGGCCTCGATGACGGTCCGGTCGCGGTTCTGCAGCGCCTTGTCGGCCAGCGGCAGGTCGTAGGAGGCGCGGAAGCCGTCGACGGTGCTGACCAGCACACCCCCGATCCACACCCGGCCGGGCTTGCCGTCCAGAACGCACACTCCTGGCGGTGCGGGCGGCCGGTAGCCGGGTTCGGCCAGGGCGCGGAACCGTCCGATCGCCTCCTGGGCCAATGCCCGCGAGCATGCGACGGTGATGACGGTGCCTTGGGCACGGTCGGTGCGGTAAAGGTTGTAGACGAGGACCTCGGCGCCTTGCGCGGAGCGTGACGGGATCTGGCCACCGAGCAGGCGACGCCGTTCAACGGTTGGGATGAAGCCGTAGCCCACCGTCTCGCAGTGCACCGCACCGATCTCGGGGCTGCGGGCCAGGACGAGGGCGGCGAGTTTCTTGCCCTCGCCGAACTGGCCGATCTGCTCGGCGGTCTTGGAGGAGTAGCCGAGGATGAGGCCCTCTTCGGGGATGCCGGGGCCGTCGTCGGCGATGGTGAGCACGCCGTCGGCCCAGCCGACCCGCGCGCCGGGGTCTTCATCCAGGGCGTTGGCGATGAGTTCACACAGCGCCCGCACCGGCGTCCACGACTTCACGTAGTCCGGCGAGATGGGGTAGGCGAGGGTGTCGACGATGGTGGGGGCCGGCGCGGGAGTCGCGGTCATGGCCTTGGAAGGGTTGGGTGGGGTCTGGGCGGCGCGGCTTCGGGTGTCCACTGTGGTCTCCTCGTGGGTGTTTGCTGCTGTGGGTGCCGGGCGTAAGCACGCCGGGTAGGTGCGTGTCCTCGCTTGCTCGGTCGACCGGGCCTCGCGGGTGTAGGCCCGCGCGGGGCGCGGCAAGCAACGCGAGGCCGGACATCGCCACGTGTGCGCTCTACCGGCGTTTCCGGTCAGGACGGGTGGGCGGCTCGGCGTTAGGGCCGCCTGCGCGGGCCTGGCGTGTGCGACGGGGTGTCAGGGGCACGGCCGACCTCCTGCCCGGCGATCGCGTCTGGTGGCGCCGAGTGACAACCCGTGGCGTTCTCGCCGCATGGGCTGTCGTTGTTCGGCGGGGACTGACCGAGGCGGAGGTCGGGCCTGCGAGGCAGCAGCGGCGGAGGCGGGCGTGAAGCAGGTCCAACTTCGACGCCCGCCTCCGGGCGCCGGCGCGGCACGTGGAGAAGGCGGCCGCCGGTGTGCGGCCTTGAGCAGGGGCCGCCGGTTCTACGGTTTGGCCGGCTGGGCCGCCGCGAACTGGTAGGTGGCCGGCCTCTCGATGATCTTGATGGCGGTGCCCTTATCGACGAGCCGGTCGCAGACGAGCACGACCGCGCCGGGGCTGGCCTTGGGGTAGCTGTGGCCGTCGGCGGCGTCGGCCAGGTCGATCAGCCGGCCCAGCGCCGTCACCTTGTACGGGGTGTCCGGGTTGGCCTGCATGATGCGCAGCGCCGTGCGTTCGAGCGCACCTGGCGGCCGGCGGGTCCTGCCGTCCGCCGGCGACGCGGCCGGCGCGCTCTCGCGGGCCGGCTGCGGAGCCGGCCCGCCGCTGTTGGCCCGAGCGCTGGGTGCCGCTGCGGCCGGCTCCGGGCCCGGGGCAGGGAAGTCGGGGGGCGTGCGCGCCGGGACGGCTGTTGCGCTGTCCGCGTTGTCGGCCGCCTGCGCGGCACCCGTCGCGGGCGCCGCGTCGGGTCCCCCGGGGCGGCCGCGGTCGGATGGGCCCCCGCCCGCCCCCCCCGGCGCCCCATCCGGCGGGGG
>NZ_JAIBNX010000110.1 GCF_026130045.1 Micromonospora sp. CPCC 205371
TATTTCCGCGTGCATTCGCCCTTGATCGACGAAAACGCCCTTGATCGCGGCGCGCGGCGCGCGGCACGCAGCCCGCGCGGCACGCAGCCCGCGCCGCACGCAGCCCGCGGCACGCGGCACGCGCGGCACGCAGGCCGATGCCCGCAACCCGCAGCCCCGCAAGCCCGCGACCCATGGGCCCATGCCCGCAGCCCATTGCCCATGCCCTCCGCACCACGACCCTCCGCCCGACGGCCCGCTGCCTGCTGCACGCGGCTCGCGGTGATCGCAGCGAGCTGTGCGGGACGACGGCTCACCCATGCGAGCCTCACGGGCACCCATGACCGCACGGAATAAGGGAGCGCGGCATCATCCTGTCAGGAGGCCGCGTCTTCAACGAGGTAGCGCGATCTTGTTGTGCCCCCTAGAGCGTAAGAAAGGGACGCACGGTCCTGCCCGCTGGGTAACCGGCAGCTAACTATTTCGATGGGTTGATCCCGGCCCGCGAGGGTGTCAGACTGCCACCTTGGGAACGCTCCCAGCGAGAACTGTCGATACCCCAACGGAGGTTAACCCATGCGCTGGACCACCGGCGCTCTGATCGGTGCGGCGATCGTCCTCTTCGCCACCGCTTGCGGCACCGCACCCGACCAGGGCACCCCCGCGCCCCCTGGCACCGCGCCGGGTGCGAGCGCGCCGGCCGGCGACAATACGCCCGTGCCGAACGGCCCCAACGTGGCCGAGGCGCTGGACACCGCCAACAAGGAGTTCCAGCTGCTGGCCAGCGGCGACTGGGCCGGTGCGTACGCGTTGTGGACCGAGGCTGCCAAGAAGGAAGTCAAGAAGCAGGACTTCGAAAAGGTCAACAAGGCCTGCCCAGTGTTCAAGGGTGAGCAAATCCAGCTTCAGGACGTCAAGCCCGTGGGCATGGAGCTCATCGAGCTGACCTGGCGGCACGGCGAGACGGTCGGGCACAGCGCGCTGCGGTTGGCCGGCAAGACATGGCAGTACGACCCGGGTGGCGAGGTGCTCGTCGAGTACGCCTCAGGCGCCGACGCGGCCATCGCCAAGCGCAAGGCCGACAACCGCTGCACCGCCCCCTGACCCGGCACGTACTAGCCGACACGCCAGCGACGACACGCCGTCACCTTGTCGATCAAGGACGAATGCACGTGGTTTCGCGATCGAATCACGTGCATTTGCCCTTGATCGACGGGAATCTCCTTGATCGACGCCGTTGAGTTAAGCGCGTGAGCCAGTTGTCAAGGTCGCCGTTCCACGACGCGCTGTGAACATTTGCTGTTGCCAGAGCAGCTGCCAGAGCAGCAGTAGATGTGCACAGCGCGAGAGGCGCGCCGCGCGGGTCGGCTGCGGTGGTCGGGCTTGGCACGGCGCCCGATCGCTTAAACTCAACGGCGTTGTCTCCTTGATCGACGCGGCACGAGCGCCGCCCCACACCCCGGCACGGACGCCGCCCCACCCGGCACGGACGCCACGCCCGGCATGGACGCCGCCACGCCCGGCAAGCGCGCAGCCGCCGCCCCACGCGGCACGGCCGCCCACACCGCATACGCCGCGTCCTAAAGCCAAACACGACGCGGCCGCCGCCCGCGCCCGATGCGCCACGCGCTGCCGTCAAACGCGACGCGCCCGCTGCCCTCCGCGGGATGCGTTGCGGCGTTAGGCGGCTAGCCAGCCGCGTAGGGCGGCCGGGCGGTTGGTGATTATGGCGTCTACACCTAGGTCGGTCAGGGCTCGCCAGTGTTTTGGCTCGTCGACGGTGAAGACCATGCAACCGAGCCCGGCCGCGTTCAGTTCGGCCACTACGCCGGGCCGGCCCAGGACCGCCGGGATATAAGGGTTGTACGACACCGCGCCCACTGCCTTCGCCGCGGCCACCGGGTCGGGGTCCAGTTCGTCGCGTAGCAGTGCCCGGCGCAGCTCCGGCGCCAGCTCGCGCGCGTCGTGCAATACCTGCTCGTCGAAGCTTTGCAGCAGTACCCGGTCAGTCTGCCCCCGACCCGCGACCGTCTCCACGATCCGGGCCACGTCGGCGCGGGTGCGCGGGCCTTTAACCTCCAGCAGCAGCCCGGCCTCCGAGCGTGCCAGCAGGTCGAGCACCTGGTCGAGGGTGGGCACTCGCTGGCCCGCGTAGACCGGCGAGTACCAGGCGCCGGCGTCCAGCCCGGTGACGTACCCGCTGGTCAGCGCGGCCACCTCGCCGGTGCCGTCGGTGGTGCGGTCGACGGTGGCGTCGTGCACCACGACCGGTACGCCGTCGGCGGTGCTGTGCACGTCGATCTCCACGTACTCGGCGCCGCTGCGCAAGGCGGCCTCGACAGCGGCCAGCGTGTTTTCGGGCGCGATCGCGGAGTACCCCCGGTGCGCCACCGTTAGCGGGCTACGCACCCAGGGCCCGCAGGTCGACGTCGCCCTCGGCTACCAGTACCGCCGGGCCGCGCAGCCAGCAGTCGCCGCCGTCGAAACTGACGGTGACCTGCCCACCGGGCACGTCGACGGTCACGTCGCTCTTGAGAAGCGGGGCGTCCAGGCCGGCGTCGCGCAGGGCCACCGCGGCCACCGCGCAGGCACCGGTGCCACAGGACATGGTCTCGCCGGAACCTCTCTCGTACACCCGCATCCGCACGTGCCGCTCGGACACCGGCGCGACGAACTCGACGTTGACGCCGGCCGGGAAGAAGTCGGTGTCGAACTCCGGCGCCCTGCTCAAGTCGAGCGACTCCAGGGGCACCGACGCGGGCAGCGCGCAGACGAGGTGCGGGTTGCCGACGTCGACGGCCGCACCGGCAAGGGTCAGGTGTCCCAGGGTCGCGGTGCTCGCCCCGTACACCTTGGGCGGTGTCATGTCGACGGAGATGGTGTCGCCCTCGACCACCGCGCGCACGATGCCGGCGCGGGTCATGAACGGGATCGTGCCGGCCGCGAGGCCGGCCGTGACCAGGTAGCGCGCGAACACGCGGGCCCCGTTGCCACACATCTCGGCGAGCGAGCCATCGGCGTTCCAGTAGTCCATGAAGAAGCCGGCTTCGTCGCCCTCATAGGAAGCAACGCGCAGCACACCGTCGGCGCCGATGCCGCGGCGGCGGTCGCAGAGCGCGGCGACGAGCTCCGGCGTGAGCGTCACCTGCCCGTCGAGGTCGGGCAGGAGGACGAAGTCGTTGCCGGTGCCGTGGCCCTTCAGGAAACGCACGTGATCCATCATCCCGCAAGACCCAGGGCGGTTTCGACCAGGTTCGGCACCGCCGCGTCCAGCCAGACGATCCGGGGATCGCGGCGGAACCAGGTGCGCTGCCGCCGCACGAACCGCCGGGTGGCTCGCACGGTCTCCTCGCGCGCCTCGACCTCGGTGAGCGAACCGTCCAGGTGGGCGAGCACCTGCTGGTACCCGAGTGCCCGGCTGGCTGTCCGCCCCTCCCGCAGGCCCCGATCGGCCAGGGTCCGCACTTCGTCGACGAGGCCGGCTGCGAACATCACGTCGACCCGCTCGGCCACGCGGGAGTCAAGGTCGATGCGGTCGACGCCGATCTGCACCGCGTCGTAGTACGGCTTGGGCTCGGGCAGGGTGGCGGTGAACGGCCCGCCGGTGAGCGCGATGACCTCCAGCGCGCGGACGATCCGGCGGCCGTTGCTCGGCAGGATCTTCGCGGCGGCCTCGGGGTCGGCGGCGCGCAGCCGCTCGTACAGCGGCGCGGGGCCATGCTCGGCGAGTGCCGCCTCCAGTTCTGCCCGCAGCGCCGGGTCGGTGCCCGGAAACTCGAACTCCTCCAGCACCGCCCGCACGTACAGTCCTGAGCCGCCGACCAGGATCGGCACCCGTCCGCGCGCCCGGACGTCGTCGACGGCGGCGCGGGCCAGCGTCTGGTACTCGGCCACGCTCGCCGGCTCGGTAACATCCCAGATGTCCAGAAGATGGTGCGGTACGTCTTCTTGCTCGGCCGCGGTCAGCTTGGCGGTGCCGATGTCCATGCCCCGGTAGAGCTGCATGGAGTCGGCGTTCACGACCTCACCGCCCAAGGCGTGGGCGAGCGCGATGCCGAGCGCCGACTTGCCCGCGGCCGTCGGCCCGACCACGGCCAGCACGGGGCTCACGCGGTGCCTCCCTCGCTCACGCGGTCCCAGCTAGCCACGAAGTACGCGACGCCGTATGGCGCGTCGTCGTACGCCAGGCTGCCACGCCAGGAGCCGCCGGCCGCCGCGAAAGCGAGCACCTGCCAGGGCGCCCGGCCGGCCACCATCAGCTTCGCGGACAGGTCCGGGTCGAGGGCGAGCAGCGCGCCGGCGTCCGCGGTGGCAAGGGCCCGAGCAACCGCTTCGTCGTACGGCTGCGCGCGCGGATCGTCGTATCCGGGCGCCTTGATCCCCCGGCAGGCCGTGCCGTCCCCCATCACGAGCAGCGCGTACGGGCCAGTGGCGAGCCGCCCGGCGAGCGCGGCGCACTCCTCGGCGGAGGCATCGGCCGCGATCGTGACCATGCGGCGGGAAATGGTCAGACCCAGTACCCGATTGACCAGCCACGCCCCGACCGACAGGCTGAGTGGTAGCGGATCGGCGACTTCGCCGCCCGGCTGCCCCCATGAGGAAAGCGACACCCGGACCGGAGATCCATAGTCTATTGTCGATGCACCACTACCCAGAACGATCAAGGGAACGCCAGCGTCGGCGAGCCGGCGCACCGCCGAATCACAGGCGGCGCGCAGGTTGTCGAGTTCTGGCGCGGCTCCACCTGCGATCTCTGGGACGATCATGGGCGGATGAGGGCAGACCGCTGCGGCGACCAGGGGCACGGATCAACCGTAACGGTCGGCCATGTATGTCGTGCGCAAGCCGACCAAGGACACCGTATGGTCACGGTCGTCTTCAGGCGCTCGACGCGGACCGGGTTGGACCTGTGACAATGCCGGGGGATACTCCGCTGCAAACTTACTGCGCTGTGGCGGCGGCTGCCGGGGAACCCCCACCCGGTGACGCCGGGAGAACGAGGATGGGCACATGAGCGACTGGACCACCTTCGGTCGGGTGGACGCCGACGGCACGGTGTACGTCAAGACGGCCGAGGGCGAGCGCGTGGTCGGATCTTGGCAGGCCGGGCCGCCCGAGGAGGGCTTGGCCCACTTCGCGCGGCGGTTCGCCGACAAGGTCACCGAGGTCGATCTGGTCGAGGCCCGCCTGAATTCCGGAGCCGCCGATCCGGCGCACTCGCTGTCGAGCATCCGGCGGCTGCGTAGCGAGCTCAACGAGGCGCACGTGGTCGGCGACATCGACGGTCTCTGCGCCCGCCTCGACAAGCTGGCCACCTCGGCCGAGGAGAAGGCCGGCGCCGCCCGTGCCGCCCGCGACGCGGCCCGTGCCGAGGCGCTCGCCCGCAAGACCGCCCTGGTCGAAGAGGCCGAGAAGCTGGCGGCCGAGTCCACCGGCTGGAAGACGGCCGGTGACCGGCTCAAGGAGATCCTCGACGAGTGGAAGACGATCCGCGGCGTCGACAAGAAGACCGATGGCGAGCTGTGGAAGCGGTTCGCCACCGCTCGTGACTCGTTCACCCGCCGGCGCGGCGCTCACTTCGCCACCCTCGACGCCCAGCGCAAGCAGGCCCAGGGCGCCAAGGAGCACCTGGTGACCGAGGCTGAGTCGCTCGCCGAGTCGACCGACTGGGCACCCACCGCGGCCCGGCTCAAGGAGCTGATGACCGAGTGGAAGGCCGCGCCACGCGCCTCGAAAGAGGCTGAGCAGCGGCTCTGGGAGCGGTTCCGGGCCGCGCAAGACGCGTTCTTCACCCGCCGCAGCGAGGTCTTCTCGGCCCGCGACGCCGAGCAGCGGGGCAACCTGGAGCGCAAGCAGGCGCTGCTGGCCGAGGCCGAGGCGATCGACGTCGACGCCGACCCGCGCGCCGCGCAGGCCAGGCTCCGCGAGATCCAGGGCCAGTGGCACGACCTCGGTCGGGTGCCGCGCGAGGCCGCGGGCGGGCTCGACCGCCGTCTGCGCGCGATCGAAGACAAGGTCCGCCACGCGATGGAGTCGGCCTGGCGGCGCACGGAGCCGTCCGCGAACCCGCTGCTGGCGCAGATGCGCGAGCAGGTCGCCGAGGCCGAGCAGCGGTTGGCCCGGGCACAGGCGGCGGGCGACGCCAAGCGCATCCGCGAGGCCGAGCAGGCGCTGGCGTCGAAGCGGCAGTTCCTCCAGCTCGCCGAGCAGGCCAGCTAGGTACAGCTACGCGGCAGGCACCCGCTGCGACGCGATCGGAAGCGGGGCGGGTGCCTCCTTTGGCAGGTCGAGCACCGCCGAAGCGCACTCGAGCAGCGTCTCGCGCAGCACCGCCTCGGTCACGTGCTCGATCACGAAGCTCGATGAGATCGCCGCGCCCATCGTCTCGGTGGCGGCGATCGCGCGGATGCGGTCGACCTCGGTCGGATTGGGGCCCGACAGCCAGACGTTGAGCCGCTTGGTCAGCTCGATGACCTCCTGCCAGATCGGCTCGATGGCTGCCAGCACGGCTGCTCCGTCGCGCATGAAGAGGGCGCACGCGTTGCGGTGCCGCATCATGATGTCGAGGAACTGGCCGAGCACCAGCCGGACATTGCCCGGCATGTGCGGGAGCGACTCGGCGATCTCGACCGAACGGCGCCAGTCGTGAACGAGCGGCTCGACGAGCGACAGCAGTAGCGCCTGCTTGGACGGGTAGTGGTAGTACAGCGACGCCTTCGTCATACCGACCCGGTCAGCGATCTCGCGCAGGCTGGTCTGCTCGAACCCCTGCGTGGTGAACAACTCGACCGCCACGGCACGGATACGGGCCTTTGTGTCCTCCGCCACGTCGCACCCTCTTCGTCTGCAGCTCTCAGCGCACTCACAGCAAGGCTGGCGCACCATCGTTCCGAAATCTACTTGCCTCGCTTGCAAATCTTATCTACCGTGCGGCAGGTAGACATCTACTTGCCGGACGGTAAGGACCTGCCGGTTCACGAGGGGGAGTCATGTTCGAACGGTTGGGGCGCATCGTCGTCTACAACCCGTGGAAGGTCATCTTGGCGTGGCTCGTGGCGGCCGCCGCGATCGTCGTCCTGGCGCCCAGCCTCGACGACGTCACCAGCCAGGATCAGGCGAACTTCCTGCCAGACAGCTACGAGTCGATCCAAGCGATGGAGGTGGCCGAGCAGGACTTCGCCCAGGCGAACGACAGCACCGCCACCATCGTCGTCAAACGGGCCGACGGCCAGCCGCTGACCGACGCCGACCAGGCGAAGGTCGGCGAGCTGGCCCAGCAGGTGCAGGCGGCGGGCATCCCCAGGGTCACCGGTGCGCAGACCGGGCCGGGCACGGTCTCTCCCAACAAGCAGGTGCAGCTCATCAGCGTCGGCCTTCAGGGCGTCGGTGACAACCCTGAGCTGCTGGACGCGATCCCGAAGATCCGCGACACGCTCTCACCGGCGGTCGCCGGCACCGGCCTCAGCACGGCGGTGACCGGCGACATCGCGCTGTGGGCGGACAACCAGGACGCGTTCGACGACGCGTTCGTCATCGTCGGTATCGCCACCTTCGTGCTCATCATTACGTTGCTGTTGATCATCTACCGCAGCCCGATCGCGGCGTTCCTGCCGATCGTCACGGTAGGTGTCGTGAGCGCCATCTCGCCTGGCTTGATCGCGCTCTTCGCCAAGGCGTTCGACATGCAGGCCGACGGGTCGCTGGAGATCATCCTGACGATCGTCCTGTACGGCGTCGGCACCGACTACATCCTGTTCCTGCTCTTCCGGTACCGGGAGCGGCTGCGCGCCGGCGACGACAGCAAGACCGCGCTCGTCGCATCGGTGGCTCGGGTGGGCGAGGTCATCGCGTCCGCCGCGGCGGCGATCGTGATCGCGTTCAGCGCCTTGCTGCTGGCCGTGTTCGGCGGCTTCCGGAGCCTCGGCCCCGGCCTCGCCATCGCGGTCCTCGTCATGGCCATCGCCGCGGTCACGCTGATCCCGGCGGTCGTGTCGCTGATCGGCCCGAAGGTGTTCTGGCCGTCGAAGTCGTGGCAGCGCACGCCGAAGGGCGGCACCTTCCAGCGGCTCGGCAAGTTCACGGGCCGCCGCCCGGGCGTGGTCGCGCTGATCTCCGGCGGCGTGATGGTCGTGCTGGCGCTGGGCTCGCTCGGCATGAAGTGGAACTACGACCAGAACAGCCAGCTCCCCGAGGGCACCGAGTCGACGCAGGGCATCCAGGATCTGCAGGCCGGCTTCCCGGAGGGCGCGCTCAACCCCACGACGGTGTACGTGCGGGGCGACAACGGGCAGCAGCTGGATAAGGCCGCCATGGAGCAGCTCGCGAAGCGGCTGCTGGAGGCGCCCGGCATCGGTGGGGCACTGCCGGCGGGCCAAGACGGCAGCTACGCCGGATACAACCCGGCCGGCACCACGGCGAAGATCGATCTCCTGCTGGAGGGCAGCCCGTACGCGCCGGAGTCGCTCGACGTCGCCGGTGACGACCTGCGCGACTTCGCCCGCGACGCGGCGCCGGACGGGGTGACAACGTACGTCGGCGGTGCCAGCTCGATCACCGCTGATATCCGGGACGCCAACACCCGGGACCTCCTGGTGATCTTCCCGGTGGCCGCGCTGCTCATCGCGCTCATCCTCGGGCTGCTGCTACGCAGCATCGTCGCTCCGATTTACCTGCTGCTCGCGGTCGTCCTCGGCTTCTTCAGCACGCTGGGCGCGACGGTACTGGTCTTCCAGGGCATCGACGGCCGGCCCGGCCTGTCGTTCATGCTGCCAACGATCCTGTACCTCTTCGTGGTCGCGATCGGCACCGACTACAACATCCTCATGATCGCTCGATTGCGTGAGGAGGCGCGGCTCGGCAACGATCCGCGTACCGCAGCCGACCTCGCGGTCGAGCATGGCGGGCCGTCGGTCGGCGCGGCCGGCCTGATCCTCGCCGGCACGTTCGCGTCGATGATCCTGGCCGGGCTCGCCTTCCTGACGGAGATGGGCTTCGCGGTCTCGATCGGCATCGTGATCTCGGCGTTCGTCATGGCGATGTTCCTGGTGCCGAGCATCACGGCGCTGCTGGGCCACAAGGCCTGGTGGCCCGGGCACGGCGACGCACCCGGCGGCGCCGCACCGCCGGCCGCCGAGGAGGGGCCGGTGGGGGCGGCGGCTCACCAACCCCTCGACGCGGTCAGGGGGCCCGGCCCCTGGCGGGCGCCCTGATCATGGAATAGCATCGATACGCGGAGCCAGGGCAACGGTCCTTCTTCCGGCATTTCCTTTGAACGGAGATCCCTGGCATGTCCCGTAGAGCGCTTGCTAGCGCCCTCGCTGCCGCATTTACAGCCGCCGCCGGCCTCCTCGTCGCGATCGTCATAGCGCCATCGGCGCACGCGGCCGGCACCGGCACCGGATACCTGCGCACCAGCGGTAACAAGATCATCGACAGCACCGGCGCGACAGTACGGCTGACCGGCATCAACTGGTTCGGCATGGAGACCGACAACAAGACCTTCCACGGTCTGTGGTCCAGCAACCCGTGGCGCAGCCAGCTCGACACGATGGCCCGGCTTGGCTACAACACGCTGCGCATCCCGTACTCGAACGACGCCCTCAAGCCAGACGCGGCGGCCAACAGCATCAACACCGCCGTCAACCCCGACCTCCTCGGCCTGAGCCCGCTACAGATCCTCGACAAGGTCATCGAGTACGTCGGCACCAAGGGCATGCGCGTCATCCTCGACCGGCACCGGCCAACGTCCGCCGGCCAGTCCGCGCTCTGGTACACCCCGGCGGTCTCCGAGACCACCTGGATCAACGACTGGAAGATGCTCGCCCAGCGGTACGCCGGCAACACCACGGTCATCGGCGCCGACCTGCACAACGAGCCCCACGCCGAGGGCACCAACCCCAACGCCACCGGCGCCTGCTGGGGCTGCGGCGACATCAACCGCGACTGGCGGCTCGCCGCCGAGCGCGCCGGCAACGCGATCCTCGGCGTACAGCCCAACTGGCTGATCTTCGTCGAGGGCGTGAGCTGCCCGAGCGGCGGCCTGTCGAACGTGTGGGACAACGACCCCAGCAACGACGAGAGCTGCGGCTGGTGGGGCGGCAACCTCTCCAAGGCCGGAGAGTTCCCGGTACGCCTCAGCGTGGCGAACCGCCTCGTCTACTCACCTCACGAGTACGCGACGTCGGTCTACCACCAGGACTGGTTCGACGAGCCCGACTACCCGGCGAACATGCCAGCGCTGTGGGACGGCTTCTGGGGCTACCTGTACAAGCAGAACATCGCGCCGATCATGATGGGTGAGTTCGGCAGTACGCTCACGAACCCGATCGACAAGGTGTGGCTGCAAGAGTTGATGAAGTACACCGGCACCGGCGTCGACGGCATGTCGTTCACATACTGGTCCTGGAACCCGAACTCCGGTGACACCGGCGGCATCGCCCTAGACGACTGGACCAACATCAACACCGAGAAGCAGGCGATCCTCCAGCCGTACCTGATCGCACCGGTGGGCGGCACCAGCCCCACCAGCGGCGGACCGACCGGTGGCTCGACCACTGGCCCGCCGCCCGGCGCCTGCACCGCCACGTACACGCAGACCAACGCGTGGAACGGCGGCTTCCAGGGTTCGCTCACGGTGACCAACACGGGCGGCACGCTCAACCCGTGGAACGTCGTGTGGACGTGGCCGTCGGGCGTGACGCTCGGCAGCGGCTGGAACGCCACCGTGACCCAGAGCGGCACGACCGTGACGGCGGCCGCGCCGTCGTGGAGCCCGTCGCTCGCGGGCGGCGCGTCGGTGACGATCGGCTTCACCGCGAACGGCACCGCCAGCCCACCCGCATCAGTCCGTCTGAACAGCGCCACCTGCTCCTAGCACCACCCCGTGATCAGGGCGTCCTTCAGGTCGTTAGAGCGACTTGAAGGACGCCCTGATCACGTAAGGGGAGCGAGCGAAACGGGGAGCGAGATGGAGGCGGCCTCCGCCTCCAGGCGGTTCAGAAGCGTGTCGACCTCGGCACCCGCCGGGATCTGTCCACATCGGACCGCCTCGCGCAGGTCGCGGGCCGCCACCTCCAGCGTTCCCCGATCGCGCGGTGGTCGCGGCGCCGCGTGTAGCGCGAGCCCCTGGTCGTACGCGTCGGCGGCGCGCACCCGATCGCCAGCGGCCAGCCAGTTGAGCCCGATGTCGAACAGCAGGCCGGTGCGGTCGACGCCGACGGACAGGGCTCGCAGATACGCGTCGGCCGCCTCCTCGTACCGGCCGAGACGGTACAGGCACCAGCCTATGTCGCGATGCCGTTCGGGTTGGGCTTCGGCGAACCGCCGCGACTGCGCGATGGACCGTTCGTACTCGGGTGCCGCCTCGCCCGCCTTCCCCTGTGACCACAGCATGTCGGCGACGCCGCGCAGGGCGTACGGGTCATCGGGGGCGATCTCCAGCGCGGCCCGGTACACGGCTAGCGCCTCGGCGACCTGGCCGCTGTCGAGGTGTTCGAGGGCCCAGCCGAGCGCCAGGTGAGCGTTGAGATCGGGCGGCGGCATGGCGACCGCCTCGCGGGCGGCGTCGACGGCCGGCGCCCACGCGGCGATGCCGGCGAGCAGTTGGCTGCGGGTCACGAGCAGGGCGGCGGTACGCCGTGTCGCAAGGCCCCGGCCGATGGTCTCCAGCGCCTCCGCGGTCTGCCCGCACTGCGCCTGCAGATAGGCCAGATCGGCGAGGGTGGCTGGTTCGGACGAGACGGCGGCGGCTCGTTTCATGGCGTCGAGCCCCTTGGCCTTGTCGCCGAGGCCGAGCTGCGCCCAGCCGAGCGACCGGAGCAGCCCCACATGTTCGGGCTCTCGCCACAGCGCCTCGTCGATGAGGTCGACGGCTTCGCGGTACCGGCCAGCGAACCGAAGCGCGTCGGCGTAGATCTCCTGGATATCGAGATTGTCCGGAAACCGCCGGGCGTGCGCCCCAACTTCGTCGGCCGCCTCGTCGGGTGCCCGCGACGCGCTCAGCGCCTCCCGCAGCCACGTCAACGCGAACGTGTCGGGCGAGCGCAGTTCGAGCGAGCGTCGCAGGTCGGGCACCGCCTCCTCGGCCCGCCCGAGGGCCACGTACACGGCACCTCGGCTGCTCAGCGCCCAGGCGTCCGCGGGGTCTCCGGCCACGGCCACCTCGAGGTGCCGCAGCGCCTCCTCGTACTGCCCGGCCTGCCGGTACGACTCGCCCAGCGCCGCGCGTGCCTCGGTGAAGTCGGGCAGGTGTTCGACGGCAACCCGCAGGTCCTCGATGGACTCGACGACATCGCCTTGCGCGTACCGGATCTGCCCGCGCGTGAGTCGCGCGTACGGGTCGTCGGGCGCCGCCTCGCACGCCTGCTGGACCAGCTCCAGCGCCTCGGCGGGCGCTCCCCGCTGGTTGCGGATGCGGGCCAGGTCGACGAGGACGTCGACCTCGCCGGGCATCAGTTCGTGCGCCCGCCACAGCGCTTCCTCGGCCGCTTCCAGGTCTTCGCGCCACCAGCGTGCCTGACCCAGCAGCGACCAGACCGTCCCGTCGGTCGGCTTGATCCGCGCCGCGACGGTGAGGTGGGCGAGCGCCCGCTCGGCGTCGCTGGCGGCGTCGGCGTCCGGGGTCTGGAGGCGGATGTAGTACGCCTCTCCCGCCTCGGCGCGTATCCAGCCAAGGTCCGGCGCCAGCTCGGCCGCCTTCTCGAAGTCTTCGATGGCCTCGTCGAGCCGGTCCTGCGCGCGCCGCACCTGAGCGCGGGTGCCCCACGCGTACGCGAAGTCCGGGTCGAGCCGGATCGACTCGGTGAGCGCCTCGGCCGCTTCCTCGAACTGCTTCCCCACCCGATAGGCCTCGCCGCGGATCGCGTACGCCTGCGCGCTGCCGGGATCGCGCGCGAGCGCCTCGTCGGCGAAGCGCAGCGCCTCGGCCAGCCGGTTGTCTCCGCCCCCGCCCAGCGCTGTCTCCGCCAGGCCGACGTACGCGGACGCGAGATCCTGGTCCCCGGCGAGCGCCCGTTCGTACGAGCGTCGCGCCTCGTCGACGCGGCCCCAACCGGACAGTGCGGCCCCGCGCTTCTGCCAGATGTCCGGGCGGTCGGTGAGGGTGAGCGTGTGGTCGTACGCCTCCACGGCCTCCTCGTACTCGCTCCGCTGGAAGAGCAGGTCGGCGAGTTGCAGCCACAGCGATGCCCACCCGGGCGCCAGCTTCGCCGCTTCCCGCACGTCGGCGGCCGCCGCGTCGTCCTCCCCCACGTCCTGCAGCACGTCGGCGCGCAGCAGGAAGGCTGGCACGCTGGTGTGGCCGGCGTCGATGAGCAGGTCGAGCGCCGCCCGTGCGGCGGCTGCCTCGCCGGCGTCCACGAGCGCCGCGGCGGTGGGCAGCAGGGTGCCCTCGGGGTTTTCGAGCGCCGGGCGCGCGAGCGCTTCGAGCGCCGCGCTCGGCTCGTCGCCCATCAGCAGGTCGAGGCTCTCCCGCACCGCCGAGCGGGCGCCCGCCTCATCGGGGGAGGAAGGTCGTTCCATATCCGGGCTTTCTCGGGGGATGGATGGAGCTGCCGGGCCGCTTCTCACCGGCGCCGCCGTGGCGGGGCGTCCAGAGTCGCTTGGCCTTGGTGCCGATCGCGTTGACGTACGCCCGGTTGTCGAACTTCTCCAGGCGCGCCGCCCACGCGGCGTTGAGCAGGCCGCGCACGGTTTCCGGCGGCGGGCCGCCGGAGTCCGCGATCCGCAGCAGGTCGAGTACGCTGCGCGCCTCGCGGTCCCACAGTTGGGAGTCGAACCGCCGCAGCGTCGTCACGTTGTCGAGCGTGCTGACGGCCCGGTCGGCGAACCGGTCGAGCTCGTCCCGGTTCGCTGGCTCGATCTGGCCGCCCCGCTGCCGCACCGCCTCATGCCAGCACTCTTCGACGATGCCGACGACCGCGCCAAACGTGCCGGACTCGCCGAGCGCGCGCAGGATGCGCAGGATGACGTGGGCGCGAGCGGCCTCCGCGGGCGACGCGCCCGGGTCGCCAGCGGCGGGGGTACGCATGCGGAGCAGGATCGCGGCGGAGGCGTACGCCGGTCCGAGCGCGTACGTGGCGTACGCGTCGGCGACGAGGCACCCGCGGCTGCCGGCCGGCTCGGCGGCCAGCAACTGCGCGGCGAGCGGGGTGCCCCGGCCGACCCAGGCGAGGCCGGCGTCGTACCCGAACAGCGGCACGCCCCAGATCGTCCACTCCGGAAACCACAGCTTGATGAGGCTGCCCAGCGACGGCGCCCCCTCCACCGGCGCCGCGTCGGCGGGGCGGGCGGGCAGCGCGAGCAGCTCGGTGCCCAGCTCGTCGAGGAGCGCGTCGGTCAGCTCGCTGATGCGGTCGTCGAGCCCCGTGTCGCGCAGTGTGAGACCGCCCAGCAGGTCGACGTAGTCCGAGAAGAGCGTGCGGCATCGGGTGTCGGACAGGTCGTCGAAGGCGGCCCAGGCGTCGGCGTACGAGAGCTCGCCGCCGCGCACCTTGGACCGGATGTCCCGGACGTCGTCGAGGATCTGGCCGCACCGGTTGTTGATGTCTTCGGCCTCTTTGAGGTGGATCATCGCCCGGTCGAAGTCGGCCACCGTCTCGTTGATCTGGCGGATCTGCGCCGCCACGTCCTTCAGCGAGACGGACAGCGACTCCAGCGCGTCGTGAAACTCCGTGCCCTCGGCGTCCAGCGCCGCGTCGTGCGCTTCTTTCCGGGCGGTGCGGAGGCGGTCGGCGGCGGACGCGCCCGCCTCGCGGAGGACCTTGAGGCGTTCGTGGCGCGTCTCCGCCTTCGCCACGACCTGCTGCACCTCCTCGATGTCCTCCTGGAGCTCATCCAGGCGGATCACGAGCAGGTCGGGTGGGGGTGGCACGGGACCTCCTCAGGCCGGAACGGTGCGCAAGCTGGCCACGGCGACCGTGCTGACCCGCCGCGTGGTCTCGGGATCGGCCTGTGGGTTGGCGGTGCGCCACCGCCATGCGGCGTTGAGCACCGCACCGGGCGCGGCATTCTCCTCGCTGCCGGCCGCCAGCCGCTGCGACAGGCCGTCGGCGTCGATCGTCCCGTCGTACCGCAGGCGGGGCGGCGCGTTGCGGTCTAGGAGCGCCACCAGCGCCTTGGCCTGCCGCCGCGTCGTCCGCTGCGCGCGCTCGTCGAGCTGCCGCTCACCGTGTACCTCGAACCAGCGCGGCAGCACCAGGACGTTGGCGTCGCGCCGGTACGCCTGCGCCACCAGCGGGCTGGCGGCGAGGAGGCCCATCTCGCGGGTCGCCTCGACCATCGTCCACATGCGACGCGTCCAGGACGGGTGGGTCGGCGTCGCGTCGTCGAACCGGTCGGGCCGCGCCCGCAGGGTCAGCACCGCGAGCGGGTACGCCGGACCGAGCGCGTATGTCGCGTAAACGTCGGCGAAGAGCTCGTGCAGCCGGTGCCGCGCCTGTGTCGGGTCGGCACCGGTGGTGGCCGCCTCCATCTCGGCCTCCGTCGACACGTACTCCTCGACCGGGCGGGCGCTGCTCTGCCCCGGGGCGGGCAGCGTGCTGGCGACCATGTGGCCGAGCTCGTGCGCGAGGATGGGCAGCCCCCACACGGTCACGTCGGGAAACCGCATCCGGATGATGCCCACCGTGCGCTCGAACCGTTCCGTGCTCGCCACCGACAGCAGCACGTCCCGCCGTACTCCCGTGCGGTCGACCAGATCGTCGAGCACCCTCTCGGCGGCGAGGGTGACGTCGGCGTACAGCGGGTGCGCGCGCAGCAGGATGCCCTCCAGCACGCCGAGCGCGGCGGCCTTGACGGCCGCCAGGCGCCCGGCGCGGAGCTGGTCGAGACGGGCCCAGTCGGCGGCTCCAGCGTCGGCCAACTCGGCCAGTTCCCTCGTACGCTCACGCAGCAGCACCGAGAACTCGTCACGCACCTGCGCGCTGGTGGTGCCGAGCCCGTGCTCCCGGTGCAGCGCCGCCTCGATCTGCTCCATCTCGGCGATCTCCTGCCGTACCTGGGTGAGGAATCCCGGGTTGGTGGTCATGTGCCAGTCAACTCAGTCATGCGCCGCGCGACGCCTCCTGGATGATCGTGCGCGCGCCCCGCACCCAGCTGGGCGCCATCGCGCTGTCCACATAGTCTAGGGCGAGCACGATCACCACGGCACCGACGAGCAGCTCGGCTCCTACCAGTACAGCGGCCAGATGCGGCACCGCGAGGCCGACCATCTTGATCAGCCCTAGCCCGGCGATCCCCGCTTGTATCAGCCCAACCACGTCCATGGCCGAGGTGTACCGCGCGGACAGTGCGGTCAGGTCCAATGACGCGGTGTCCAGCCGCGCGATCTCGAGGCCTGGGCTGGCGGCGATCGCGTCGGCCTCGGCGCGGAGCCCTTCGACGCCGAGCAGCCAGCCAACCGCCGCGTCCGTGCCGCCGTGCGCCTCCAGCCGATCGCGCAGCTCGACCAGCTTGACCCGGGCGGTGACGAGCCACTGGCCCGGCACCAGCCGGCGCAGCGCGTCGATCGCGGAGAGCAACGCGCGGATGCCGAGCCGGGTCAGCCTGCCGCCGAGGTCACCGACCTGGAGCCGCTCGGTCACCGACTCCCACGCCTTGCGGGCGGCCTCGGGTGCGAGACCGGCGGCCGCGCGAAACGGGCTGGCCAGCGCGACGGCGGTCTGCTGGGTGATCGAGTCCAGGGTCTCGGCGACGGTCTTGCGGAGCGTGGCGATGGCCGTCGCCAGGTCGGACGAGGTGACCACGGCAGACTGAAAGTGCCGCGTCGCGTCGGCCTCTTCGCGGTCGGCGAGCGAGGTCGCGGTGTCGCGGAGCCCGGTGAGGGCGTGGTCGAGACCCTCCCTTGTGGACGGCTGGTCGCCGGTCGCGGTCTCGCCGACAGCCTCGCCCGCCGCGAGCGCCACCTCGGCGACGTGCAGCCGGGTGGCCGCCGCGTCGAGAAGCCGCCGCACGTCGGTCTCGGTCGCGCCGCCCCGGCTGGGCGACGCCTGCAGGCCCGGTGGCACCGCACTCCACTCGAAGAGGCTGTGCTCGGGCAGAGGCGCGGCGAGGTCGCGTTCCAGGACGACGGCGAGCCGCTCCGCGGCATCGGCGCGTGCGGGCGGGTCGTCGAGCGCGGCGCGCAGCTCTCGACCGGCCGCGAGGACCATGAACGCCGATCCAGTGGCATAGGGGTTCATATGTGACACAGACTGTCATTGAGGCGCGAACGTTTGAAGACTTTCTTCTGTCGGAATGAAGACCGCATTTACATGCGTCACTTTATATGATTCCATCAGGGAAAGCGCTTCCCCGGGCTGGGCGCGCGGAGCCGGGCACCCCCGATCCATCAACGTGCCTAGGAGTCACCGCATGTTCAGCAGACGGGTCCGTCTCGCGCTCCTCACCACCGTCGCCGGCACCGCCACCATGGCCGCCGGCGGCGTCATCGTCGCCGTCACCGCGCACGCCGCGGCCGGCTGCCGCGTCAACTACCAGGTCGCCAGCCAGTGGCAGGGCGGCTTCGGCGCGAACGTCACCATCACAAACCTCGGCGATCCGCTCACGTCGTGGTCACTCACCTGGTCGTACAGCGCCGGCCAGACCATCACCCAAGCCTGGAACGCCACCGTCACCCAGAGCGGCAGCCAGGTCACCGCCAACAACGTCAGCTACAACGGCGGCCTGGCCACCAACGCCAGCACGTCGTTCGGGTTCAACGGCAGTTGGAACAACAGCAGCAACCCGGCACCCGCCAGCTTCGCGGTCAACGGCACGACGTGCACCGGCTCGACGACGCCGACCACCCCGGGCACCAACCCGACGACCCCCGTGCCGCCCACCATCCCGCCCGGCGGCAACACCGGAGGCCTCGTCGGCTGGGCAACCCAGGGCGGCGGCACGACCGGTGGCGGCGGTGCCGCCGCGACGACCGTGACCAGCTCGTCGGCCCTGACCAGCGCGATCTCCGGCACGAACGCCGCGGTCGTGCGCGTGTCCGGCACGATCTCGTGCTCGGGCATGCTGCGGGTCGGCTCCAACAAGACCATCGTCGGCAACTCCGGCGCGACGATCGCCGGCTGCGGCCTGAACGTGTCGGAGGCGTCGAACGTCATCATCCGCAACCTCACGTTCCGCGACTGGAACGACGACGCGATCAACGTCCAGTACTCGACGCGGGTGTGGATCGACCACAACACGCTGACCAACGGGTACGACGGCGCGATCGACATCAAGCGCGCGTCCGACTACGTGACCGTGTCCTGGAACCGTGTCTTCAACCACGAAAAGACCATGCTGCTGGGCCACAGCGACGACAACGCCGGTGAGGACCGTGGCCGGCTGCGTGTCACGTACCACCACAACTGGTTCGACGGCACCAACTCCCGCCACCCGCGGGTGCGGTTCGGAAACCCAGTGCACGTCTACAACAACTACTACGGCAACATCGGCGACTACGGCGTCGCGTCCACACAGGAGGCTTGCGTCATCGTCGAGGGCAACTACTTCGAAAACACCGACGACCCGTACCACCGCGGCGAAGGCTCATCTGACCCGGGCAGCCTGGTCGCGCGCAACAACCACTTCGTCAACTCGGGCAGCGGCGACGCCGGCGGCAGCTGCGCCGGCATCCCGTACTCGTACTCCTTGGAACCGGCGAGCGGCGTGAAGGCGGTCGTCATGAACGGCGCCGGCGTGGGCCGGATTTCGGTCTGAGCTCCTTGCCGGGTCAGTCGCTGGCGCAGGCCGACACCACGGCGGCCTGCGCCGGCGGCGCACCCACCGTCGGCAGTCCCAAAAGCACACCCTGGGGACGCGGGGGGCGCCCCGCCTCGCTCGCCGCGCCCGCCCGGGGGCGCCCGGGGTGCAGCGGAGGGCCGTCGGCGTCGGGGTGGTTGGGCGCCGCGTAGGTGACGACGGTGTGCACGATGTCGCCCGGCCGGATCTGCGCATCGCCCGTGTTGAAATGGACCAGGCGGCCATCGCGCGCCCGCCCCGACATCCGGCCGGTGCGCTCGTCCTTGCGCCCCTCGCCGACCGACGCCAGCACCTCGACGGTCTGGCCGACCAGTGCCTTGTTTTCCGCCCAGGTGATCTCTTCGACCGTGGCCATCAGCCGCTCGTAGCGCTCCTGCACGACCTGCTTGGGCAGCTGGTCGGGCATGGTCGCCGCCGGCGTGCCGGGCCGCTTCGAGTACTGGAAGGTGAAGGCGGTCGCGAACCGCGCCTGCCGCACCACGTCGAGCGTGTGCTGGAAGTCTTCCTCGGTCTCGCCCGGGAAGCCGACGATGATGTCGGTGCTGATCGCCGCGTCCGGCATTGCCGCGCGCACCTTCTCGATGATCCCCAGGTACTTCTCCGACCGGTACGACCGGCGCATCGCCTTCAGCACCGCGTCGGAGCCGGACTGGAGGGGCATGTGGAGCTGGTGGCAGACGTTTGGCGTCTCGGCCATCGCCGCGATCACGTCGTCGGTGAAGTCTTTGGGGTGCGGGCTGGTGAAACGCACCCGCTCCAACCCGTCGACGCCACCGCAGGCCCGCAGCAGCTCGGCAAAAGCGGACCGGCCACCGCTGCGACTCCGGTTCGGCTCGCGAGCTTCGCCGAACGCGACGCCGTACGAGTTGACGTTCTGCCCGAGGAGCGTCACCTCCAGGACGCCCTCGGCGACCAGCGCCTCGACCTCGGCCAGGATCTCGCCCGGGCGGCGGTCTTTCTCCTTGCCCCGCAGCGCCGGCACGATGCAGAAGGTGCACGTGTTGTTGCAGCCCACCGAGATCGACACCCAGCCGGCGTACGTCGACTCGCGGCGGGTCGGCAGCGTGGAGGGGAAGACCTCCAGCGACTCCAGGATCTCCACCTCGGCCGCGGCGTTGTGCCTGGCCCGCTCCAGCAGCACCGGCAGCGATCCGATGTTGTGCGTACCGAACACGACGTCGACCCACGGCGCCTTCTTGACGATCTCGCCACGGTCTTTCTGCGCGAGGCAACCGCCGACCGCGATCTGCATGCCGGGGTGCTTGTCCTTGACCGGGCGCAGGTGACCCAGGTTGCCGTAGAGCCGGTTGTCCGCGTTCTCCCGCACCGCGCATGTGTTGAACACCATGACGTCGGGATTGTCCGAATCGGCCGCGCGAACGTATCCCGCGCCCTCCAGCAGTCCGGAGATCCGCTCGGAGTCGTGGACGTTCATCTGGCAGCCGTACGTGACCACCTTGTAGCTCTTCGCCACCGTCTCGCGCCTTTCCACCGCTAAAGCCTAACGGTCTCGGATCCGCGTCCAGCGCCGCGTCGCGCACCCGCCTTGTTTTACATGCCAATTGCACGTAGGCTCGTCGCGGAGGTGGGGCGATGGCGGACGGGGCGAGGCCCGGCACGGTCGGCGGCATGGTCGAGTTCTTGGACAAATGCGCGCGGGACCCAGACTTCAATACCGTGACCACAATGGCCATGAAGTCGACGGTCAAGAGCGTCTCCGCGCTTCTCGATATCCGCCGTGACGAGCAAGTCTCCGGCCTAGACGTGGAATCGGTCATGGACCGGTTCCAGGCGGCCAAGGGGACCGCGTTTCGCAGTGCCGCCACCTATCGCACCCGCTTCCGGGTCGCGACCCAGCTCTATCTCGCGTGGCTCGACGGTGATCCAGAGTGGAAGTCGATCGCTAGGACCAGGACCAGCGACCGCACGGGACCACCCGAGAGCGCCGCGAAGGAGACAATGGTCGTGGAGTTCCCCGTTGACGGCCGGTTGACGATCGCCCTTGAGCTGCCTCGAAGTTTAAACAGTCAGACTGCCCAGCGTCTCCACGCACTGATCGACAGCTTCGTTGTCGAGGACTGACGCTTAACACTCACGGACGGAGCCATGAAGCCCCTCGGAGCCAAAACGCATGCTCTGGAGCTAAACTGGAGCCATGCCGAATATCCAGGTCAAGGACGTGCCAGACGACGTCCACCAGGTCCTCCGGCGCAGGGCGGCGGCGGCGGGCCAGTCACTGCAGGAGTACCTGCTGAACAGGCTCACCCAGGAGGCTCGGCGGCCAACCATCGACGAGGTGCTGAACCGAGTCGCACAGAGGTCGGGCGGAGCCTTGCCTCTCAGCCTGGCGACCAGCCTGGTTCGGGAGGACCGCGAAAGGTAATCGTTCCGGACGCTTCTGTCCTCGTCGTCGCCCTCACAGACGACGGCCCGTCAGGGGATGCGGTCCGCGCGAAGCTCCGTGGTAGCGAGCTTGCCGCGCCCGCCCTTATCGACGTCGAGATAGCCTCGGTCGTTCGGAAACACCTCTTGAACGGCGGGCTGACAGAGCATCGTGCGGCGTTGGCCATCGCCGACTTGATCGACCTGCCGATGGAACGGATCCCGCACTCCCCACTACTCCGACGCGTGTGGGAGTTGATCGCCAACGTCACGCCTTACGACGCCGTGTACGTAGCCTTGGCAGAGACCCTTTCCGCGACCCTGTTGACCGGTGACGGCCGGCTTGCGCGCGCACCTGGTCTGAAATGTCACGTCGAAGTCATGACCGAACCAGTATCGGGAGGTTGAAAGATATGTGCCGGAGCATCGTGACGCTGCGCGAGCCGTACACGGAGGATGTCACGGACGCCGACATCGAGGCGGCGGCGTTGCAGTACATCCGGAAGATCTCCGGTTTTCGGACGCCGGCACCCCACAACGCGGAGGCCTTCGACGCGGCCGTGGCCGCGGTCGCTGAGGCGACCCGCACACTGCTCGCGGAGCTCGTGGTTCGCCCCGCTCCGACCGCGCTGACCCCCGCGGAGCGCGCGGAGAAGAAGCGTGCCGCCCGCGCCGCGCGCGCGGCGGGCTAGGAGTCAGACCGCGGCCAGGTCGGGCAGGTGGTACGCCGCGTCGGGCGCCCACCTCGACTGCTGGCAGATCACGGAGTCCCGGCACGGCTCGACGGTGATCGTGCACGGGCGGGCGTTGGAGTGCGCCGAGCCGTCCTCCGTATCGGTGACGTCGACGTGCGCCGGCCGGAGCGTGCCGTCCGGCCCCGCGAGTAGGTGCCGCCCCGGGTTGAGTGTGTCGTCGGGCACCAGGCAGTGCCGCCCGATGTGGCGAGCCAGCGCCGCCACGACGGCGACCTCCGCGACCCCGGCCGGGGCGCCGTAGCACTCCACGACGGTCGGAAAGTCGCCCGCGGTGTGCCATACGTCACACAGCACACCACCGGGTGGTAACCGCACCGGGTCGGCGGCGCCGAGCGGCACCACGGGACGCGCCAGCACCGCCGCGAGGGCGGTATAGACCTCCGTGGGCGCTATCAGAGCGTCGATCGACCAGTGCCAGAGCGTGCCGCCGGCCGAGGGGGGAACCATACGGACGATGGTGACGGCCCAACACGGCGCGCGTGGCCGGTGTTATCCCCCTGTGACCAACTATGCGGTCTGATGACACATCGCCCCGCATAAAGTGACTGCACCGAGGGCAATCGCGATCTACAGGACGGTGGACGACGGTGACAACGGGTGAGCCGCTCATCGTGCTCGAATCGGTCAACAAGTGGTTCGGTCCGTTGCACGTGTTGCAAGACGTGAACCTGTCGATCGACGGCGGCGAAGTGGTCGTGGTGATCGGGCCGTCGGGCTCGGGCAAGTCGACGCTCTGCCGCGCGATCAACCGCTTGGAGCCGATCAACTCCGGCACGATCATCTTTGACGGGCAGCCGCTGCCGGCAGAAGGCCGCGGACTCGCCAAACTGCGCAGCGAGGTCGGCATGGTCTTCCAGTCGTTCAACCTCTTCGCGCACAAGACGATCCTGGAAAACGTCACGCTAGGCCCGATCAAGGTACGCAAGGAGAAGCCGGCGGCGGCGCGCGACCGCGCCATGTCGCTGCTTGAGCGGGTCGGCATCGCCAGCCAGGCGCGCAAGTACCCGGCCCAGCTCTCCGGCGGCCAGCAGCAGCGCGCGGCGATCGCGCGGGCCCTGGCGATGCAGCCGAAGGCGATGCTCTTCGACGAGCCCACCAGCGCGCTCGACCCGGAGATGGTGGGTGAGGTGCTCGACGTCATGACGTCGCTGGCGCGCGAGGGCATGACGATGGTCGTGGTCACCCACGAGATGGGTTTCGCGCGGCACGCCGCCAAGCGGGTCGTTTTCATGGCCGACGGCCAGCTCGTCGAGCAGGCACCGCCCGACGAGTTCTTCGGCAGCCCGAAGAGCGACCGGGCCAAGGACTTCTTGTCGAAGATCCTGACGCACTGAGCGTCCATTGTGGAGCGAACGGCTTGATCCGGGGGCTCCTATCGAAGGAGGAGATTTCGTAATGCGTATTACGCGTATGGTGGCTGTCGCCGCCGTCGCGGCCCTGTCGCTCGGCATCGCGGCCTGCGGTGGCGACGACGGTGGCGACAGCGGTGACACCGGCTCGGGCAGCAAGAGCTTCGAGGCCGGCAGCACGATGGAAAAGCTGAACAAGGCTCAGAAGATCACCATCGGCACCAAGTTCGACCAGCCCGGCTTCGGCCTCAAGGGCTTGGACGGCAAGCCGGCCGGTTTCGATGTCGAGATCGGCAAGCTCATCGCCGACGAGTTGGGCATCGCCGACGACAAGATCACCTGGGTCGAGACGCCGTCGGCGGTCCGCGAAGAGAAGATCGAAAAGGCCGAGGTCGACCTGGTGGTCGCCACGTACACGATCAACGACAAGCGCAAGGAGCGCATCGACTTCGCTGGCCCCTACTACGAGGCGGGCCAGAACATCCTGGTCAAGGCCGACGACACCTCGATCACCGGCCCGGACTCGTTCAAGGCCGGTGACAAGAAGGTCTGCTCGGTGCAGGGCTCGACGCCGGCGACCAACATCGAGAAGTACCTGGCGAACAAGGCCTCGCAGCTCGTCGTCTTCGACGTATACCAGAAGTGCGTCGACGCGCTCACCAACGGCCAGGTCAACGCGGTGACCACCGACAACGTCATCCTGCTCGGCTTCATCGCCCGCAACGAGGGCAAGTTCAAGCTGGCCGGTGAGAACTTCACCAAGGAGCCGTACGGCATCGGCCTGAAGAAGGGCGACAACGCCTTCCGCACCTTCGTCAACGACACCCTGGAGACCCTCTTCAAGGACGGTCGCTGGGAGAAGGCATGGAAGGACACCGCCGGCAAGTACGTCGACGAGACCCCCACGCCGCCGACCATCAACCGGTACTGACCACAGTGGAGAGCTGGAAGGTGAGATTTAGGAGATTTCCGTGAGCGTGCTCGTCGACCACTTCGACGTCTTCGCCAGTGGTTTCTGGCTCACCTTCCAGCTCTGCCTGCTGTCAGCGGTGGGTGCCCTGATCCTGGGCACCCTCGGGGCGGTCATGCGGATCTCGCCGGTGCCGCCCCTGCGCTGGGTCGGCACGGCCTATGTGACGGTGTTCCGCAACTGTCCACTGACGATCGTCTTCTTCTTCGCCGCGTTCGGGCTCCCGTCGCTGGGATCAAATGCGGACTTCCTGAAGATCCCCGGGTTGAGCTCGATCTTCTCCCGGCTCGGCATCGATCTTCCGTACTTCCGCTTCGCGATCATCGCGCTGAGCGTCTACACCGGCGCGTTCGTCTGTGAGGCGATCCGGAGCGGCATCAACGCGGTGTCGCCCGGTCAGGCCGAAGCCGCCCGCGCCATCGGCTTGACCTTCACCCAGAACCTGCGCTTCGTGGTGCTCCCCCAGGCGTGGAAAGCGGCGATCGTGCCGCTGGGCAGCGTGATCATCGCCATGATCAAGAACTCGGCACTCGCCGGCTTCTTCGGCCTGGTCGGTGACCTGTCCAACGGCGCGCAGAACCTCACCAGCGCCCTCGGCGAGCCCATCATCCCCGTCTTCATCGGCGTCTCGATCGGGTTCCTCATCATGACAGTGCCTCTCGGGCTCCTCCTCGACCGCATCGAGCGCCGCCGGGCGGTGGCCCGATGAAAGACCAGCAGACGGTCCTTTATGACGCCCCGGGCCCTCGGGCCCGCCGGGTCACGCTGATCGGCAGTGTCGCCGCGGTACTGCTCATCCTTGCCGGCGGCTACTTCCTGATCTACAAGCCGCTCGACGAGAAGGGCCAGTTCTCCATGGACCTGTGGGGCCCGCTGATCGACCCGAACAACGAGGTCTTTCCGCTGGTCTGGGAGCGGCTCGGCGAAGGCTTCAGGGCCACGCTCATCGCGGCCGCGCTCGCCATCGTGTCTTCGCTGGTCATGGGCACCGCGCTCGCCGTACTACGGATACAGCTCAAGTCGCTGGTCAAGCGCCGCTACGAAGGCGTCGCCACCCCGCTCGCGTACTTCCTGCGGGGACTGAACTGGACGCTCGCCGGCATCAGCCGGGTGTTCGTGGAGATCTTCCGGGGCCTGCCGGTAGTCATCACGATCTTCTTCGTGGCCAGCGCGCTGCCTGAGTTCGGCGTCGACCTCGGTGACATCCTCTGGTACCTGGTCATCGGCCTGACGCTCTACAACATGGTCGTGATCGGAGAGATCCTGCGCTCCGGCATGGAGGGCCTGCCCGGAGGCCAGCGGGAGGCTGCCGAGGCGATGGGGCTGAGCCCCTTCCAGACCACCCGCATGATCCTGCTGCCGCAGGCGTTCCGGATCATGCTGCCCGCCCTGATCAGCCAGCTCGTCGTGGTACTGAAGGACACGTCCCTCGGCTTCATCATCAGCTACGAAGAGGTGCTGCGGGTCAGCACGCAGATCATCCAGGCGCTCGAAGACCCGAACCCGATCCAGACCTACGCGGTCGTCGGCACCATCTACATCCTCGTCAACTACGCGCTCTCCAAGCTGGCCGAGTACGTCCAGCGCCGGCTCGCTCGCGGCCGCAAGACCCGCGCCCTGCCGACGGAGCAGGCGCCGCCCGCGGCCGTAGCCCCCGACATCGCAGCCGCCAGCATGTAGATCTCGGCATGAAACGACTGGGGCATCCCTAACGGGACGCCCCAGTCACGCCGTTGACCTTGGATCGTCGCCGCTTCGCACAACGGCATCAAAACGTCGCGTCAGCGGGCGATCTCCGTTACCCGGGACTCGCGGACCACGGTCACGCGGATCTGGCCCGGGTACGTCAGCTCTTCCTCGATCTGCTTCGCCACATCGCGTGCCAGCACGGCCGCCCCGATGTCGTCGACATCGTCCGGCTTGACCATCACGCGGATCTCCCGGCCGGCCTGCATCGCGAAGACCTTCTCGACGCCCGACTTGCCGCCGGCGATCTCCTCGATCCGCTCCAGTCGCTTGACGTACGCCTCCAGGCTCTCCCGCCGCGCACCCGGCCGCCCGCCGGAACACGCGTCGGACGCCTGCGTGAGAACCGCTTCGATGGTCTGCGGCTGAACCTCGTTGTGGTGCGCTTCGATCGCGTGCACCACCTCGTCCGACTCGCCGAACTTGCGGGCCAGGTCGGCGCCGATCAGCGCGTGGCTGCCCTCGACCTCGTGCGTGAGCGCTTTCCCGATGTCGTGCAGGAACGCGCACCGCTTGATCGTCGGGATGTCCAGCCGTAGCTCAGCGGCCATGATCCCGGCGATGTGCGCGGTCTCCACGAGGTGCTTGAGCACGTTCTGGCCGTACGAGGTGCGGTAGCGCAGCCGCCCCAGCAGCGTCATCAGCTCGGGGTGCAGGTCGGTGATGCCGACCTCGACGAGCGCGTCCTCCGCCGCGCGCTCGCACAGCCGCTCGACCTCCTGCTTGGCACTTTCGAAGACCTCTTCGATCCGGTGCGGGTGGATCCGGCCGTCGAGCACCAGCTTCTCCAGGGTCAGCCGGCCGATCTCCCGGCGTACCGGATCGAAACACGACAGCAGCACCGCCTCGGGCGTGTCGTCGATGATCAGGTTGACGCCGGTCACCGACTCGAACGCGCGGATGTTTCGACCCTCGCGCCCGATGATCCGGCCCTTCATCTCGTCGCCGGGCAGGTGCAGCACGCTGACGACGCTCTCCGCGGTCTGCTCGCTAGCCACCCGCTGGATCGCGTCCACCACGATGTGCCGGGCGCGCTGCTCCGCTGTGTTGCGGGCGTCGTTTTCGATGTCGCGTACCAGCAGCGCCGCCTCGCGCTTGGCCTGGCCCTCGATGGCCTCCACCAGCTCCGACTTGGCCGCGTCGACGGTCAACCCGGCAACCCGTTCCAGCTCACGCCGCCGCGCGTCTTCCGCCTCGACGAGCGCCGCCTCGCGGGCCGCCAGCGCGGCCTCCCGCTCGCCCAACTCGGCCTCTACCGTTGCGAGCCGCCTCTCGCGCTCGGCCAGCCGCTCGGCCTGCTCGGCGTGCAGCCGCTCACGCTCGTCGATCCGGGCCGCCCGCCGCTCCGCCTCGGCGGCCTGCTCTTTGACGGTCTCGCTCAGTGCGGCGATCTCGCGCTCGCCGCTTCGGCGCGCCGCCGCGCGTACCTGCTCCGCCTCGGACTCGGCCTGCCGCTGCGCCCGTTCCAAGACGGTGTCGGCCTCCGCGCGTGCGGCGTCGAGCACGCGCCGGGCCTCGGCCCGAGCCGCCCGAGCCTCCGCGCGGGCCTCGGCCGCGTCCGTGCGCGCCGCGGCGGCCGCGGTCTTCGCCTGCTCGACGGCCGCGGTCGCCTCACCGGCCCCGGTGCGCAGCGCGGTCAGCGCCTGCTCCTGCCGGTCCTTCTCCGCGGCGGACTCCGGGGCGTCCG
>NZ_JAIBNX010000111.1:0-1527 GCF_026130045.1 Micromonospora sp. CPCC 205371
AGCACCACCACCCCCACCCAACCGATTCAAAAACCACAAACGCCGCTGACCAAACGACAACGGGACCATCAGGCCGCCCCCTCAGATCCCATGACGCGGCGACGTAGCTGCGGCCGCGGCTCGCTGGCCGGACGCTGAGCGGCGGCGAGGCCCGCCACCGTCGGGGTGTCGAAGACCGTGCGGATGTCGACCTCGATGTTCAGCGTCGCGCGCAGCTTGTTGATGAGGTGGATGGCGAGCAGCGAGTTGCCGCCCAGCTCGAAGAAGTCGTCGTCGATGCCCACGCGGGGCACGCCGAGCAGCTCGGCGAGCATGCCGCAGACGACCTCCTCCTGCGGTGTGCGGGGCGCCCGCCAGGCCCGCCCGGCGCTGAGGTCGGGCGACGGTACGGCCCAGCGGTCCAGCTTGCCGTTGGCGTTCACTGGAAGGGTTTCGAGAACGAGCACCGCCACGGGCACCATGTAGTCGGGCAGCCGCGCGGACACCCGCTCGCGCAGCTCGGCACCGGCCAGCTGGGCACCGGTCTCCGGCATCACGTACCCGACGATCTGCTTGCCGCCCGAGCCGTCCTGCCGGACCAGCACCGCGGCCTTCGCCACACCGGGCAGCGCCTCCAGAGCGGTCTGGATCTCGGCGAGTTCAACCCGGAACCCGCGCACCTTCACCTGATCGTCGACCCGACCCAGATACTCCACCTGCCCATACGAACGCCACCGCACCAAATCACCAGTGCGATACATCCGCGCACCCACACCACCAAACGGATCAGCCACAAACCGCTCCGCCGACAGACCCGGCCGGCCCAGGTACCCCCGAGCCAGGCTTTCGCCGCCTATGTACAACTCACCGGCCACACCGACCGGCACCGGCCGCAGCTCGTCGTCGAGCACGTACAACCGGGTGTTGGTCAGCGGTGCGCCCACCGGCGGGCCGTCCGGCACGGGGTCGGTGGAGAGCCAGGACGTCGAGTACACGGTGACCTCGGTGGGCCCGTAGAGGTTGGCGACCCGGCAGCCGGGCGCGGCCGCCCTCATCTCCTCGACCACGCGCGGCGACAGGGCCTCCCCCGTCATGCCGATGGTGTCGATCCGCAGGTCGAGGCCGGAGCCGACGGCGAGCGTGGAGAAGACCGACGGCACGCTGGTCGCGAACGAGCCCGTCCACCGCCGCTCACCGAGCGCCAGCGGACCCGACAGCACCTCGACACACCCGCCGCTGCACAGCGGCGCGAACATCTCCAGCACCGAGGGGTCGAACGTCGTGGAGATCGAGGCGAGGGTGTGCGCGAACGTCTCGGCGCCGAGATCCTCGACCGCCCAGCGGATGAAGTCGACCAGGCCGCGGTGGGAGATGACCACGCCCTTTGGCCCGCCGGTGGAACCCGACGTGTAGATGGCGTAGGCCGGGTTGAGCGGGCGCAGCGGGTGTGGCCGTTCGCCGTCTGTCACCGGCTCCGCGGAGTGCCAGGTGGGCCCGCCGCCGGCCGCCGGCGGGGTGAGGGCGGCCTCCCCGGCCGCCCGCGCGGCG
>NZ_JAIBNX010000111.1:1537-27438 GCF_026130045.1 Micromonospora sp. CPCC 205371
GCCCGGCCCCCCCCCCGCCGGGCCCCGGGCCCGACGACGACGGCCTCCCTGACGCCCGAGTGGGCGGCGAGCAGCGCCGACGTGCCGGTGCTGGTCAGCACCAGCGCCGGGTCGGCGTGGCGGATCATGTGGGCGAGCCGCTCGGCCGGATGCGTCACGTCGAGGGGTAGGTACGCGGCGCCGGCCTTGAGGACGCCCAGCAGCATCACCATCATCTCGGCCGAGCGCGGCACGGCGAGCGCGACGTACCGCTCCGGCCCCGCGCCGAGCGAGATCAGGTGGCGGGCCCAGCGATTCGCCTCCGCGTCCAGTTCCGCGTACGACAACCGGGTGTCACCGCACACCACCGCGGGCCGTTGCGGGGTCTGGCGCGCCTGCGCCTCGAAGAGGTCGACCGCGGTCTGGGCGCCGATCTCGCGGCTGCGCCCCTGCCAGTCCGACAGGACCCGGCGCCGCTCGGTCGCGTCCATCAGGTCGACCTCCGCGACCGGCGTGGTCAGATCGGCCCGGGAGAACGATTCGAGCAGCACCGCGAACAGGTCACGATGCCGTTCCAGCGCCGCGTGGTCGTACAGCGTGGGGTTGGCGTCCATGCACACCCGCAGCCCGGGAATGTCGGCTCCACTGTAGACAGCCAAGTTGAAGTCGTACACCGGGCCGTTGGAGACGATGTTGACGGCCGCCGGGTGCGGACCGAGGCGCAGTCCCTCCTGGAAGCGGAGCACATCGACGGCGGGTCCGAACAGCCGGTGGCTCTCCGGCAGGCGCAGGTCTCGGCGCACGTCTTCGAAGCGGTAGCGCTGGTGCCGCAACGCCTCCCGGATCTCGGCCTTGGTCTGGCGGATCAGGTCGCCGCACGTCGAGCCGCGCTCGATGGTCAGCCGCAAGGGCAGCATGTTGGCCACCATCCCCGGCGTGCGCCGCATCAACGCGCCGAACCGGGCCGCGACCGGCAGGGCGAGCACGACATCGCGGGTGCCCCGCATCCGCGACAGGTACATCGCCATGGCCGCGCAGATCAGCACCGACGAGCTGGTGCGCTCCTGGCGGGCGACCGCGCTGATGCGGTCTCGGGTCTCGGCCGGCACGTCGTGCTCCACGCGCAGGAAGCTGTGCGCGGGCGGCGCGGTGGCGTCGGCCAGGCTCAGCACATCGGGCTCGCCGTCCATGCGCTTGAGCCAGTAGGCGCGGTCCTCCTCGAACTGGGGCGAGGCGCGGTACTCGGCGTCGTCGTCCAGCAGGCAGTTCAGCGGGCCAAGGGCGCCCTCCTCTACCGAGCCGCCTTCGACAAGAGCCGTGTAGATCTCCGTCAGCCGCCCGGCGAGCAGCGACGAGGAGTACCCGTCCACCGCGATGTGGTGGCCACGCTGGAACCAGAAGTACCGGTCGTCGGCCAGCTTCAGCAGGGCGAAGAAGAACAGCTGGTCGGACTCCAGGCGCATCGGTCGCGCCATCTCCTGGCGAATCCAGGCCTCGGCGGCCGCCCGCGGATCGGGCTCGGCGCTGAGGTCCACATAGGGCTGTGTCGTCCAGTCGTGCACGACCGGCACCTGCCACAGACCCTGCTCGTCGTGGACGAAGCGGACCTGAAGCGCACCGCTCTCCGCGACCATCTGGCGGACCGCCGCGTCCAGCAGGTCACGGCGGACCGGGCCGCTGATCTCCAGGTACTGCGCGCCGCAGAAGATCGGGTTTTCCGGGTCGCGCTGCTGCGCGAACCACATCCCCGCCTGGGCGGCGGACAACGGCCGGCGGCCGTCAGGAGTCGACATGACCATTCCCCCATGTAGTCGGATCGCCCAGCCGCTCGGCGATTCGCGCCGGGCTGGGCTGGGCGGCGATCTCCTCGCTTACGCCGCGGGCGGTTTTCCGGACGCCGTCGTCGGCGAGCAGCCGGATCAGCTCGTCCCGCAGCACGTCTGGCGTACAGGTGGCCGGGTCGAGCGCGACGCCCACGCCCCGGGCGGCCACCGCCGCGGCGTTCATCGGCCGATCGGCGCCGCGCGCCACGACGATCTGTGGCACGCCCCGCGCCAGCGCCGTCAGCGCGGTGCCGGCGCCACCGTGGTGCACGATCGCCGCACAGGACGGGAGCATGACGTCGAGCGGCACCCAGCCGGCCACGCGCACGTTGCCCGGCACCGTCCCCAGCTCGCCGGCCACCTCGTCGCCGAGTACCAGCACGATCTCGACGTCGAGGTCTGCCAGCCCGGCGAGGAGCCCGGCCAGCACCGTCACGCCGCCGTACGCGGGCATGACGCTGCCCATCGTCAGGCAGACCCGCGGCCGCGGCGGCGACGTGGTCAACCAGTCGGGGACCACGCGGCTGTCGTTGTACGGCACATACCGCATCAGCCACTGGTCCGGCGCCGCCCGACCGCCCATGCTCGGCGGGCGGACGTCGACGACGGCGCTCGGTGCGACCGGCGGCGGGAGGCCGAGCCGGGCCCGGGGCGGCTCCAGGTGCTCCCCGGTCGCGGTGCGGTAGGGCCGGGCCTCCTCGTCGGTGGCGGGCCCGGCGGGGGGGGGAGCCGGCCCAGGCGAGGCGGACGCTCTGCTCCACCAGCGGGACCTGCAGCACCGCCGCGACGAGCTGGCCGGCGCCCTGTTCCAATGTGGACATGATGAGGTCGGGCCGGTACCAGCGGGCCAGCGCGAGGAGGCCGTCGGCCATCTCGGCGCCGAACACCCCGAGCCCACCGGCGGCCATGAACTCGGCGAAGACGTCTCGGCCCGGGCACACCTCGACCGCCGGCAGGCCGGCACCGGCGACGCTACGCACGGCGGCGCCGTTGTTGGCCACCAGCACGTCGTGGCCGGCGGCGCGGACGGCCCACGCGAGCGGGACGGTCGGGAGCACGAAGGCCGCCCCCGGAGCCGACATGAACAGCACCTTCATCGCGATCCCACCGCTATCCGAGGGTGGCGCGCACCTGTAGGCGGACCGGGCCGAGCATGCCCACGGACCGGTGGAACGCCACGCCGTGGCGGTCCACGGCCAAGTCCGGGAACCTGCGCAGCACGGCACGGACCGCGGTCGCCGCCTCCATGCGGGCCAGCGGCGCGCCGATGCAATAGTGGATGCCGCGGCCGAAGGTGAGATGCCGGTTGGGCCGGCGGCGGATGTCGAACCGGTCGGGGTCGGGGAAGTGCCGGGCATCCCGGTTGGCCGAGCCGACCCACACCACCACCATGGTGCCGGCGGGCAGCGTGTGACCGGCCAGCTCCACCTCGCCCTTGGTCAGCCGCTGGTCCCGGATCAGCGGCGGCATCCAGCGCAGGACCTCCTCGATCGCGTCCGGCAGTCCGCCCGGGTCGTCGCGGAGCGCGGCCGCGGCGTCGGGGTGCTCGTCGAGGCAGAGCACGGTGTTTCCGACCAGCACGGCGGTGGGCAGGTGACCGGCGATCAGGAACATCCCGATGGTGGCGACGATCTCATCGTCGGTGAGCCGCTCACCGTCGACCTCGGCGGCCGTCAACGCGCTCGTCAGGTCGTCGCCCGGATGGGCACGCTTGTGCCGGATGTGCGCACCCAGGTACGCGGCCGCGTCCTTGACCAGCGCGGCGCGCTTGGCGAACGCCGCCTCGTCCGGTGCCCGCAGGTCGCCGTCGGCCCGCGCGCCCAGCAGCCGGTCCGACCACTGCCAGAACATCTCGTGGTCGGCCTCCGGGACGCCGAACAGCTCCGCGATCACGGTGGCGCTCAACGGGCTCGCCACGTCGCGGACCAGGTCGACGGTCACCTCGCCGCCGCCGGCACCCCGCTCCAGCGCGGCGTCGAGCAGGCGGTCGGTGATCTCGGCGGCGCGCGGCGCGAGGGCGCTGATCACACGCGGGGTGAACGCCTCGTTGACCAGGCCGCGCAGCCGGTTGTGCCGGGGCGGGTCCAGGCCGACCATGTTTCCGCGCGCGACGAGCCTGAGCTGGAGCTGGTCGGCGGGGATGAGCGCGGAGAAGTCGTTGGAGAACGCCTCGAAGTCGCGCAGCACGTAGGCCGAGGTGTCGTAGTCGAACACCTCCCACACGCCGGGCTGGGCGCTCGGGCCGGCCGCCTCCACCGCCCGACGGCCCGCGAAGTAGTCGAAGAGGGCGGTCCGGCGCGCCTCGGGCGGCAGCGTGACGAGGGTGCCGGGGTCGGTGGTGACGGTCACCTGAGCCCCTCCCCCACCACGACGTCGCCGCGCATGAGGCCGTTCGGGGCGTCCGCGGGGTCGTGGCCCACGGAGAGCGGGCGGTTGTCGTCGTCGACCAACACGACCGACGGCTGGAGGGTGCGCGCCTTATCGTCGGGAACGACCACATAGGACAGGATGATGACCAGGTCGCCGACGCCGACCAGGTGCGCCGCGGCGCCGTTGATCCCGATGACCCCGCTGTCCGCGGGCCCTTCGATGACGTACGTCGACAGCCGCGCGCCGTTCGTGATGTCGAGGACGTCGATCTTCTCACCGGCGAGAAGATCGGCCCGCTCCATCAGCGTGCGGTCGATCGTCAGGGAACCGACATAGTGAAGGTCCGCCTGTGTCACGCGAACGCGATGGATCTTGGACTTCAACATCTCGCGAAACATCCACGCCTCCCGTACCTCAGACTGGTTTCGACAGCTCGCGCGATATGTCGGCCGCGAGCTCCGCGACGCTGGCACCGCTGAGCATCCTCGTGATCGGAATGACGACGCCGAAGCTGCGCTGGACCTCGTTGCGCACCTGGACGGCCATCAACGAGTCCAGGCCCTGCCGGTTGAGCGGCCGCCGGACGCTCAGCTGCCGCGCCGGCAGCCCCAGCACCTGGGCGACCCGCTCGACAAGCTGGGCCTCGACCTCGCCGGCCACGGCAGGTGCCGGCGGCACGACAGCGGGGGCCACCGGCTGCGGCGGGCTGACGGGCTCGGCCTCCCGGACCGCGACGGGCTCCCCGCCGGACACCTCACGAAGCAGGGGCGAGCCGCCGGCCCGCGGGTACGCCGCGCGCCACCGGGCCCAGTCGACGGGCAGCACGACCACCTGCGTGGCGTCTTCGGCCATCAGGGCGCCGAGAATGTCGAGCCCCTCCTCAGGCGTGAAGCTGTCGATGCCCTGCGGGTTGAGCGGCCGGCCTCCGGTGCGCCCCATCCGGGCGGCCATGCCCACCTCGGACCAGAACCCCCAGTCGACGCAGAGCGCCGGTGCGCCCCGCGCCCGGCGGGCGTGGGCGAGGGCGTCGAGCGCCGCGTTTCCCGCCGCGTAGCCGCCGAGCATGGGCGAGCCGAGCACGCCCGACGCGGAGCCGAACAGCACGAAGAAGTCGAGCTCCCGCTCGCCGAGGAGGGTGTCGAGCACGTGGCCGCCGGTGACCTTGGGCCGCAGCAACGCCGACAGCGCCGCCGCGTCGGTCTCGGCCAGCGCCGCCCGGCTGACCACACCGGCGGCGTGCATCACGCCGCGTACCGGCGGCCGGGCGGGCGCCCCGGGGCGGGCCCGCCCGGCGGCCCCGGGCGTCCGGGCGGGCCCCCCGGCCGCCTCCTGATACACGCTGGCGCCACGGCGCTCGATGTCCCGCAGGGCCCGCACGCGCGGCCACCACGGGTCGGCTGCGTCAATACTGTCCCAGGCCTCCCGGGGCGGCGGCGGGGTGCGGCCGAGCAGCAGCAGGTGTTTGGCACCGCGCCGGGCCAGCCAGCCGGCCACCTCCGGGCCGAGGTCGCCGAGCCCGCCGGTCACGAGGTAGGTCGCGTCCGGCCGCAGCTCCGGCTGGCGGGGTGCCGCCGTCGCCTCCGACGGCGCGGGCGCGGCCTCGACCTCGGAGAAGCGCAGCAGCACCTTTCCCACGTGCCTGGAGCGGATCATCTGCGACAGCGCCTCCGCCGGCGCCGCCGCGTCGTGCACCTCGTGCGGCAGCGGGTGGAAGACCCCGGCCTCGACGAGGGCGAGAACCCGCCGCATGGTGGCCGCGACCTCGGGCCGCCCCTTGATCACCATGTCGGCGACATCGAGCGCGAAGAACGCCAGATTGTCCTGTGTGGACTCCAAGCTGGGGTGGTGCTTGGTGAGCTCGACGTACCGGCCGTACGGCGCGAGCACGCTCAGGTTGCTCTCCAGGCCCGGAGCCGGCAGCGTGTTGAGGACGACGTGGACGCCTTCGCCGCGGGTGCGTTCGCGGATCAGCTCGACGAACTCCAGCGAGCGGGAGTCGGCCACGTGGTGCACGCCGAGCATCCGCAGCAGCGCACGCTTTTCCGGGCTGCCGGCGGTCGCGAAGATCTCGGCCCCGCGCCAGGCCGCGACCTGGATCGCCGCCATGCCGACACCACCGGCACCGGAGTGGATCAGGACGCGCTCGCCCTCGCGCAGCTTCGCAAGATCGTGCAGGCCGTGGTACGCGGTCAGGAAGGCGACCGGGATGGTTGCCGCCTCTTGCGCGGTGAGCCGGGCCGGCCGCCGGTACACGTGCTGGGCCCTGGCCCGGACGCGGCTGCCCAAGCCGGGATGGGCCAGCGCCACGACCTCGTCGCCGACGGCGAGCCCGGCCACGCCGGCACCGACCGCGGAGATCGTGCCCGCGCTCTCCCAGCCGAGGTCTCCGGTGTCGTCGCGGCCCGGGTACGTGCCGGTGACCACGAGCACGTCGCGGTAGTTGAGCGCGGCGTACGCGGTGTCGATCTGGACCTCTCCCGGGCCGGGCGGGTCGACGGTGACCGGCACCGGGCGGACCTGGTCGACGGCGCTGCCCGCCGCGGCGAGCAGCCGCACGGCCCCGCCGGCCGGCGAGGTGCGGGCAGCCGGCGAGACGCGGGCAGCCAGCGGGGCGCGGTCAGGGACGGCGCGCGGGGCCAGGCGCAGGGCGTACCGGCGGTCGGCCCGCAGCGCCACCTGGTCCTCGCCGTCGGTCGCGGCCAGCTCGCGGGCCAGCCCCGCACCGGCCGGCTCATCGCCGTCTCCGGCCCCGAGGTCGACGAGCCGGCACCGCAGCTCGGGGTGTTCCTGGGTCAGCGCGCGCCCGAGCCCCCACAGGGCGGCCGGCGCCGCGAAGACGGACCCGTCCCGGGAGTCGACCCGCTGCGCACCCCGAGTGACCAGCCACAACGGCGGCGTCTCCGAACCCCCGGCGACGAGGGCCTGCACGAGGTGCAGGACGCTGGCGCAGCCGAGCGGCTCGGCATCGTCGGCCCGGTCGGAGGCGTCGAGGCTCCACAGGTGCACCACGCCGGCGCACTCGGTGCCGTTGGTGGCGCGCGACACCTCGTCGAGCAGCCGCCGGTAGTCGCCGGGAGACCGTGGATCGATCGCGTACCGGCCGGCGTCGAGGCACTGGTAGCTGTCGGACGCCGACACCAGAACGGTGTGCCCCGGCGTGGCCGACGCGAACGCCTCGCCGACTCCGCGCCGGTCGGCGAGCACCACGAGGTACCCGCCGCTGGGCGCCGGTGCCGCGGGTGCGCGGCGCTCCCGCCAGCGCAGCTCGTACAGCCAGCCGCGCCAGTCGCGCGGGGCCCGGCCGCGCTCGACGTACGGCAGCCGCAGCCCGCTGATCTCCGCCAGTACGCCGCCGTCGTCGCTGATCGTCACGTCGCCGAACAGGCAGTCCGGTGGCGCGTCCGGCCGCCGCACCGCGTGACTCCACAGTGGACCACGCGGTCGCCGGGGGGCCCGGGTCTCGTCGACCGAGCCCGGCACGAACGGGGCACCCGGGCCGCCGGCCACCGGCAGCGGAGCGGTGGCGGCGAGCACCTGCCCGCACGCGTCCAGGACAGCGGGGTGGAAGTGGTGGGCGTCGGCCGTAGCGCCAGCGGACACGGGCTCGACCCGCGCGATCGCCTCACCGTCGCGCCGCCACAGCTCGGCGATGCCGCGGAACGCACCGTCCCACTGGTTGCCGCTCTGCGCCGACCGGCGGTAGAACTCGTCGCCGGGCAACTGGTCGCGGCAGCGGCGGCGTACCGACGGCGGCGGCTCCGCCGCGCTGCCCAGCCGCTCGTCGTGCCCCGCGGCGGCGCACAGCAGACCGCTCGCGTTGAGCACCCAGCTCTCCTCGCCGGCGGTGCGGCTGCTCACCTCGACCCGCCAGCGGTCGTCGGACATCGGGCTCACCGCCACCCGCAGCACCGGCGGGCGGTCACCGTGCAGGAAGATGCCCGCCCGGTAGGCCACGTCGCGCACGGCGCTCGGCCCGGGCAGCAGGCGGGCGGCCGCCTCCAGCATCATCTCCAGGTAGCCCGTGCCGGGCAGGATCGGTGTGTCCTGCACCCGGTGGTCCCGCAGGTACGCGTTGAGGTCGAGATCGAGCGTGCCCTCCCAGACCATCGACCCGTCCGGCTGTGGGGACAGGTCGCCAAGCAGCGGGTGCGGCGTCTGCGCCGGCTGCTTCGCCGGGCCGGACGGCTCCACCACGGGGCTGTCGAACCAGTACCGCTGGCGCTGCCACGGGTACGCCGGCAGCGGGACGACCGCGCTGCCGGGCTCGGAGAGGCGGTGCCAGGCCACCGGGTGCCCGGCGAGATGCAGGCCCGCGATCCCTTGCAGGATGCTCGCCCACTCCGGCTCCTCGCGCCGCAGCGACGGGAGCGTCAGCGGCTGCGCGTCGAGGCCCTCGGCGCACTGCCGCACCGCGGCGAGCAGGATGGGGTGCGGGCTGATCTCGATGACGGTCACCGGCCCGTTCTGGAGCAGGGCGCGGACGACCGGCTCGAACCGCACCGGCTCGCGCAGGTTGCGCACCCAATACCGCGCGTCCATCGTGGTGCCGTCGACCGGCTCGGCGAGCACGGTCGAGTACAGCGGCACCTTTGTCGGCCCCGGGCGCAGGCCGGCGAGAGCGTCGAGCAGGTCGTCCCGGAGCGGGTCGACGTGCGGGCTGTGCGAGGCGACGTCGACGCGCACCAGGCGGGCGAACACGTCATCAGCGCCGAGCGCTTCGACGGCCTCGTTGACCGCGTCGAAGTCTCCCGAGATGACCGTCAGCCGGGGGCTGTTGGCGGCGGCGACGCACACCCGCCCGTCCCACCGGGCCATCCGCTCGGCCACCTCGCCAGCGGGCAGCTCGACCGACGCCATCGCACCCTGACCGGAGAGCCGGGTCATCAGGGCGCTGCGCCGGCAGATGACCGTCGCGGCGTCGCGGACGTCGAGCACCCCGGCGACGTGCGCGGCCGCCACCTCGCCCATGCTGTGCCCGACCACGCCGGCTGGCTCGACACCCAGCGACCGCCAAACGGCGGCCAGCCCGACCTGCATCGCCCAGACCACGGGCTGGATCACCTCGATGCCGGTGAGCTTGTCGGGCTGCTCCAGGTGCTCGATCACCGAGAACCCGGCCACCGCGCGGACCGCCTCGTCGCACTCGCGGATCGCCTCCCGGAACACCGCGGACCGGCGCAGCAGGTCTTGACCCATCCCGGCCCACTGAGAGCCCTGGCCCGGAAACACGAACAGCACCTGGGTCGGTGCGGCAAGCACCTCCTCCGCCACGCCGACCCGCGCTTCGGGGTCACCGCTGGCGAAGGACCGCAGCTCCGCGGCGAGCTGCGCCGCGGACGAGCCGATGACGGTCAGCCGGCTCTCGTGGTGGTGCCGGCGCGCGCCGGCCGTGTGGCACACGTCGCGCAGCGGCAACTGGCTGCCGGGGCCGCTCGACAGGTACGACGCGTATGACGCGGCGAGGGCGGTGAGCGGCTCGGGCCCCGGCGCGGAGATCGTGAGCAGGCGCTCGCGCTCCGGCTCCTCGGCAGGGGCTTCCCGCTCGGCCGGCCGGTGCTCGCCGAGCACGACGTGTGCGTTGGTGCCGGAGATCCCGAAGGAGCTGACGCCGGCCAGCGCCGGCCGCCCGTCGTCGGGCCACTGGCCGTGCTCCCGCTGGACCCGCAGCGGGACACTGTCCCACTCGATCGCCGTGGTGAGGTCGGCGCTGTGCAGGCTGCGCGGCAACTGGCGGTGGCGCAGGCACAGGACCGCCTTGATCAGGCCGGCCATCCCGGCAGCGGCCTCGGTGTGGCCGATGTTGGTCTTGACGGACCCGACCGCCACGGGACGCGCGCGGGTACCGGTGCCGAACACCTCGGCGAGCCCGCGCAGCTCGACCGGGTCGCCGACGCCGGTGCCGGTGCCGTGCGCCTCGACGTACCCGATGTCGTCTGGCGACACCCGGGCGTCGGCGAGGGCGGCGCGGATGGTGCGGACCTGGCCGGCGGTCGCGGGCGTCATCATGTGGCCGCCGCCCCGCCCGTCGTTGCGTACCGCCGAACCGTGGATGACCGCGTACACCCGGTCACCGTCGGCCAGGGCGCGACCGAGCGGCTTGAGCACGACGACCGCGATCCCCTCGCTGCGTACGTATCCGTCGGCGCCGTTGGCCGCGAAGCGCGACCGGCCGCCCGGGGAGAGCATGTTGGCCTGGGAGAACGTGATGCTCTCGTCGGGGAGCAGGATCAGGTTGGTGGCGGCGGCGAGCGCCGTGGTGGACTCCCCGGTGCGCAGGCTCTGGCAGGCGAGGTGCACGGCGACCAGCGAGGAGGCGCACGCCGCGTCGACCGATACGCTCGGGCCGCCGAGGTCGAAGGCGTGCGAGAGGCGGCCGGACAGGACGCTGCGGGCGGTGCCCAGGTTGGCGTAGACGTCCAGGTGCCCGGCGCGGCTCAGCCGATCCCAGTAGTTGGCGGAGATCTCGCCGACGAACACGCCCGTCTGGTCGCCGGCGAGCCGCGCGCTGACCAGCCCGGCGTCTTCGATGGCCTCCCACGCCGTCTCCAGCAGCAGCCGCTGCTGCGGGTCCATGTGCTTGGCCTCGCGCGGCGATACACCGAAGAAGCCGGCGTCGAACTCGTCGAAGTGATCCACGAAGCCGCCCCACCGGGTGGCCAGCTTGCCGGGCACACCTGGAGTCGGGTCGTAGACCTGCCCCAGGTCGAACCGGCTCGCCGGCACCTCGGTGATCGCGTCGCCGCCGTCGCACAGCAACCGCCAAAACTCGTCCACATTGGAGGCGCCGGGGAACCGGCAGGCCATGCCTATGACGGCGATCGCGTCGCGCGTCTGCGCCGTGTCGGTCACCGCGAAACCTCCGGCTCGAGGATCGTGACCACCGCCGTCGCCACCGACCATCCGGGCGCCCCGCCCACGAGCAGCAGCCGGTCGCCGGGCTCCACCTCACCGGTCGAGAGCAGGTGGTCGAGGGACGCCACGTGGTCGCTGGCGCCGAGGTGGCCGACCGTGCGGCCGTAATCCCAGGTGGTGCGCGACAGCGGGATGCCAAGCGGGCCGGTCAGGTTGCGCTCCATCAGCCAGCGGGCTCCGTTGATGTAGACCACCTTTCGCACGTCGCGCAGCGCCAACCCGGCCTCGTCCAGCGACCGGCAGACCAGGTCGACCTGCGCCTTGCGGACGACGTCGATGGCCTCCGGGAGGGGGCGCACGGTCTGCGCGAAGTGCTGCGACCGGTCGACCATGTCGATCGGCCGGCCGGTGACCGCGGGCGGCGGGAACAGCGGCTCGGCACCCCTGGCCATCCCCTCGATCTCGGGGAACAGCGCGGAGTTGATCGAGTCGACGCGAGCGATGCCGCCCTCGGTGCTCAGCACCACGGCCGTTCCCGCGTCGCCGGCGTAGAGGCCGATGATCGCGCCTCGCCACCGGTCGATCGTCGGCGCGTTGAAGTTGTCGCCGGTCGTCAGCAGCGCGATGCGCCGCGACGGGTCGGCGGCGAACTGCCCGATCGCGAACTCCATCGCGGTCAGCATCCCGTTGCAGCCCTGCCGCAGCTCGACCGCGGGAACGTTTCCCGCGCCCAGCTCACGCAGGATGTAGCCCTGCGGGCTCCACATCTCCGGCCCCTGGAAGAAGACCGACGAGTGGACCAGCATGTCTATCTCCGCGGCCTTGGTGCCGCACCTGTCCAGCGCCCGCCGCGCCGCCAGTACGGCCATGTCTGGCGCCGCGATGTCGTCGGCGATCAGGACACTGACCTGGCCACTCTCGGTGGCCGCGGCCTCGCCGAGGAGGCCGGCCGCCACCGCGCTCGATATCGTCGTCGGCTCCGGCAGGTAGGACCCGAGCCCGGATATGAATATCTCGTCGACCCTCACCGTGGACCTGCCCCGTCCAGCATCGGCGGACCCCCGAGTGTGCTGTCTACTCCAGACAGACACGCGGCGGCCTCGCGGCGGATGTGTACTAGAAATGAACGCGCGAGCTCATGCCCGCGAACTCCTGATCCCCGTTTTTGAAATGGCCATTGACTATGAACATTCACACATCAATTGATCCATTTGAAACTCTACCAACGCTCCACCATTGTCACAATGCCCGCACCGGAAGTGAACGGAGCCCGCGCAGCTTCCGCAAGCCGTGGCGTACCGGTGCGCCGTCTCGCCGCAGCTCCGGAAACCGCTCGAACAGCACGGTCAGGGCGATCGCCGCCTCCATGCGGGCCAGCCCGGCGCCGAGGCAGTAGTGCGGCCCCGACGAAAAGGACAGGTGCTCGCGGTTGTTCGGCCGCGCCGGGTCGAACCGGTCAGGTTGGTCGAACACCTCGGGATCGCGGTTGGCCCCGGCCAGCAGCAGCAGGACGTGCGCGCCGCCGGGGATCTCGACACCGTCCACAGTGGTCGCTCGCTGCGGGCGCCGGATCGTGTACTGCACCGGCGGGTCGTAGCGCAGCACCTCGTCGACGAACGCGTAGCCGGCCTGCGGGCGCCCCGCCAGACCTTCCCGCCGGGCCGGCTCGTCGAGCAGCAGCAGGCTGCCCGTGCCGATCGTGCTCACGGTGGTCTCGAAGCCGGCCAGCATCAGGAAGCCGGCCGTGGCCACCAGCTCACGCCGCCACACCTCGTCGCCGTCGCTCTCCGCACCTGCCAAAGCGCTCATGACGTCGCAGCCGGGCGCCTTGCGGCGCCGCGCGAAGACGTCCGACAGGTAAGCGTTCATGTCCGCGACCGCGGCGCGGGCGCGCCGCCGATCTCGGCCCGTGCTCATCCGGTCGAGCGTCACGGTCAGCACCGAACCCCAGGTGGCGAAGCGCTGGTACGCCGCCTCCGGAAGCTCGAACAGCTCGCAGATGACCCGGATCGTGGCGGGCATCGCGTAGTCCCTCACCACGTCGAACGAGCCGCGGTCGGCCAGTTCGTCGAGGCGGTTGGTGAAGATGTCGCGGACACGGTCGGTGTACCGCTCCAGGGCGCGAGAGGTGAACCACGGCGTGACCAGGCGGCGCAGCTTGGTGTGCTTCGGCGGGTTGGTGTTCATCACCGACTCCTGGCCGGGATGAGGCAGCGGACCGCGCAGCGGAAAGCCCGGCACACCGAAGGTCGGCTCCCGCAGCACCGCGCTCACCACGCGATGGGACGCGGTGACGAACATGCCCAGGGTGCTCCTGCTCACCGTGCCGCGGGCGCGGATCTCTTCGTAGAGCGGATACGGATCGACGCCCGCCGGCCGCACGAGTATCCGAGCCACCGGGTCGCCCCGAGCCGCCTGCAACCGCACGAGACCCTGTGCCCGGACGCGCAGCCCGTAGGCACGCGCCTTTTTTATCAATGGCGCAGAAGTGACCACCATGCCGTCCCTCCCCGTCTGGGACCGAACGGCACCACGATAACCACATCGCGGCGGTGGACGCATCGCGCAGTTGCTCCTATCGTCACGATTCATGACCGACGGTCGTCACTACGCTCTCGTCTGTCCATTGTGTAATCGTCGGCAGGTCGACGACGGTGTCACGCTCAACTGCCCGGAAGGGCACGCGCCGGCTCTGCTGCGCACGGAGTACACGGCCCGCGCGTTCACGCCGATCGAGGACGCCGCCGGCCTGTCCCGGTACCGCAACTGGCTGCCGGTGCGGCGGGCGCTGCCGAGCCTGGCCTCGGCCGTCTTCCACAGCGAGGGCTTCGGTCCCGCCATCGGCCTGTCGCAGCTGTGGATCGCGTTTCACGGCTACTGGCCGGAGCGCGGTGCCGACCTGGAGAGCGGCACCTTCAAGGACTTCGAGGCCGCGACGGTCGCGGGCCGCCTGCCGGAGGGCGTCGGATGCCTGGTCGTGGCGTCGGCCGGCAACACGGCCTCCGCGTTCGCCGCGCTCTGCTCCCGACTCCGGCTGCCGGCCCTCATCCTGGTACCGGACACCGGAATGGCGCATCTTCGCCTGCGCCGGCCACCGGCACCGTGCCTGCGGATCGTGGTCGTCGACGGCGGCGGTTACGGTGACTGCATCGAGCTGGCGGCGCGGATCGCGCGGCGCCCCGGATTCCAGGCCGAGGGCGGCGTGCACAACGTCGGCAGGCGCGACGGTCTGGCCACGGTGATGCTGTCGGCGTACGAGGCGATGGGACGCCTGCCCGCGTACTACTTCCAGGCGGTGGGCAGCGGCGTCGGCGCGATAGCCGCGCACGAGGCGGCGACCCGGCTGCTGGCCGCCGGTGCCGGCCCCGCGTTTCCACGCTTGATGCTCGGCCAGAACTCCACCTACTCGCCGATCTACGACGCGTGGCGCGCTGCCCCTCGCCCCGGCACCGCCGACCTGGACACCGTCCGCGCGGCGTACGCGAGCGAGCTGGCCAACCCGCGGCCGCCCTTCAGCCCACGGGGCGGCGTGCGCGAGTGCCTGGTCGAGAGCGGCGGCGACGTGCTGGTGGCGGACGCCCGCGACGCGGAGGAGGCGGGGCGGCGGTTCCGGGATAGCGAGGGCGTCGACATCGCGCCGGCCGCCGCCGTCGCGGCGGCCTGCCTGCGGCTAGCCGGCGCGGCCGGGCGTATCCCCCCCGACGCACCGGTGGTGCTGAACATCACCGCAGGGGGCCGGCAGCGGCTCGCCCGCGAGCACCAGCTCGTCGAGCCGGCGCCGGCGCTGCGGGTCGATCGCGGCGAGGCGCACAGTGAGTCTACTTTGGACGCAATCGGCGACCTGTTCGCGGCGAGCCCCGCTGTCGCCTAGATCGGTAGAGGTCGCGGGCAGAGAGGAATCCCGCCATGACGACACGGGTGGCGTTCGTGGCCGGCATCGGTCGCAGCGGCTCGACGCTGGTCGAGCGCATCCTGACCGGCCTACCCGGCGTGGTGGGTCTCGGCGAGCTCAACCACCTCTGGCACCGCGGCCTGCGCCTGGACGAGCGGTGCGGCTGTGGTGTCGCCTTCTCCCGATGCGAGTTCTGGCAGGGCGTCGGTGAACAGGCGTTCGGCGGCTGGTCCCGCGTCGACCCGGACCTGATGCAGCAGCTCGCGCGCCGGGTCGACCGCGTGTGGCACGTACCGGCGCTGATGCGCGGCAGGGCCAACGCCGAGCTGGCCAGCGCCGTCGCCCGGTACGGCGAGCACTACGCGGCCGTCTACGCGGCGGTCATCCAGTTGAGCGGCGCGAGCGTCGTGGTGGATTCGAGCAAGCACGCCTCGCTCGCCCACGTGCTCCGGCAGCGCTCCGATGTGGATCTGCGGGTGGTCCACTGCGTGCGGGACGCGCGCGCCGTCTGCTTCTCCTGGACCCGGCGCAAGCTCCGGCCCGACACCACCAGCCGCGAGTCGTACATGCCGACCTTCCGGCCACGCGTCATGGCGGTCCGCTGGAACGCCTACAACCTCGCCACCGACCTGCTGCGCCGCCGCGGCGTGCCGGTGTCCCGGCTGAGGTACGAGGACCTCGTCGCCGATCCGGTCGGGTCGGTGGCCCGGCTGGCGGAGTTCATCGGTGCTCCCGCCGATCCGCGGGCGCTGAGCTTCATCGAGAAGGAAGCCGTCACGCTGCCGGTGACGCACACGGTGGCCGGCAATCCCATGCGGTTCGACGTGGGACGGGTGCCGCTGCACTTGGACGACGCGTGGCGCAGCTCGTTGCCGCACCGCCAGCGGTGGCTCGTCACCGCGATCACCTTGCCGCTGATGGCCCGGTACGGCTACCTGTCGTCGCCGCCGGCGCCGCGCTGAGCGGGTGGCGGCATCCGCTCGCCCGGGCGGGCGAGGCGGGCCAGCGCGGGCCGCCCGGCGAGCGCCAACGCGGGCGCCACCTCCTCGGTGATCATGCGCAGGACGCCGGCCACACCGGCGGCGCCGTCGACCGCGAGGCCCCACAGCGGCGGCCGGCCGAGCAGCACCAGGTGGGCGCCCAGGGCCAGTGCGGCGAGGGCGTCGCCGCCCCGCCGTACCCCGCCGTCGAACAGCACCGGGCAGGCGCCGCCGACCGCTTCCGCCACCTCGGCCAGCGCGTCGAGGCTCGCGACGGCGCCGTCCAACTGCCGGCCCCCGTGGTTGGATACCACGATCGCGTCGACGCCGTGCTCGACCGCGAGCCGGGCGTCTTCGGCCGTGAGGATTCCCTTGAGGACCAGCGGCAGCCCGCTGCGGGCCCGCATCCAGGCCAGGTCGGCCCAGGTGACGGTCGTGTCGAACGACTGCGCGGTGTGCCGCGCGATCGCGGACTCCCCGGCGCCGCGCAGGTGCGCCGGCGCCATCACCTCCGGGTCGATGTTGACGGCCGCGACGCCGCCGCCGATCGCGAACCCGTTGCGCATGTCGCGCCAGCGCCGGCCCATCACCGGCACATCCACCGTCAGCATGATGGCGCCGTACCCGGCCCGCTCGGCGCGCTCGATCAGCGAGCACATCAGGTCGCGGTGCCGCAGCCAGTACAGCTGGAGCCACAGGCCACTGGACGACGCCGCGGCGATGTCCTCGATCGTCCGGCTGGCGAACATGCTCACGACGAACAGCGCGTCGGCCACGCCCGCACCGCGCGCCGTCGCCACCTCGCCGTCGGCGTCGACGAGCCGGTGGTACGCGGTCGGCGCGATGCCCACCGGCGTGGCGTACCGCCTGCCGAACAGCGAGACCGCCGTATCGACACGCGACACGTCGGTGAGCACCCGCGGCCGCAGCCGCAGTCGATCGAAGGCGAGCAGGTTGGCGGCCAAGGTCCGTTCCGCCTCGGCGCCGCCCTCGATGAAGTCCCACACGTCGGGGGCGACAAGATCCCGAGCGAGGTGCTGGTAGTCAGCCGCGGTGAGCACCCTGCCACGCCTCCTGTTCGAGCTGCCGGAGCCGCTCGTCGTCGCCCTGCTCCACCCTGGCCATCGCCAGCCGCAGCAACGGTGGCGCCATCACCGAGGTGGCGAGGGCGACCAGCACGATGACGGTGTACATCGCGGTGTCGAGTACGCCCAGCCGGAGGCCGACCAGCGCGACGATGACCTCGACCACGCCCCTGGCGTTCATGCCAGCGCCGATCGCCAGGCCCTCCCACGGGGTCAGCCGGCTCAGGCGGGCGCCGAGGTAGGCGCCGGCGAACTTACCGAGGACCGCCACGACGAGCACCAGCGCCGCGGTGAGCGCGATGGCGGGCTCGGCCAGCGCGGTGAGGTCCATCCGCAGTCCCGCGCCGGCCAGGAAGATCGGGGCGAGCACGGACAGCACGACGGTGCGCAGCGGCGCCAGCTTCCGCTGGTCGGCGGCGCCCGGCGCGCCGATCAAGAGGCCCGCGACGAACGCGCCGAAGACCGGCTCCATGCCGAGCGCGTGGGTGGCCACGGCACCGAGGAGCACGACGATGACGGCCATGGAGACGCTGGCGCCCGGCTCGTCCGAACGGTCCGCGAGCCGCATGGCGGACCGGACGAGCGGCCGGCCGACCAGCGCCGCCAACAGCACGAAGCCGGTGAGGTACAGCAGGGACAGCGACACCTTCCCGGTGCTCAGTCCGTTGACCGCGGCCGCCGACACGACCGACAGCAGGAACCACCCGATGACGTCGTCGAGCGTGCCCGCCACGAGGATCAGCTGCCCGGTGTTGCGGTGCAGAAGCCGCATGTCGGACAGCGTCTTGGCGATGACCGGGATCGCCGACACGCACATCGCGACCCCGAGAAACAGGGCGAAGACGGGCCGCCCGCCAGCTCCCAGTGAGACGAGCGGGGCGATCACGATGCCCAGCCCGATGCCGAGGCCCAACGGCACCAGCAGCCCACCGAGGCTGACCCGGGCGGCCGTCGCCGCCTGCCGGCGAAGCAGCCCGATGTCCAGGTGCGCGCCCGTCACGCCGACCAGCAGCAGCACGCCGAACTGGCCGACGGCGTCGAGCAGGTGCACCTGTTCCGGGTGGTCCAGCCGCAGCCAGCCGGTCACCTGCGGTGCGACCTGCCCGAGCAGCGACGGCCCCAGCACCACCCCGGTGGCGAGCTCGCCGACGAGGGCGGGCAGCCGCACCTGCCGGGCCAGCCAGCCAAGGCAGCGGGCGACCAGCAGCAGGACCGTGAGTGCGAGCAGGAAGACGAGCAGTTGTCGCGGCGCCAGCGGCGCGGGCACGGTCATGTGTGTCAGGTGGGCTCGATGCTGCGGCGCTCGAGCTCGTTGGCGAGCCGAAGCCATTCGTCGGCGCACGCGCGGGCGACGTTGGCGATGATGTACGTGCAGTGCGGCGGCACCTTCTCGGCTACGTCGACGCGCTCCTCGGAACGGATCGCCCGGGAAAATATCCACCGGAGCAAGAGCCGCCCGGTCTCGGTGAACCGCAGCGACGGGTCGGTCTGCAACCCCTGGAGCATCGAGGCCAGCCCCGGCCCCTCGGGCATACCGCCGTTGGTCTCCGCCTCCTTCGCGGCGTTGCGGCGGCGGGAATCCGGTACCGGATCGTCGCCCCGCTCGATCCGCCGGCGGACGTCTCGCACCGTGGACGGCGAGACACCGGCCTCGCGGGCGACCTCGCGCAACGACGCCTCCGGCCGCTCCTTGATGATTGCCGATGCCTTCAGGCGTCCCTCGGCGTTGTCGAGCGGGCGCAGGCGACCGTCGCGCCCCGTACGCGCGCGGATCTCACCGGTGTCGAGTTGGAGCCGCTGGCGGATGTGGCCGACCGTCCGGGCGCCGAGACCGGCGGCCGCCGCGAGCGCCCGGTCCGACCAGGTGGGGGACGACGACATGATCCGCTCCGCGGCACGCGTGCGGGCGGCGAGCGACAGCGGCAGGCCATGTGCGATGTTCGCCTTCACGGCGAGCACGAAGGCTTCCTGCTCGGTGCCGTCGAAGAACTGGACCTCGATCAGCTCGTCGCCGCGCAGCATCGCGGCGCCCAGCCGGTGCGTACCGTCGATGACTCGCATGGTGGCCCGGTGCACGATGATCGGTGGAAGGCGCTCGTCGATCCTCGCCAGCATGCGGGTGTGTTCGAGATCTTCAAACGTCTGGCGTGGTGAGTCCGCCGGCAACAACGCTCGGACGGGAACCCACTCGATCGTTGGTGATTGTGCTGGTGGTGAAACCTGGACCAATGAAGATTCTGATCGTTCTTGGACAGCACGTAACACTTGCACCTGTTCCAAGGCAGCTCCCCCGTAGCGCTGTTTCTTGGTCCATGCAGATATGGCGCCGAAGCGCCAGGATGGCGTGCGAATGTTCAGATTCGCCATACCATCTTCTCGCATAGTAATCACGGCCAACGATCTAAGTCACCTGTGCGACTGCTTCTTCTGCGCGGTCGAACATCGTCAGCACGATCGATGTAAGGCTCTTACAGAAGTCATGCCTGGTCAGGCCGAAATGACCTCCTCCGCCAGGCGGGCCGCGATCGCTTGCGCGGCGGCGCCCTCCAGGACGGTCCCGTGGACACCCGGCACATCGACGATCTCCGGTGGCCTGCGCAGCACCCGCTCCCACTGCTCCAGCGTCGACCGGCGGTCCTCCTCAGGGTCGTCGCGGGGCATGAACAGCACGACCGGGCCGTCGTAGGGATCGGGACGGTGGTGCAAAAGGTTGCCGTGGTGAGCGTAGGCCAGCCCATTGGTAGCCACCGCCCGCGCGATCCGCAGTGCGTGCTTGTCGCCTTCCCGGATGCCGTCGGCGATCCGGTCGTCGGCCGCGACGCCACGACGCAGCAGTTGCCGTTCCGTCCGCGCGGGCAGGCGCACGCCCGGCCCGGCCGCGATCGTCTCGTCGAGGTGGCGCAAGATCCGGCGGTCGGATCGGCTCAGCGGCTTCAGCAGCCACGGCGTGAACCGCTGGCGGGCCGGACCCATCAGGAAGACGCCGGCGACGTCCCGTCCCAGCTCGGCGAGGCGCCGGGCCATCTCGACCGCCACGTAGGACCCGCCGGACTGGGCCGCCAGCAGGTACGGCCCGTCCGGCTGCAGCAGCAACACCTCGTCGGCGTACGCGGCGGCCATCTCACGGACCGACCTCAGCGAGCGGTCGTCCCCGGTGACGCCCCGCGCCTGCATCGCGATGAAAGGTACGCCGGCCGGCAGCGCCGCTGCCAGTTCGGCGTACGCCGCGACCTCACCGGTGATCGTGTGCACCGCGAAGACGGCCGGGACGGCACGGCCCGCGCGGATTCGGACGGCTGACCTGATCCGCGGGTCGGCCTCGTGCGCGTCCAGCAGAGCGGCACAGCCGGCGACCGTGGGGTGCTCGTACAGGTCACCCACGCTCATCTCGTACCCGGCGGCCCGCACCCGGGCGACGATCTGGGTGACCAGGATCGAATGGCCGCCGAGGGCGAAGAAGTCGTCCTGGGCGCCGACCCGGTCGACGCCGAGGACCTCGCGCCAGATGCCCGCCAGCAGCTGCTCGACCGGGCCGGACGGGATCACGTACGCGGCCGGCCCGAGCGCCGCCCGATCAGGTACCGGAAGGGCCGCCCGGTCGGTCTTCCCGTTCGCCAGCAACGGGATCGCGGACAGCTCGACGAACAGCGACGGCACCATGTACTCGGGCAGGCCGCGCCGCAGATGCTCGCGCAGCTGAGCCGTCGCGGGCAGGCCGGCGCCCTGGTCGGCCGGGACGGCGTACGCCACCAGCCGCGCCTGCGTGCCGGTGCCGACCACCGTGACCACCGCACTGTCGACGCCGGGGTGCGTGACCAGGGCGGCCTGCACCTCGCCCGGTTCGATCCGGAACCCGCGCACCTTCACCTGGTCGTCGGCGCGCCCGAGGAAGTCGAGCTGGCCGTCGGGGCGCCAGCGTGCCCGGTCCCCGGTGCGGTACATCCGCGCCCCAGGGCCGCCGAACGGATCGGCCACGAACCGCTCGGCGGTGAGGGCGGCGCGACCGCCGTATCCGCGGGCGACGCCGGCACCGCCGATGTACAGCTCCCCCGGCGCGCCGACCGGCACCGGGTTGAGCCGCCGGTCCAGCACATAGGTGCGGATGTTGGGCAGCGGCCGGCCGATCGGCGGTGAGCCCGGCGCACCCGGCTCGATCGCCGCGATCGTGGCCGCGACCGTCGCCTCGGTGGGGCCGTACGCGTTCAACAGCCGGTGCCGGCCCGCCCAGGCGGCCGCGAGCGCGGGCTCCAGCCGCTCGGCGCCGGTGAGCAGGGTGTCCAGCCCGGCCAGCTCGCCGTACTCGCCCGACCGCATCGTGCGCAGCAGCGCGGGCGGCACGAAACCCGAGGTCACACCGGCCGTGGCGACCAGCGTTGAGAGCGCGCCAGGCTCGGCGCGGTCCCGGTCGGTCGCCAGCACGAGGGTGCCGCCCGCGGCCAGCGCCATGACCAGCTCCCACACGGAGGCGTCGAAGCTCAGCGCGGCGAACAGCAGGCCGCGGGTCGCCTCACCGGTGCCAAGCAGCGCCCGCATCCCGGTCGCCAGGTTCAGCAGGCCGTCGTGGGTGACCTGGACACCCTTCGGCCGGCCAGTGGAGCCGGAGGTGTAGATGACGTACGCCAGGCTGCCCGCCGCACCAGCGGGTGCGGTCGCGGGCCGCCCGCGTACCGTCTCGGCCACCGCCGGGTCGTCCAACCGCACGACGGTCACCGCGGTGTCGACGGCCGGCTCGCCAGCGATCGAGCGCTGGGTGAGCAGCAAGCGCGCCCCGCTGTCGGCGACCATGAAACCAAGCCGCTCGGCCGGGTAGTCCGGGTCGAGCGGCAGGTAGGCCCCGCCCGCCCGCCATACCGCGAGGATCGCCACGGCCAGGTCCAGGTCGCGGTCCAGGGACAGGGCGACGATCGTCTCCGGACCGACGCCGATGCCGCGCAGGTGGTGCGCCAGCCGGTTCGCCCGGGCCAGCAACTCGCCGTACGTCAGCGACCGGTGCCCGCAAACCACGGCCACCGCGTCGGCCGCTTCGGCGGCCCGCCGCGCGATCAGCTCGTGTACACCGGCGACAGCGGGCACGGCACCGGCGGTGGCGTTCCACCCGTCCACGACGAGCGCCCGGTCACCGAGCGGCAGCCGCGACAAGCGGCGCGACGGGTCCGCCGCGACCGACTCCAGTACCGAGACGAGGCCGCCGGCGAGCCGCTCGATCGTGGCCGCGTCGAACAGCGCCGTGCTGTACCGCAGCTCGCCGGCGAGCCCGTCGTTGGCCGGACCGATCGTCGCGGTCAGGTCGAACTTGACCGGCACCGGCCCATGTTCGGCGCCGGCCGGCTCTCCGGTGCCGTCCTGGGCGTAGTCGAAGGAGACCTGGAACAGGGGCGTGCGAGACCGGTCCCGGTCGGTGACAAGGGCGTCGACCACCTGCTCGAACGGCAGGTCCTGGTGCGCGTACGCGGCCAGGGCGGTCCGCCGCACCCGGCCAACCAGCTCCGCGAACGACGGGTCGCCGGACAGGTCGGTACGCATGACGAGCGTGTTGACGAAGAACCCGACGAGCCCCTCGATCTCGGCCCTGTTCCGGTTCGCCACCGGGGTGCCGACCACCACGTCCTCGGTGTCGCAGTAGCCGCCCAACAGCACGGAGAACGCGGCCAGCAGCGTCATCGACATGGTGGCGCCGGCATCGCGGGACACCGCCCGCAGCCGGTCGGCGACCGGGCCGGACACCGCGAAGCGGGTCACCGCGCCGTCCGTCGACCGCACCGGCGGCCGTGGCCGGTCGGTGGGCAGCTCCAGCACCGGCAGGCCGGCGAGCTGGTCGCGCCAGTAGGCGAGCTGCCCGTCCAGCACCTCGCCGGAGAGCCAGGCCCGCTGCCAGACCGCGAAGTCGGCGTACTGCACCGGGAGCGCCGGCAGCGGGTCCGCGCCGCCGGTCAGCGCCGCCTCGTACAGGGCGGCGAGCTCGCGGCGCAGGATCTCGGTGGACCACTGGTCGGACACCACGTGGTGCGTGGTCAGCGCCAGCACGTGGTCGTCGGGTGCCAGCCGCAGCAGCGTCGCCCGGATCAGCGGACCCGCGCCCAGGTCGAACGGGCGGGCCGCGTCCACGGCCACCAGCTCATCGGCCATGCGAACCGGGTCGGCGGCGCCGGAGATGTCCACGACCGGCAGCCGGAACGCGGCCGGCGGGTCGATCACCTGCGCGGCGACCCCGTCCGCGTCGGTCACCAGCCGCGTACGCAGCACCTCGTGCCGGGCCACCACCGCACCGAGCGCGGCGGCGAGCGCGGCGACGTCGAGCCGCCCGGTCCACCGGCCCGGCGCCGGCAGGTTGTACTCCGCCGAGCCGGGGTCGAGCTGGTCGAGGAACCACAGCCGCTGCTGGGCGAACGACAGCGGCAGCGGGCCGTCCCGGCGCACGGCCGTCACGGGTGGTGCCGCCGGCCGCTCGGCACCGAACACCCCGCGAATCCGGGAGACGACCTGCGTGGCGACCAGCGAGTGCCCGCCCAGTTCGAAGAAGTCGTCATCGACGCCGACCTGGTCGACGCCCAGCACCTGGGACCAGATGCCCGCGAGCAGCTCCTCGGCGGCGGTCGCCGGCGCCACCGCGGCGGGCCGGGGCCTGGGCGGTGCGGGCAGCGCGGCACGGTCCAGCTTTCCGTTGGGTGTGAGCGGCAACGAGGCCAGCTCCGCGTAGACGGCCGGCACCATGTACTCGGGCAGGCTGCCGCGCAGCAGCTCGCGCAGTTCGGCGGCGGCAGGGATACCTCGGGCCGGGTCGGCCGGTACCAGATGGCCGACGAGCACGGCGGCGGCGCCTTCGCCGTGCACCGTGACGACAGCGGTGCGCACGCCGGGATGCGCGGTGAGCGCCGCCTCGACCTCGGCCGGTTCGATCCGGAACCCGCGGACCTTGACCTGCGCGTCGGCCCGGCCATGGAACTCGATCTCGCCGGACGCGGTCCAGCGGACCCGGTCGCCGGTGCGGTACATGCGGGAGCCGCCGCCCGCGAACGGGTCGGCGACGAACCGTTCCGCGGTGAGCGCGGGCCGGCCGCGGTAGCCGCGGGCGACGCCGTCACCGGCCAGGAACAGCTCGCCGACGACGCCCACCGGCACCGGGCCGAACCGGTCGTCCAGCACGTACGCCCGCGTGTTGGCGATCGGAGAGCCGACCGTCAGACGGCCCTCCCGGGTCAGCCTCGCGCACGTTGACCAGATCGTGGTCTCGGTGGGGCCGTACATGTTCCACAGCTCGGCGGTGCGCGCCAGGACCGCCGCGGCGAGCCGCTCGGGCAGGGCCTCACCGCCGCAGAGTGCCCGCAGGCCGGGAGCACCGGTCCAGCCGTCGTCGACGAGCATCTGCCAGGTCGCGGGCGTCGCCTGGAGCACGGTGGCGCCGGACCTGCGCAGCTCCGCCGCGAGGGCGCCGGGCAGGCGGGCCGTGTCTCGGTCCGCCACCACCACGCGGGCACCGGTGACCAGCGGCAGCAGCAGCTCCAGACCGGCGATGTCGAACCCGAGCGTCGTCACGGCGAGCAGCACGTCGGCGGCGTCGAGGCCGGGCCGCTCGGCCATGGCGGTCAGGAAGTTGACCAGGTTGCGGTGCGTGACCTGTACGCCCTTGGGCCGCCCGGTCGAGCCCGACGTGTAGATCACGTACGCCAGCCGGCCGGGGTCGACCACGGTCGCCGGAGGCTCCACCGCCGCCGGGTCATCGTCGTCGAGCCCGAGCACCCGTACCGATCCCTCGTCGGCGAGGTTGGCGGCCAGGTTGGCGCGGCTCAGCACCAGGTGGGCCGCGCTGTCGGAGAGCATGTACCGCAGCCGGTCGCGCGGGTGCTCCGGGTCCAGTGGCAGGTAGGCGGCGCCGGCCCACCAGACCGCGAGCATCGCCACGAGCAGGTCCTCGGAGCGGTCCAGGCAGATGCCGACCACCGACTCCGGCCCGGCGCCCGCACGCCGCAAGCGGCCGGCGAGGGCCGCCGACCGGCGCAGCAGCGCGGCGTAGCTGACCACCCGGTCGCCGCACACGACGGCCGCCGCGTCGGGACGCTCGGCCGCCCGCGCCGCGATCAGCTCGCGCACGTCGCCCGGGGACAGCGGGGCCGCCGTCGCGTTCCACCCGTCGACGACCTGGTGCCGCTCGGCGGGGGCGAGCATCGGCAGGTCGCCGATCCGGCGGCTCGCGGCGGCGGCGACCGCGTCGGGCAACGCGACCCGGGTCCGGATGGGCCGCTCCATGGTGGCGGGGTCGGAAAGCGCGGTGCTGTACTCGATCCCGCCGGCCAGCCCGTCGCCGGCCTCGCCCAGGCTGAGTGACAGGTCGTACCGCGCGGGTGTCGCGGTGGGGCCCTGCCCCCGATCGCCGGGCGCGTCGCCCAGCGCCTGGTCGCCGGTCGTGTAGCTGAACAGCACCTGGAACAGCGGCGTCCGGGAGCGGTCCCGGTCGACGACGAGGGCGTCGACCAGCCGCTCGAACGGCACCTCCTGGTGGGCGTAGGCGTCCAATGTGGTCCGCCGGACCCGCGCGACCACCTCGTCGAACGCCGGGTCACCCGCCAGGTCGGCGCGGATCGCCAGGGTATCGAGGAAGAGCCCGATCAGCGGTTCGGTCTCCGGCCGGCCACGGTTGGCTACTGGCGTGCCGACGACCACGTCGTCGGTGCCGCTGTAGCGGCCGACGAGCACAGCGAACGCCGACAGCAGCGTCATGAACATGGTCGAGCCGGTCTCGCGGGCCAGCGCCCGCAGCCCGTCGGCGGTCCGCCCGGCGACGGCGAAGCCGATCACGGCGCCGTCGGAGGAGCGCACCGGCGGCCGGGGGCGGTCGGTGGGCAGGTCGACGACCGGGGCCGCGTCGAGCTGCCGGCGCCAGGACGCCAGCCGGCTGTGGAGCCCCGCACCCGGGGGGCGGGCC
>NZ_JAIBNX010000112.1:0-24048 GCF_026130045.1 Micromonospora sp. CPCC 205371
CGCACGTGGTTGGATCTCTTTTCCGCGTGCGTTCGCCCTTGATCGATGCGAATGCCCTTGATCGGCGGCCGTCCGGAAGGTGCCGGCTTAAGATTTCTTCGCGATCCGGCGGCGGCCATGTCCGGACCGGGTCGGCGGCGCCGACGTCTCGGGTGAAGGCGCCACGAGGGCGCCGCCGAGAGGAGCCACCATGAAGTACATGATCATGCTGTACGCGTCCCAGCGCGACTACGACGCGATGGCCGGCAAGGGCAGCCCCGGGTCTCCGGCCTGGCAGCCGGAAGACGTGGCGGCCATGCACCAGTACATGGGCAAATGGAACCAGGCGCTGATCGACTCGGGCGAGTTCGTCGACGCACACGGGCTGTCCGCGCCCGTACACACGCGCCGCATCACCGGGGTCAAGGATGGCGTGCCGGTGGTCACCGACGGGCCGTACGCCGAGACCCAGGAGGTGCTGGCCGGCTACAACGTGGTCGAGTGCGCCAGCTTCGACCGGGCCACCGAACTCGCCGCCCAGATCACACTCTGCCCCGCGCCGGCCGGCATCGACATGAGCACCTGGTACGTCGACGTGCGGCCGATCGACGACGGCCCCGGCGACACCGAGGGCTGATCGCATGGCCGGCGACCGCGCCGAGAGCCTGCTGCGCGAGTTGGCTCCGCAGGCCCTCGGCGCGGTGGTGCGCCGGTACGGGCACTTCGACCTGGCTGAGGACGCGATGCAGGAGGCGCTGCTCGCCGCCGCGACCCAATGGGCCGAGGATGGGGTACCAGCCAACCCGCGCGCCTGGCTGATCACCGTGACCGCCCGGCGCCTGACCGACCTGCTCCGCGCCGAGCAGGCCCGGCGCCGCCGCGAGGAGGAGGTCTGGCGCCGCGAACCGCCTCTCGCCGACTACCACACCGCGGACGCCGACGACACGCTCGTACTGCTCTTCATGTGCTGCCACCCGGCCCTGTCGCCGGCGTCGCAGATCGCGCTGACGCTGCGCGCGGTCGGCGGCCTGACGACTGGCGAGATAGCCCGCGCGTTCATGGTGCCGGAGGGCACGATGACGCGCCGGATCACCCGTGCGAAACAGTCGATCAAAGAGAGCGGCATCCCGTTCGGCCTTCCACCTGCGGCCGAGCGCGGCGCCCGGCTCGCCGCCGTACTGCACACGCTCTATCTGATCTTCAACGAGGGGTACGCGAGCACGACCGGCCCGCTCCTGCATCGCGTAGAGCTGGCGGCGGAGGCGATCCGGCTGACCCGGATCGTGCACGGGCTGCTGCCCGACGACGCCGAGGTCGCCGGGCTGCTCGCGTTGATGCTGCTCACCGATGCCCGGCGGCTGGCGCGTACGGGGCCGAACGGGGAGCTGATCCCGATGGCCGAGCAGGACCGCAGCCGCTGGGACGCCGAGCAGATCGCCGAAGGGGTCGCCCTGATCAGCGAGGCCCTGCCGAAGGGGCCCACCGGCCCGTATCAGGTCCAGGCGGCCATCGCGGCGCTGCACGACGAGGCGCCGACCGCCGAGGCGACCGACTGGCCGCAGATCGTGGCCCTGTACGAGGTGCTGCTCGACCTGTCCGACAACCCGATGGTGGCGCTGAACCACGCCGTCGCGGTGGCCATGACCAGCGGCCCGGAGGCGGGTCTCGCGCTGCTCGACAAGCTCGCGGCCGACGCTCGCCTCGCCGCCGACCACCGCCCGTACGCCGTCCGCGCGCACCTGCTGGAGATGGCCGGCGACATCGAGGCCGCCCGCGAGGCGTACCTGACGGCGGCGCGCCGCACGACCAGCCTGCCCCGCCAGCGCTACCTGAACGCCAGAGCCGCCCGACTCACGCCGCCCGAGTCAACTCCATGATCCAGTACCAGTCGTTTTGTCGGCGGAGGGGTGTCGAGAATCGGAGGCGGGCTCCGACCCATCTGTGAAGACGCCCGCCGGAGGCGTCGCGAAACAGGGAGTGAGCAGCGTGAAGTATCTGTTGATCATGAACATCAACCCCAACGTCCTGGAGGCCCTCTCCGAGGACGAGCGGAACGCGATCGGGAGCGGCCACGAGGAGTTCATGCGCACGATCCGGGAGTCGGGCGAGATGATCAGCACGAACGCCCTGGCCGACCCGTCGAACAGCGTCGTGGTCCGGTCCAAGGGTGGCGAGCAGGTGGTGACCGACGGGCCATTCGTCGAGTCGAAGGAGTACTTCGGCGGGTACTACCTGGTCGACTGCGAGACCAAGGAGCGCGCGGTCGAGTTGGCCGGCATGATCCCGGACGCGAAGATCGAGGGTCTCGGCATCGAGGTGCGCCCGGTGATGTTCTCCGCGGGCAGCGAGATGTAGGCGCGCCGATCAAGGCCGATCGCATCGATCAAGGGCAAACGCACGCGGAAAAGAGATCCAACCACGTGCGTTCGCCCTTGATCGGCGCGGTGAGCGCGGTGAGCGCGGTGAGCGCGGTGAGCGCGGTGAGGCGCGGGAGGGGCCCGCGCGAGGCGGGGCCGCCGGGGGCCGCGCGGTGCGTGGGCGCGCTAGGGGATCGTCACGACGACCTTGCCGCGGCCGTGGCCGGTTTCGATGTCGCGGTGGGCGTCCGCGGCGCGTTCCAGCGGGTACGTGGCGCGCACGTGGATGCGCAGGTCACCACTGGCGAACAGGTCGGCCAGCTCGGCCAGGCGGGCTTGGGAGCGCAGCGGCGGCGTGAGCCTGATGCCCAGCTCGTCCGCCTTGTCGTGCTCGACGAGCGTGAGGATGCGCTTCCGGTCAGCGACCAACGCGAGCGAGACGGCCAGCGCGTCGCCGCCGGCACCATCGAGCGCGGCGGTCACCCCGTCGGGCGCGAGCGCGCGGACGCGGTCCAGCAGGCCGTCCCCGTACGCGACCGGGATGGCGCCGAGCGATCGTAGGTACTCGTGGTTTTCCTCGCGGGCGGTGCCGATGACCGTGGCGCCCCACGCCACGGCGAGCTGCACCGCTACCGTGCCGACCGCTCCGGCGGCACCGTGGATCAGCAGCGTGTCGCCGGCGCTCACATTCAGCTCCTGGAGGGCGATGTGCGCGGTCTGCGTGCCAGCGGTGAACCCGCCCGCCACCTCCCACGGCATCGTGGCCGGCTTGGCGGTCACCTGGTCGGCCGGCACGACGATGTACTCCGCGTACGCGTCGAGCTGGCCGAAGCCGAGCACCTCGTCGCCGGGCGCGGCAGTGGTGACGCCGGCACCGACCTGGTCCACCACGCCCGCGAACTCATTGCCCGGTACCTTCGGCAGCTCAGGCCCCTTGCCCGGTGGCACCCAACCGGCCCGCACCGCCGCGTCGTACGGCTGGACACCCGCCGCCTTGACCCGCACCCTCACCTGTCCCGGACCGGCCTCTGGGGTGTCGAACTCCGCGAGCTGGAGCACTTCGGGGCCGCCCGGTTGAAAAAACGCCGCTACCTTCATGCGTCCAGCGTGGAACCTCAACCGAGGTTGAGGTCAAGCATCCGGTGCGGCTAGACCTTGCGCCACCGCGCCTGCACGAAGCAGAACGCGCCGAACGCCGCCACACCCAGTGCGACAACGATCAACAGCAGAGTCCCGTACGACTGCTGGCGCAGCGTCTGCAGCGCGGCGTCGAGGCCGCGCGCCTTGTTCGGGTCGTAGGTCGCGGCTGCCACCACGAAGAGGATGCCGGCGATGCCGTACGCGATGCCCTTGCTGGTGTAGCCCGTGACGCCGAGCCGGCGCGCGAGCGTCCGTGCCCTGAGGCTCATCCGCATGGTGCGCAGGTGCTTCTCGAACCGCTTGACCACCCCGTACCAGACCAGGCCGGCGCCGAGCGCGGCCAGCGCGATACCGATCAGCGCCACCAGCCACCGCCCGCCGCTCGACGACATGAGGTCAGAGGTGAACGCCTGCTGCTTGTCGGCGCTGGACGAGTCGGCGTTCGTGAAGACCTTGTAACCCGCCCACGCGAAGTACGCGTAGACCACGGTCCGGCCGGCGGAGGCGAGGCGCTCGAAGGTGCGTTCGTTGCCGCGGTCCTCGCGGTGCCCGATCGTCGCCTCCAGGAGCTGCCAGATTGCCATGGCCAGCAGGCCGATCGCGACGGCGGCCACCAGGACGCGGCCCAGCGGCTGCTCGGCGAGGGTGCGCAGCGCGCCGGTCTGGTCGCCCTCGTCGGTGGGGCGCCCGACGGCGATCTGCACGATCATCCATGCGAAGAGCAGGTGCACCACCCCGTATCCGATGAAACCGGCACGGGTGAGCACTTCCAGGAACGTACTGCCCTCCACGCGGGAGGCCGTGAGTCGCACGTCAGCCATGGGCAGAACCTTCACCGCATGGTGCCTCGTTCAAACGCCTCGGCCGTGACCAGGGCGTAGGCGCGGAGGATTGTTTGGACAACGGCGTTGCCGTCCGCGTCGGTGGCCCTGGCTCGTAGGGAGGCGTAGCCGCTGGCGGGATGGGTCACCGCGACCGCCCAGCGGCCGCCGGAGCGGGTCACCGCGGCCGGCGTCCAGGTGCGGCCGTCGTCGTACGAGACGTCGACCGCGAGTGAGGTGACCCGGGCGCCGGTGCCGCTCACCGTCGCCGGGAACCCGTATGCCCTTCCGCCCGGAGCCCGGTTGCGCAGGTCCACCGCCGGGTCGAAGCGCACGGTAAGCAGCGGAAGCGCGGCGCCCTCGCCCGCTGCCGACGAACGGAACGTCCACGCCGCCGACACCGAGGTCGACAGCGGCCACCAGTCCACGGATCGGCTGGTGGTCGCCTCCAGGCGGTACGTCGTCTGCTCGGGCGGCACCGCGAACCGGGCGTGGTGCGGCACGGGCTCCTCACCCACGAGATTGCCGTCGCGGTACAGCTTGATCGAGCCGGTGTCGGTGTCCCAGTCGAACGGGACGCGCGGGCGGCCCGCCCCGTCGCTGTACATCGGCAACGTGACATCCAGCGCACCGTCGCGACGCACGGCCCACGACCCGTCGGGGAACGCCGGACCGCTGACCGCCTTGTTCCAGACGATTCTGTACTCCCGACCAGCCTCCAGCCGCACCGTCTCGTCCATGGAGTCGCGTGGCCCCCAGTATCCGTTCGATTGCAGCTCCCAGGTGCCCGGGGTGAAGTACTCGATCCGCTCCTGCGGCGCCTTTGTCACCTCGGTCCAGCCGCCGCCGAGTGGAGCGCCGTGAATCGTCGTGGTCGCCGCGAAGTACCGCCGGGAGTCGGCAACGTTGTCGTGGTACGCGGTCCGCACAGCGACCAGATCGCGGGTGCGCGGCCGGTGCACCTGAGCCGTCGTGACCTGGCCCTGCACCGCGTACGCCATCTCGTAGCGCGAAGCGGACAGCGGCCGGCTGGTGTACGACACCCGGGTGGCGCCGGCCTTGACCAGCGCGGCGAACCGCGCACCGGTCACACCGAAGCCCCGCAAGGTGGGCAGGGCCGGTCCCGGCTCCTCCTCCGGCACGTCGAGGAGCGCGAACGCCCGCTCCGGCGCGACGTTGACCATCGCCATCCGGGCTCCGGCCTTCTTGATGCCTTCGGTGCGCTGGTAGACCTCCTCGTACGTGGTCTCGCCGGGCACCTCGATCAGCACCAGCTTGCCCTTGGCATCGACCTTCGCGAGGTCTTCCGGCGTGCCCGCGCCGCCGTACACGGCCTTGAGGTCGGCCTGCTCCGCGGGCTCCGGCGAGCCGCGCAACCAGCCGGCCGCGACCTCGAACCGCGCACGGCCGCGAGTGAACAGCTCCACGCGCGGCTCGACCGCCCGCCTGGACTGGCCCATGACGAAGGACGGCGAGCTGATACCCGGCACCGTCGCCGCGTACGCCACCTCGAATCTCGGCTCCACCGCGTTGGTGACGCCGAAAACGCAGTCGCAAGACGTGATCCGGCTGTTCTGCGTGACGTTGTAGTTGCCGCCGCGCGCCGCCGGGTTGGGCGGTGTTATCGAGGTCGGCTTGCCGTCGCGGGCGTCCAGCGTCACCGTCGTGTCCTTGCCGACGGTCAGCTCCGGGTGGGAGATGAAGGTGTACGACGGTTCCTGCCCGATGCGCGGCGTCTCGATGACACTGTGGATCGCGTACCGGCCCGGCGGCAACCGGACGGTGCCCGGCCCGCCCCAGTGGTCGAAGTCTTCGTCGTCGAGGTTGAAGATGACAAGGCTCCCACGGTCCTCATTGGACACCAGTGCGCCGTCGCGGTCCACCAGTTTGACCGTAAGGTCGTACAGTTCCGGCTCCTGCCGCACGGACAGGGCGGTGCGGGTGACGGTGCCGCCGTCCGCGCTGCGTGCGGTCAGCATGCCGCCGTACGTGCCATGTGCGCGGTCCCGCGTGGTGATCGTGAGCCGCACCGAGGCGGTACCGCCCGCTGGCACCGTCACCGAGTCGGCGGAGAGCGAAACCAGTCCACCGAGGTCGCTGAGATTCGCGTTCAGCGCCAGCGTCACGTCGGCCGCACCGGTGTTGCGCCAGGTGACCTGCTTCTCCTCGCGGGCACCCTGGTTGGGCCAGCGCAGGTACGTGGAGACGCCGCCGGTCGCGGTGACCGCCTGGCCGGTAGCCCGGTTAGCGTCCACCCGGCCCGTGCCGACCGCGTACGGCCCGGCGCCCGGCACCTCGGTCCCTGTGCTCATCAGCGCCGACTTGAGGGCGTCGCCGTTCCAGTCCGGGTGCTGCTGCGAGAGCAGCGCCGCGGCCCCGGCCACGTGCGGGGTGGCCATCGACGTGCCGTCCAGCCGCTGGTACGCGTCGCCCACCGGCTCGCCCCGAGGCGGTACACCGGATGGCCGGGCGGCGACGATTCCCTCGCCAGGGGCGGCGATGTCGGGCTTGACGGCACCGTTGACGTATCGCGGCCCTCGATTGGAAAACTCGCTCAGCACGCCGTTCTTGCTCACGCTGCCGACCGCCAGCGCCTCGTCGGCGGCCGCTGGGCTGGACACCCACTCGTCCATGCCCTCGTTGCCGGCCGCCACGACGAAGAGCGTGCCGTACTCCCGGGACAGCGTGTCGAGCACGTCGGACACCGGGTCAGCGCCGTCGGTGGGACCACTGCCGAGGCTCATGTTCACGACCTTGGCCTCGGCCTCAGTGGCGGCCCAATGCATGCCGGCGATGACCGTGTCGGCCGTACTCTCGCCGGAGTCGTCGAGGACCTTGCCGACCGCGATCGTGGCGCCCGGCGCCACCCCCTTGTACCTGCCATCCGACGCCGCCCCGGACCCGGCGACCGTGGACGCGACGTGGGTACCGTGCCCGTTGCCGTCCTCCACATTGCCCTTGCCGGAGAAGTCCTTCGACGGGCCGAGCCGTCCCGCGAAGTCCGGGTGGCCGGTGTCGATGCCGGTGTCGAGCACCGCCACGGTCACACCGGCGCCGGTCAGGTCGCGCGCCCACGCGGCGGGCGCGCCGATGCGGGCGACGCTCTCATCGAGGCTGGCCCGCACCTTGGCGTTCAGCCACACCTTCTCGATGCCCGCCGACCTGAGGGTGTTGCCGGTCGGGAGTGCGCGCCAGAAGGTGGCGGCGGTCGACTTCTTCTCGTCGATGGCCGCCATGCGGACCTTAGGAAGCGCGCGCCGGACCGTTGTGCCCTCGGGGGTGGCCACGCGCGTGCCCGTGTACTTCACGAGCAGTGGCAGGCTCGCGGTGCGCTGGTCGTCGTAACCCTGTCGCACGAGGCCGGAGACGTTGAACAGCTCCCAGTCCAGGATGCCTGCCTGTAGCTTCGGGGCGGCGTCGGCGGGCACCACGTACCGGTCGCCGCGCCGGGTGAGTTCCACGAAACGGGTCGGGCCCGGACGCTGTGCGGGCGTGACTGTGACGTCCGTGCGGTCGCCGGTCCGGCGTACCAGCACGCGGTCGCCGGTGATCAGCGTCACCCAACGCTCCTGGCTGACCCGTGGGGCCGCCGCGTCGGGGCGGGACCCGGCGTGGCTTGGGGGCACGGTCAGCGCTCCTAGCAGGGCAGCGATCCCGAAGACCGCGGTCACTGCGGTACGTCTTCTCATGCGTTCTCCTCGAATCGGGAACTCCGTCAAAGAGTTCTTGTCCGCAGGGCCGCATCGGATTCCCTTGACCTCAAGTGCGGTTCAGATAGCAGGCTCGTCGGTATGAGAGCGGTGTGGTTGAAGGAGTTCGGTGGGCCGGAGGTTCTGGTGGCGGCCGAAGCCCCGGAGCCGGTGGCGGGCCCCGGGCAGGTCGTGGTCGATGTCGAGTACGCCAACATCACGTTCGTCGAGACACAGTTCCGCGCCAGCGGCCTCGGCCCCTTCAAGGGGCGGTTGCCGATGATTCCTGGCAACGGGGTGGGCGGCGTGGTCGTGTCCACAGGGGACGGTGTGGGCGCGTCGTGGGTTGGCCGGCGGGTCATCACGTCCACCGGCGGCTCCGGCGGGTACGCCGAGCGGGCCGCCGTCGACGCGGCGGGGGTACTACCGGTGCCCGCTGGGCATGTGATGGACGCGGCGGTGGCGTTGTTGGCTGACGGGCGGACCGCGACCATGCTGGCCCGCGCGGCGGCGCTGCGCGGCGGCGACCGGGTGCTCGTGGAGGCTGCCGCGGGTGGGGTCGGCACGCTGCTGGTTCAGTTGGCGGCCGCTGCCGGCGCGACAGTGGTCGCGGCGGCGGGCGGGGAGCGCAAGCTGGCGGTGGCCGGCGACCTGGGTGCTGAGGTGTTGGTGGACTACCGCGATCCGGAGTGGCCGGTCAGGGTGCGGGAGGCGGTCGGCGGCCTCGACGTGGTGTTCGACGGTGTCGGCGGTGACGTCGGGCGGGCGGCGTTTGGCCTGCTGGGTCGGGGTGGCCGGATGCTGAGCTACGGGCTCGCGAGCGGTGCCTGGGCCGGCATCTCCGAAGAGGAGGCCGCCGAGCGTGGCGTGACGCTGATCGGGTCGCGCCGCCCGACTCCGGACGAGCTTCGCGAGCTGACCGAGAGCGCGCTGGCGGAGGCCGCGGCGGGGCGGCTCCGGCCGGTGATCGGGCAGCGTTTTGCCTTGGATCGGGCTGCCGAGGCGCATGCCGCGATAGAGTCGCGTGCGACCGTCGGCAAGACACTTCTTGTGGTTTAAGGGCGGATGCAGAAAATGCTATCTGCAAATTGCATGTAAGCCAAAAAACAATGGCACATCGGAATGCCTTGACGTGCTGGCTCGCGTTGCCTCAACGTAGAAATCCCGGAGGCAACCCGTGGAGCTCAAACCGTTCTCTGGCGCCTACCTGGTCCATCCGGCGGCGATTTGGCGTGCGCTGCTGGGCGACACGGATCGGGTGCATTACGCCGAAGACCTCAACCTGTGGCTGATCAGCCGGCACGCCGACGTCCGAAATGCCCTGGGCGACAATGACGCCTTCCAGAACGCGTTGACTCTCGCACCGGTTTACGAAATGTGTCCGGAAGCGTTGGCTATCGTCATGAAAATCGACGCGCCGCCCACTACGGCGGCCGCCGATCCACCCACCCACCCGCGCACTCGCCGCGCGTTGCGGGCCACGTTCCCGAACACGGCGGCGCGGGTCGACGACCAGTTCGGCCCCATCGTGCGGAAGCGGGTCGACGAGCTGGTATCGCGGATCGCTGGCAGGCGAGGCGCGGTGGTCGACCTGATCCCGGAGTTCGCGGCGGAGTTGCCACTGCTCGTGGTGCTCGACATCCTCGGCGTCCCCGAGCACGACATCGCGCAGATCAAGCGCTGGTCCGACGGGCAGATCGCGCTGGTCTGGGGCCAGCCGAGCCCCGACGAGCAGGTGCGGCTCGCACAGGGCCTGCTCGACTTCTGGCGGTACTGCCAGGACCTGGTATCCCGCGTCAACCACAGTGGACACCTCGGCAGCGACTACGTCAGCCGGGCCCTGCGATACCGCGACGGTGACGACAGCGTGCTGACCGAGTCCGAGGTGGCGAGCCTCGCGTTCAACCTGCTGGTCGCCGGCCACGAGACCACGTCCGGGCTGCTCGCGCACTGCCTCGACTACGCGCTCTCGATCCCGAGCCGGTGGGACGAGATCGTCGCCGACCCCTCGATCGTGCCCGGGTACGTCGAAGAGACCCTCCGGCTTGGGCCTGCCATCGACGGCTGGCTGCGCATGACGAGCCGTGACGTCACGATCGGTGGCGTGACGATCCCGGCGGGATCGCGCTGCCTGCTGCTGATCGGCGCGGCCAACCGCGACCCGGCCATGTTCGCCGAGCCGGACCGGTTCGACCCGCACCGCGCCGACGTGCGCGACCACCTGTCGTTCGGGTACGGGCCGCATTTCTGCATCGGCGCCGCGCTGGCCCGGCTGGAGGCACAGACCGCGCTCACCCGTCTCGCCGCGGCGGTGCCGGGGCTCCGGCTGACGCCCGGCCACGCTCGCTCGTATAAGCCGAATGTTGCTTTCCGGGCACACCGGGCATTGCCGGTGATCGTCGACCCGGTCGGCGTGCACGCGACCGGCGAAGAGGAGGTGCTCGCCGCATAGCGCTGGGTGCGGATGTCAATACCGGGCGTCGCAATCGTCGCACTTTTTGTGCGACGGGATCGCACGGCTCACCCACAAAGTCAGCTTGATCAATGTTGACGACACGTGGGAGCCGGCCTTGGTGTCAGCCACGCAAGCCCATGCGGATCACCAGTATCCGACCCGCCTGAGAGGCTGGAAGATCGCCTCTCGGCTGCGCATCATCGTGATCGCACCTCTGGTCGCGGTGGTGGGCTTCGCTGGGTTCGCGCTCGCCGCGAGCGTCCGGCAGGCAGACCGTGCCAGTGACCTCGGCGTCCTGTCCGACCTGGCCACGGATGCCGGCGCGCTCGCGTACCAGCTTCAACGCGAACGCGTCGCCGCTGCCGACCTGCTCACCAACGGCACGCCGCGCCAGGAGAGCGCCTTCGCGGAGCAGACCGCCGCGAGCGACGAGGCCGTCGCGGAGTACCGGCGGCAGCGCGCCCTGGTGCCCCCGGTGCCGTCCGGCATGGGCGCTGTGCTCGGCCGGATCGACTCGTCGCTGTCCGGGCTCGCGCCGCTGCGCGCTCAGGTTCGCACGGCCGCAAACGCCTCGGTCTCCGCGATGACGTTCAGCTATCGCATCGTCATCGCCGACCTGTTGGCGTACCGGGAAGCCACGGCGCAGGGCGTGGCGTCGACCGACATCGCCGACGACATCCGGGCCGCCGCCGCCCTCGCGAAAGCCGGTGAGGCGATCGGCCAGCAGCAGGTCGCCGTGATGCGGGCGCTGGCCGCCGGACAGCTCACATCCGCGCTCCAGCAGGACATCACGGCAGCGCGCACCGGCTTCACCGAGTCGAGCCTCACGTTCCTGGGCCTTGCCCGGCCACAGTGGAGGGTCTGGTGGGAACAGGCGGGCAGCGGCGAGGAAATCCTTGCGCTGCAACGCCTCCAGGACGAGGTGTCGCGCGCCAGGGCTGGGGACGAGCTGAGGCTCGACACCAATCAGTGGATCACCGCGACGCAGGCGCAGGCGCGCCGGCTGTACGAGGTGCAGCAGCGGGTAGACGCGGCGGTGCGAGCGGACATCGAGGCGGCCAGGGTCGATCAGCGCCAGCGCGCGGCCCTCGAAGGCGTCGCGATGCTGGTCGCGCTGCTGCTCACGCTCGTGGTGACGTGGGCGGTCGCCCGCCAGATCACGCGGCGCCTGCGGCGGCTGCGGGACGCGGCGAACACCGTGGCGTTCAACGAACTGCCCCAACTCGTCGCCGAGCTGCGCAGCGCGGACCGCGCTGCCGTGCACCCAGAGGCGCTGGCGATGCAGGTCGCTCCGCTGGAGCGTTTCAGCAAGGACGAGATCGGCGAGGTGGGCCAGGCGTTCAGCGCCGTACACCGGGCCGCCGTGCGCACCGCCGCGGAGCAGGCAGTCATGCGCGCCAACACGGCCGACATCTTCATCCACCTCAGCCGCCGCGAGCAGCGCCTGGTGGACGCTGTACTGGCACAGGTCGACACGGTCGAGAAGGACGAGACCGACCCCGAGCGGCTACAGCAGCTGTACACATTGGACCACCTGGCGACCCGGATGGCGCGGATCAATGCCAGCCTCCTGGTGCTGGGCGGGGTCGGTGTCGGCCGGGTACGCCGCGAGGACGTGCCGCTGCCGATGGTGCTGCAGGCGGCGATGTCGCAGATCGAGAACTACACCCGCATCCGGCTCGGTGTCGTCGACGCCGACGTCGCCGTGATGCCGGACGCGGTCGACGAGGTCGTGCACCTGCTCGCCGAGCTCATGGACAACGCCACCAGCTACGCCCCGCCCGACAGCGACACCTGGGTCACCGCGCGCGGGCTCGGTGACCGGGTCATCGTGCAGATCAGCGACGAGGGCGTCGGCCTGCCACCCGCACGGCTCGCGCAGCTCAACGAGCTGGTCGCCCACCCGCCGGCCATCGACGTCGCCGCTGTCCGGGCGATGGGTCTGGTCGTGGTCGGGCAGCTCGCCAACCGCCTCGGCGCGACCGTCGAGCTGCGTCCCGCCCCGAAGCTCGGCACGATCGCCGAGATCTCGTTGCCCGGCGCGATCATCAAGCCGATACCGCCGGAGGCGCAACTGCCCGCCGCTGGCCGCCCGCCCGCCGACCTGCCCAGGGCGGCGGCGTACCGCAGCCGTGGCGCCGAGCGGGCGCTGCCCGTCGCGCCGATATTCCAGTCGGGGTCCGCACTGCCGATACCGGTGTCGCCACCGGTCACGCTGTCCGCTCCGGTGCCTATGTCACCAGCCCCGGCACCAGGCGGGGGCGGCGGGTATGGAGGCCCGCCGCCCTCCCGCCGGCAGCCGCCCCGCCGGGAGGACGACCAGACCGAGGAGCTCATCATCTTCGAGCAGGTGAACAGCTGGTTCCGGGCCGGCAGTACGACGGACACGAACGGCAACGGCAACGGCAACGGTCATGCGGCGCCGCCCAAGGAGGAAACCGCCCCCGATCCCGCGCCGGTGCCCGAGGCCGAGCCCACCACCTATCGCTCCAGCGGGTGGCAGACGCCCGGTGACGACGGCTGGGCTGCCGCCGAGGCGGCCCTGATGCCGCAGGTCGAGGCGAAGACTCCGTCGGGCCTGCCGATCCGGCAGCCGCAGCGCCACCTCGTACCCGGCGGCATCAACGTGCCCGCTGACCGGGATGACCGCTCCGAGCAGCGCGATCCCGCGCAGGTAGCCGCCGCGATGTCCGCGTACGCCCGCGGCGTGGCGGCGCGCCGCCCGGTCGTCGTGAACAGCAATCCCGCAACGAACGCGAAGACTGGAGAACAAAAGTGATCACCAATTACGGAGATCTCGGCTGGATGCTCGACAGCTTCGCCGAGCGGGCTCCAGATGTCAGCCACGCGATCGCCATCTCCGCCGACGGTCTCATGGTCGCCGCCACGCGCGACCTGCCGCCGGACCGCGCCGACCAGCTCGCGGCGACCGGCAGCGGCCTGGTCAGTCTGCTGCGCGGCGCGGCGGCGTTCTTCGACGCGGGCGCGGTGATCTCAAATGTGACCCAGCTCGAGGGCGGCTTCATGTTCTCGATGTCCTTCAACGACGGTGCCTCCCTGCTCGTGCTGGCCACCCCGACGTGCGACGTCGGACGGGTCTCGTACGAGATGACGGAGCTGGCGAACCGGATCGGCGAGGCGCTGACCCCAGCGGCTCGAGGAGCACTCAGGTAGAGGGAGAACGATGTATCGCAGCAAGATTCTGGCCGGCTTGCTCGCGCTCGGCACGGCGCTCGCCGCCGTGGGGTGTGGTGGGGAGCCGGAAGGGTCGCCCGGGACGATCAAGGTAGGCCTGCTGGCGTCTCTGTCCGGCACGTACCAGGCGATCGGCACGGACATGCGTGACGGTTTCCAGCTCTATCTGCGAACCCACGGCGGAAAGCTGGGCGGCCACCCGATCGAGCTGGTCGTGGCCGACGAGGGCGACGGGCCGCCGACCGCGGTACCCGCCGCGACCAAGCTCGTCAAGCAGGACAGGGTGTCGGTGCTGACCGGCATCGTCGGCGGTGGCTCGGCGGCCGCCGTGTACCCGGTGCTGACCGAGGCGAAGATCCCGTTCATCGGCGCGAACGCCCGGCCGGCGTTCAAGGACGTGTCGCGCGTCTGGCACACGTCGTACCTGTCGCAGGAGACGGGCGCGTCGGTGGCGCAGTACGTGCGCGACCACGTCGAAGGCTCGGTGTACGCGATCGGGCCGGACTACCAGGGAGGTCACGACCAGCTGAAGGGCTTCACCGACGCGTTCACCAAGGCGGGCGGCACGCTCGCCAACGCGGACGGCAAGACGCGGTTCACCCCATTCCCGACCACGACCAACTTCACGCCGTACTTCGCGCAGATCAAAGCCTCCGGCGCCAAAGCGGTCTACACCTTCTACGCCGGCACCGCCGCGATCGACTTCGTGAAGCAGTACTCCCAGTCCGAGATCAAGGACCTTCCGCTGTACGCGGCGGGCTTCCTGACCGAGGGCGGCGTGCTCAACGCGCAGGGCGACGCGGCGCGGGGCATCTACTCGGTACTCAACTACTCGCCCGACCTCGACAACGCTGAGAACCGCTCGTTCGTGGCGGCCTGGAAGGAGAACCACGACGGCCCGCCCACCACGTACGCGATGGCGTCGTACGACGCGGCGGCGGTGCTGGACAAGGCGATCGGCGCGGCGGGCGACAACCCGACGCCTGAGTCGATCAACAGGGCGATCGGTCAGCTCGGGCAGATCGACAGCCCGCGCGGCGCCTGGCAGTTCTCCAAGACCACGCACTCGCCGGTGCAGAAATGGTACCTACGCCAGGTCCGGCAGGACGGGCGCGCACTGTCCAACATGGTCGTGACCGACCTCGCCACAGTTGGCAAATGAATGAACCAGGTTGACCCGTACCTGATTCCGGCGCTCGACGGTGTCGCGTATGGACTGTTGCTGTTCGTGGTGGCGGCGGGGCTGGTGCTCTCCTTCGGGGTGGCCGGCATCCTCAACCTCGCGCACGGCACGCTGTACGCGATCGGGGCCTACGTCGCGGCGATCCTGAGCGACGGGAGCTGGCTGGCTTTGCTGCTGGCTCTCGCCGTCGGGGTCGGCGCCGCGACCGCCGGTGGCGCCGCGCTGTCCGGGATGCTCGCACCGGTACCGCGCGGCGATCACCTGACGCAGGCGCTGCTCACGTTCGGGGTGGCGCTCGCGGGCGGCAGCCTGCTGGTCATGGCGTTCGGTGCCGAGAACCTTCCGGTCCGGGTACCTGCCACTGTGGACCGTCCCGTGGACCTGGCCGGGCACGCCTATGCCGGGTACCGGCTGGTTTTCATCGCGGTGGCGGCGGCGCTCGCGCTTGCGCTGCACGCGGTGGTGACCCGCACCCGGGCCGGCATGCTCGTGCGCGCCGCGGTGGACGACCCCGACATGGTGGCCTGTCTCGGCGTGAACCCGGAGCGGGTGCGCCTCGGCGTGCTGGCGGCGTCGGGCGCGCTCGCGGGCGCCGCCGGTGTGCTCGGCGCCCCGATCATCGGCCCCGGCCCGAGCACCGCCGCCACCGTGCTGCTGCTCTCGCTCGTGGTGGTCGTGCTCGGCGGGCGTAACGGGCACAGCTCGGTGGTCGCCACTCTGGTGGCCGCGCTCGCGGTCGGTCAGATCCAGACGCTCGGCGTCGCCCTGGCGCCAACCGCCGCGCCGTTCCTTCTCTTCGCGGCGATGGCGGCCGTCCTCGCGGCCCGTTCGCACGGGCTGATCCGGCGGTGGAGCCCGGCATGAGGTGGCTGATCGCGCCAGCGGTGCTGGCGGCCGTCGCGGCGCCGTGGCTCGCCGATCCGTACACCACGGCGACGCTCGCGCGCATCCTCGTGCTGGGACTCGTCGCGGCGAGCGTGGCGTTGCTGACCGGCGTGGCGGGCCTGCCCACGCTCGGGCAGACCGCACCGTTCGCGGCGGGCGCGTACGCGGCGGCGACGCTTGCGCTTCACTCCTCCTCGGTGGGCGTCACGCAGTTGCTGATGGGCGCATCGGTCGGCGCGGCGTTCGCGGCGCTCACCACCCCGCTCGTCGTGTACGCCCGCGGCGTCGTCTTCCTCATGATCACGCTGGCGATCGGCGAACTGGTCGTGACCGCCGCCAGCCGGTGGCGTTCGGTGACCGGTGGCACCGACGGGCTCGCGGGCATGCCATCCCCCCGTCCACTGTGGGGACTACCGATCCTCGACACCGATCGCGCCCGGTACCTTTACGCGCTGGCCGTCGTCGGTGTCGTGCTGTGCGTGGTCGTCCTGCTGCTGCGCGGGCCCGCCGGCATGTACCTGCGGGGCTGCCGCGACGACGAGGCCCGGATGCGGGCCAGCGGCCACCCGGTGGGCGCCTACCTGGCCATCGCCTACATCGCGGCCGGGGCGATCGCGGGGCTGGCGGGCTCACTTCTGGTGACCACGCAGCAGTACCTGTCGCCGGCCGACTTCGGCTTCGACGTCGCGGCGCTGCTCCTGCTCGGTGTGGTGATCGGCGGGGCCGGTTCGGTGGTCGGCGCCATCGCCGGCACCGCCGTGGTGCTCGCCGCCCGCGACTGGCTCTCGGGTCTGCTGCCTGGGCGCGGCCCGCTCCTGCTGGGGGCGCTTTTCATAGCGGCCGCATACGTGTTGCCACGGCTCCGTTTCATGTTGCGGCGCGTGGTCGCATGAGGGCCCTGCTAGCAGTCGACGCTTTGTCCCGCCGGTACGGGTCGCTCGTCGCGCTGGACCGGATCGACCTGCGGATCGGTGAGGGGGAGCGGCACGCGCTCATCGGGCCGAACGGTGCGGGCAAGACCACGCTGCTCGACCTCGTGGCCGGCGCGGCACGTCCAGACGGCGGGCGGATCTGGGTCGCGGGGCGCGACGTGACCCGGCTCGGGCCGGCTCGGCGGGCCCGGCTCGGCGTCGGCCGCATCCACCAGCGGCCCGCCGCCTGGCCATCGCTGTCCACACTGGACAACATCGCGGTGGCGGGTGCGCGGCGCTGCGGCGGGTACCGCCGCACGCTGCCGGCGGCCCGTCAGCTCCTCTCGGCTCACGGCCTCCCGGACGTGACCGCCGCCCAGCTTTCGCACGGCCAGCGCCGGCAGCTGGAGATCGCCATGGCGCTGGCCGGTCGGCCGCGGCTCCTACTGCTCGACGAGCCGGCGGCCGGGCTGTCCGCGGTCGAGTTCTCGCAGCTCAGCGCGGTACTCCGCGACCTGCCGCGCACCGTGACCGTGCTGCTCGTCGAGCATCGGCTGGACCTGGTGTACGCGCTCGCTGACCGGGTCACGGTGCTGCGCGACGGTCAGCACGTCGCTACCGGTACCCCCGATGAGATCCGCGCGTCCTCGACCGTCCGGACCGCGTACGCCGAGGCGGTGATCTGAGTGCTGCGGATCGACCGGCTCAACGCCGGATACGGCGGCGGGAGCGTCCTGCACGACGTCGACCTGTCCGCCGGTGAGGGGCGGGTCCAGGCGATCGTCGGGCGCAACGGTGCCGGCAAGACCACGCTCGTGCACGCGATCGCCGGGTTGCTGCGGCCGTACTCGGGCGCCATCGAAGTGTCCGGTGTGGACCTGGCCGGCCAGCCCGCGCACCGGATCGCCCGCGCCGGCGTGGGCCTGGTCCCTCAGGGCCGCCGCGTCTTCGCGAGCCTGACGGTTGCGGAGCACCTGCGTCTGGCCACCTCACAACGCGACAATCCGATATGGACGGTTGGTCGCGTACTCGACCTGTTGCCTCGGCTGGCGCAGCGACTGGGGCACCGCGGCGACCAGCTCTCCGGCGGCGAGCAGCAGATGCTCGCCCTGGCTCGCGCCCTGCTGACTCAACCACGGCTGCTGCTGCTCGACGAACCCTGCGAAGGGCTCGCCGGCGAGGTGGCTGGCCGGGTGCGGGAGGTCGTCGCCGGCCTCGCCGCCGGCGGCATGACCGTGCTGATCGTCGAACAACAACTCCACCACGCGATACGGCTCGCCGATCGGATCGCCGTACTGGATTACGGCCGCCTGATCGCCGACGAGCCCGCGGACGGCGTACGCGCCGACCCCGCACCCATAGAAGCCCTGCTCAGCATCGCCCAGCGGAGGTAACACCATGCCCGGATACGCGTTCAGCAACCGCTCGCCCGAAGCCGACAGCCAACTGCGCGCGCTGGAATCCTTCCTGGACCCGATCACGGCACGCCGTCTCGTCCTCCGTCCCGGGGCCCGCTGCTGGGAAGCCGGCGCGGGCGGCGGTTCGGTGGCCTACTTCATGGCGCGCGCGGTCGGGCCCGTCGGGCACGTCGTCGCCACCGACATCGACCCGCTGCACCTGGTGCCCGACGACAACGTGTCGGTACTGCGGCACGACGCCCGCGACACCCCGCCGCCCGGCGGACCGTTCGACATCATCCACGCCCGACTCCTGCTGCTGCACCTGCCCGAGCGCCGGCGGGTGCTGAAGCAGATGGCGGACGCGCTGGCGCCGGGCGGCTGGCTGGTGGTGGAGGAGTTCGACTGCACGTCGGCGCCCCGGGTGCTGACCGCGCCGAGCGACGACTCGGCGAAGCTCTTCCAGGAGGTCATGGAGGCGCTGTTCGGCGTGCTCCGCGACCGGGGCGCCGACCTGGGGTGGGCGCAGGACGTGCACGGCGAGATGGCGAAGGCGGGCCTGACCGATATCGACACCATGATGCACGTGGAGAGCTGGGCGGGCGGCTCCCTGGCCATGTCCTTGTACGACAACAACTCCCGCCAACTCGAGTCCCGACTGATTGCGGCCGGAATCTCCCCTGACCAACTCAGGTCCTTCCGCACGCTGACGGCGGACCCGCGCTTCGCCGCCATGTCCTACTCATTCGTCTCCGCCCGCGCCCGCCGCCCCTAACTCATGATCAAGGCGTCCTTCAAGTCGCTCTAACGACTTGAGGGACGCCTTGATCACGGGGGTGGGCTAGATGAGGGGGAGGATCGCGCGGCTCGTGGGGAGGGATACCGTTACGCCCCCCGCTGCCGTGTCTGGCGTCAGGTATTCGTTGTGGTTGGCCACCAGGACCACGCCGATCCTCGATCCGGCCGGGAAGATGTAGTCCTTGGGCTCCAGCGTGATGGTCGCGGTGTATTGGCTGCCCGGGGTCAACGGGGAAGCCGTCGTCAGCGAGGTGCGGTTCTTCGTGTCCAGGGCGCCTCTCGCGACGACCCGGGTGGGCGCGCCGTCGGTGTAGTGGACCACCATCGCCGTCAGCGGGGTGCTGGACGTCGTGGACGTGAAGGTGACCTGCACCCGGCCGGTGCCGGAGAGCCGCTTCGGTACGGTGAGCACCGGTGCCAGGTAGACGAGGCGGCCGGGCTTGGCCGTGTCGGGTGCGGTGGTCATCGGGTACTCCAGCTGCCACCGGTCGTCGGTGAACGACTGGGTGCCGCCCGAGGCGGGCGAGGTGAGCAGGGTGCCCGCGGCACCGGTGGCCGGCCCGCCAAAGTGCAGGCTGGTCTCGCCGCCGCCTGGCCATGTCGTGTACGTGGTCGTCGTGCCGTCGGGTCGCCTGATGGTGGCCTGCGGCTCGGTCATGATCCCGTTGTCGATGCCGTATAGCCAGTAGTCCATCCACCGGCCCACGGTGTCGCGCCCGACGAGGTCGGAGCCGAACGGGTCGCTGTGCCCGCCGTCGTGCAGCCACAGCTTGCGCGGTACGCCGTTCGCGATCAGCTGGTCCCAGTACCGGCCGAAGTTGGTGGTCTTGGTGTTGCGGTCCTGCTGGCCGTGCACCATGAAGACCGAGGCCGCGACCTGGCTGGCCTGGTCACGATAGTCCCGGGCCTGCCAGAACGCGTTGAAGTCGGCGGTGGCGTCGTCGGCCTGGTCGCCGAGCTGCTGGTACCGGCTGGCGCACTGGCTGAGCGCAGTGGAGTTCGATACGTACTGTGCGAGCGACTGCGGGTACCTGCTGCCGAAGCCGCCGTACGCGATGCCATGGGCGCGGGCGTAGTCGTACCAGCTGGAGATGCTGGCGATCGGCACGATGGTTTCGAGCCCGTCGACGCCTGTCTCGGCGACCGCGATGGGCAGCGTGCCGGCGTACGAGACACCGATCATGCCGGTCGAGCCGGTGCTCCAGGTAGCCACGGCTGGGGTGCCGTCGGCGTACACCGCGGTTGCCCTGCCGTTTAGCCAGTCGATGGCCGCCTTGGCGCTGATGGTGTCTTCGGGACCGCCGGTGGTTGCGCAGCCCTCTGAATCGGCGGTGCCTTGCATCTCGACCTCGACGACGGCGTACCCGCGCGGCACGAAGTAGTCGTCGAACCACGTGCTGAAGTGCGCGGCCGGCACGATGAGGTTGGACTTCTCGCGTGCCAGCGAGCTGATCCCGAAGTACGGGCTGGCGTGGATCACCGACGCGACCTGGAGGCCGGTGGCGGTGCCCTCGGGGCGGATGAGGCGGGCGGCGATGCGGTCGTTGCTGCCGTCGCCGTTGCTGTCCATCGGAGCGGTGATGTAGACGGTCTCCTGGATGGCGGCCGCGAGCGAGAAGACCGGCTGGGTGGCGCCGTCCTTCACGACGAGCCCAGCTGGCCCCGGTGGGGCAGCAGAGGCGGACGCTGGGATGAGTACGGCGGCTGCCGCGACCGCGAGTGCGGTCACGGCCGATCGGATATGCACCTGTTTTCCCCCGTTGGGTGTCGTGCGGATCGATGAGGGTGCACCCGTCCAGCACCCTGCCACAGCCCAGGGTGATCGAGGAACTACAATGTGACGAAGCTCAATATATGCGGCCCGCCGGATATCGTTTCCCCGGCGCACGCTTGTGCGTGGGAGCCCTCCCATGCAAGACTCGCTTAACGCATTCGGGGGAGCCGATGCGAGCGGTTGACCAGGGCACGCGGAGCAGCGAGAGCGATCCGCACGGCTGACCGCGATGATTCTTTTCGCTCGCCATCCGGGCCAGGCGAGCCGCCCCCCATACGGCGTTCTGCGGCGCCACCATCCTCTTGAGCCCGCGGTCCGCCACGCCAGAGCGCCTCACTCTGGCGACGCGCGACGAAGTAGGAGAAATAGGAATGAGACTCGGCTTGAGTCGCAACAGAAAGCGGAGCCTGGCGATCGCGTCGGTTGCCGCTCTTGGCCTGGGCGGCCTCACCGTGATCCAGGCCCTGCCCGCGAGCGCCGCCACCGGGTGCAGCGTCACCTATACGATCGCCAGCCAGTGGAACAACGGCTTCCAGGGCAGCATCGCCATTCGCAACGTCGGCGACCCGTGGACCTCATGGTCGCTGACCTTCTCCTTCGCGAACGGGCAGACCGTGAGCCAGGGCTGGGTCGGCCGCTTCTCGCAGAGCGGCAGCCAGGTGACAGTCACCAATGAGTCCTGGAACGGGAACGTGGCGAACGGCGGCTCGGTCAACCCCGGGTTCACCGGCACGCACAACGGCACCAACACCGTGCCGACCAACTTCGCGGTCAACGGCGTGGCCTGCACCGGCACGGTGACCCCCACGACGCCGGGCACCAACCCGACGACGCCGGGCACCAACCCCACCACGCCGGGCACCAACCCGACGACCAGCCCGCCGCCGAACCCGGGCCAGAAGGTCGACAACCCGTATGTGGGCACCGGCTACCGGAACACGGAGTGGCAGGCCAAGGCCAACAGCGTTTCCGGCGGTAGCCGCATCGCCAACAACCCGACCGCGGTGTGGATCGACCGGATCGCGGCCATCAATGGCACGCCGAACAGCAGCTCGAACGGCGCGTTCGGGGTGCGTCAGCACCTTGACGACGCACTGCGGCAGGGCGTCAACTACATCCAGTTCGTGATCTACAACCTGCCCGGTCGTGACTGCGCGGCGCTCGCCTCCAACGGTGAGCTCGGCGCGACCGAGATCGGCCGCTACCGGACCGAGTACATCGACCCGATCGCGGCGATTCAGGCCGACCCGAAGTACGCCAGCCTGCGGATCATCAACATCATCGAGATCGACTCGCTGCCGAACCTGATCACGAACGTGGCGGGCCGTGGCGGCGAGACCGCGATGTGCAACACGATGAAGGCCAACGGCAACTACCAGGCCGGCATCGCGTACGCCCTGCAGAAGCTCGGCGCGATCGGCAACGTTTACAACTACATCGACGCCGCTCACCACGGCTGGATCGGCTGGGACGACAACTTCCGCCCGACCGCCCAGCTCATCGCCGACACCGTCCGGCTGTCCGGCAGCGTCAACAACGTGCACGGCTTCATCACCAACACGGCCAACTACTCGGCCCTGCAGGAGCCGTACATCACGGTGAACGACCAGACCCGGCAGTCCAAGTGGATCGACTGGAACCGTTACAACGACGAACTGTCGTTCGCCCAGGCGTTCCGCACCGAGCTGACGACCCAGGGCATGCCGTCGAACATCGGCATGCTGATCGACACCTCCCGCAACGGTTGGGGCGGCTCGGCTCGGCCGACCGGCCCGCGCACCACGGGCACCATCGACGAGCAGGTCAACGGCTCCCGGATCGACCGCCGCATCCACAAGGGCAACTGGTGCAACCAGAGCGGTGCTGGCCTCGGCGAGCGTCCGCGGGTGGCCCCGGCCGCTGGCATCGACGCCTACGTGTGGGTCAAGCCTCCGGGTGAGTCCGACGGCTCCAGCCGCCTGATCGACAACCCCGAGGGCAAGGGCTTCGACCGGATGTGCGACCCGACGTACACCGGCAACTACCGCAACGGCAACAACCTGTCCGGCGCCCTCGACAACGCCCCGATCTCGGGTGCCTGGTTCCCGGCGCAGGTCACGCAGCTCATGCAGAACGCCTACCCGCCTCTGTAAGGGCCAACTGAAGAGGATGGGGCCTGGCGTTCACGCCGGGCCCCATCGTCATTGTCATTTGCCACACGGCAACCAGGAGTTCGGCGTAGCCTCGCAGGTGTCGGCCGATCTCACCCTGGGTGTGCTGTCGCCGTTCCTCGGCGGCTGGTACTTCGGCGGGTTGCTGCAGGGCATCGTCCGGGCGGCGGCTGACGAGGGCGCGACCGTGGTCGCCTTGCAGACCCTCGACGCGGGCACCGACCAGCTCGAGATGCGCCAGCCACCCGACCTCCGGCACCCGGTCGCGTGGGGCCACGCCGCCGGCTTCATCGTGATCATCAACGCGGCGAGCCCCAGCTACCTCAGCAAGATCCAAGCCGCCGGCAAGCCGGTCGTGACGATCAGCCACGAGGTGCCCGACCTCCGCTGTCCCGTCGTACTGCCCGACAACGCCACCGGAGTCCGCGACGCGGTCGCCCATCTCGTCGGCCACGGCCACGAGCGGATCGCGTTCGCCGGCTACCTCGGTGCGAAGGACGTCCGGGAGCGGTACGAGACCTATGTGGAGGCGCTGCGCGCGCACGGGCTGGCGCCCGACCCGCGCCTGATCTATCACGCCGAGGACAACCAGGAGGGCGGGGGCGAGGGCGCCGCGCGGGAGTTGATCGCCGCCGGGCTGCCGTCGACGGCCGCGGTTGTCGGCACCGACGCCAACGCCGTCGGCTTCTTGCGGGTACTGGCCAACGCCGGTTATCGGGTACCCGATGATCAGGCGATCATCGGCTTCGACGACTTGAGTGCCGCCGCGTACACGTTGCCACGCCTCACCACGGTCAACCATCCAGTCGAAATGATCGGGCGCACCGCGGCGGCCACGCTGACCGCACAGCTCCGCGGCGAGCCAGTACCCGACCACATCCTGGTCCCCACCACCCTCGTCGTGCGCGAGTCGTGCGGGTGCCCGCGCGGCAGCCGCCCGGTGATGCCGATCGACGAGCTCGAAGCCGCCGGCCGCGCGTACTTCCAGGAGCGCACCCACCTCCAGGTGACCCTGAGTCGACAGTACGAGGTCAGCATGAATCTGCTGCGCGGACATGAGGAAGATCCGCGGCATCTGCGCTGGCTGGCGCGGACCCCAGCGCGCGCCGGCTGCCTCGGCCTGTGGGGCGATCGCGACCTGCCCGACCCGGACCTGGAGCTGGTCGGCTCCTTCTACCGCGACCGGCTGTCCGGCGAGCCACCGAGTTCCGTGCCGATCAGCGGCTTTCCGCCCGCCCGGGGGCTGGCGGGGGGCCCCAGGGGCGCGGGGCGGGGGGGCCTCCCGGGGGGCGGGGGGGGGGGGGGGAGGGGGGT
>NZ_JAIBNX010000112.1:24058-27381 GCF_026130045.1 Micromonospora sp. CPCC 205371
CGGCCCGGGCACCCCCCGGGTCCCGTGCGGATCGCGGGCTCCCCCCCGGCCGGGGTGCTGGCGGCTGCCCGTAGGACGCCGGACGGGATGACCTTCCTGGTGCCGGTGAAGGTGGAGGACAGCGACTGGGGAGTGCTGGCCGTGGTCGACTCGGTGGAGACCCGGGTCGGCACGGGACGTGAGCCGATCAACCATTGGGCGGCGCTGCTGACCGTGGCGCTGGACTTCCAGGCGGTACTGGCGGCGCTGCGCCAGCAGGAGGAGCAGCTCCGCGTCGCGGCGCTGTACGACCACCTGACCGGCCTGCCGAACCGCACCCTCTTCCTGGACCGTCTCCGGGAGGCCATGCGGCAGCGTGAGCGCGGCTTCGCGGTGCTCTTCGTCGACCTCGACGGGTTCAAGGTGGTCAACGACAGCCTGGGGCACACCGCAGGCGACCGCATGCTGGTCCAGGTGGCGCGCCGGATCTCGGAGACCCTCCGGGAGACCGACACGGCGGCGCGGTTCGGCGGCGACGAGTTCCTGATCCTGCTGGACGGTGTTTCCGAGCCGGACACGCCGGTACAGGTGGCGGAGCGCCTGCACGCCGCGCTGGCACCGCCGTTCCGCCTCCACGGGCAGGACGTCGTGGTGACCGCCAGCATCGGCATCACGATGGGCGGCGCCCGATACGCCGAGGCGGAAGACCTCGTGCGCGACGCCGACATCGCGATGTACTGGTCGAAGTCGCAGCGCAAGGGCTCACACGCGATCTTCGACGTGGCGATGCACGCCAAGGCGGTGACCCGCCTCCAGATCGAGACGGAGCTACGGCAGGCGATCGACCGGGGCGAACTGGAGGTGTACTACCAGCCGATCGTGCAACTCGGCAGCCGCCGTACCCGTGCCTTCGAGGCCCTGATCCGGTGGCGGCACCCGGTGCGCGGCTTGATCCTGCCGGACCAGTTTCTGGGTATCGCCGAGGAGAGCGGCCTGGTCATCCCGATCGGCCGGTGGACGATCGCGGAGGCGTGCCGGCGGCTCGCCGCCTGGCAGCGCACGCCGGGGCGAGACGACCTGCGGGTCAGCATCAACGTGTCGAACCGGCAGTTCTGGCAGGGCGGCCTGGTCGACGACATCGAGCGGGCACTGCGACAGGCTGGCCTGCATCCGCGCAACCTCGCGTTCGAGATCACCGAGGGCGTGATCATGACCAACGTGGCGCTTGCCCGCAAGATGCTCGAAGACCTGCACGACCTCGGGTGCGAGCTGCACATCGACGACTTCGGCACCGGCTACTCATCGCTGGAGGCGCTGCACCGGCTGCCCATCGACGCCCTCAAGATCGACCGGTCGTTCGTGGGCCGGCTCGGCGTCGACGCGAAGAGCAGCGTGCTGGTGCAGACCATCGTGCTGATGGGCGGCAACCTGGGAATGCAGCTGATCGCCGAGAGCGTCGAGACCGAGGCTCAACGGGCTCACCTGCTCCGCCTCGGCTGCGCGTACGGCCAGGGGCACCTATTCTCCGAACCGGTGCCAGCGGACGAGGCCGAAAGACTCATCTCGTAGGTTGCATCGACCTATGTCATTGGATATCTTGATCCGGAAGTCGGCTCCCGGGCGGCGGTCTTCGCGACAGTTCGCTACTTCTTGACCTCGGGAGCTCGACATGCGCATAAGGCGCTCTCGTGCCCTCCTCGCGACGACCACGGTAGTAGTGGTCGGCGTCGGGGGCGGCCTCACCGCCGTTACGGCCCAGGCCGCGGCGGCGGGTTGCTCGGTGACGTACTCGGTGGGCTCGCAGTGGCCCAGCGGCTTCACTGGCAACGTAAACCTGACCAACCTCGGCGACCCGCTCAGCAGTTGGACGCTCACCTGGTCGTTCACCGCCGGACAGCAGATCACCCAGGGCTGGAACGGCACCTTCACCCAGAGCGGCACCCAGGTGCGCGTCGCCAACGCCAGCTGGAACGGGGCGCTCGGCACGAACGCGACCGTCGGGATGGGCTTCAACGCCTCATGGACGGGCACCAACCCGGCGCCGACGAGCTTCGCACTCAACGGCGTGACCTGTAACGGCACGGCCACCCCAGGCCCCACGACCGCGGCACCGACGACCGCGCCGCCGACCAGCGCCCCACCCACAACCGCCCCACCCACCACCGCCCCACCGTCCAACCGCACATTTACGAATCCGTTGAAGGTGCGTGGTCCGGACCCGTGGTTGCAGTATTACGATGGTTTCTACTATTTGGCGACGACGACGTGGAATAACACGATCACGATGCGGAAGTCGCGGACGTTGGGTGGGTTGGCGTCGGCGGCGGATACGTTGTTGTTCACGTTGACGCGTCCGAATGGTGCGGGGACGATGTGGGCGCCGGAGTTTCATCTGTTGGATGGTCCGAGTGGCCGGCGGTGGTACTTCTACTATACGGCTGGGCGTGAGCCGTTCGATCTGGGTTCGCAGCGTATCCATGTGTTGGAGTCGGCGGGTTTGGATCCGATGGGTCCGTACACGTTCAAGGCTGACCTGTTGGATCCGACGGCGGATAACACGTGGGAGTTGGATCCGGGGATTTTGCAGTTGAACGGGAATCTGTATCTGTTGGGGACGTTCTACAACGGGTCGCAGCCGATGTTCATCCGGCCGTTGTCGAATCCGTGGACGGCGTCGGGTACGCGGCGGGTTTTGACGACGCCGACGTTGTCGTGGGAGACGGTGGGTGGTGCGGTTGCCGAGGGTGGTGAGGTATTGCAGCGTAACGGGCGTACGTTCATCGTGTATTCGGCTTCGCATTGTTCGACACCGGATTACAAGTTGGGGATGTTGGAGTACACGGGTGGCGATCCGTTGAGTTCAGGGTCGTGGCGGAAGTTCCCGAACCCGGTGTTCCAGCGGTCGAACGCGAACGGTGTGTATGGTCCGGGGCATAACGGGTTCTTCAAGTCTCCGGATGGCACGGAGGATTGGATCGTGTATCACGCGAACTCGTCGGCGTCGGGTGGGTGTGACATGAACCGGTCGACGCGGGCGCAGAAGTTCACCTGGAACGCGGATGGGACCCCGAACTTCGGCACTCCGGTGTCGCTGGGTACCCAACTGGCGGTCCCGTCCGGCGAACCCGCCTCGTAACACCGTGCTGGGCCGCGCGGCCCTCCTCCGCGCGGCCCACCCCACCCCACTCCCCGCCCCGGCGTCCCCCGCCCCGGCGCTCCGCGTTCCGCGCGCCGCGTTCCGCGCGCCGCGTTCCGCGCGCCGCGGTCCGCGCGCGGACGTTCCGCGCGGGCCTGGCGCGCCACGCGCCGCCCCGGCGGGGGCCCTGTCCGCCGCGCAAGGCGGG
>NZ_JAIBNX010000113.1:0-3115 GCF_026130045.1 Micromonospora sp. CPCC 205371
CCCCCGACCTGTCCTAACCCTCCCTCCGCCCTCTCGCCCGCGCTGCCCTGCCCGCCGATCAAGGGCAAATGCACGTGGTTCGATCTCTTTTTCGCGTGTATTTGCCCTTGATCGATGCGAATCTCCTTGATCGCGGAGCGCCGTGGGCGGAATGGCGGGCTAGCCCGTGGCAGCACGGCGGGCGACTGCGGCGCGGCGCGACGGGCAAGCGGCACGCCGCGCTTCGCCGTCCCGCACCCCCGGCGGGCAGCGCGGCGGCCGGGGGACGCCAGCGCGGGCGGCCGTAGTCGGAGTCCGTGGCGATCAAGCCCGGGACGATCCATCGGCGTCGCACGGACGCGGCGTCAGGCGTCGCACGGACGCGGCGTTGGAGCAGGTTCGGGGATGTTTGCTGGGTCCGGGGCGGGTTGAGGCCACACTTCCCCGATTTCGCGCCAACCCACGCCGCCTGGCCCTCCCACGCCGGTCCTCACTGCCTCCTCTCGCCCCGCGAGAGGAGGCAGTGCCCTCCCCGCGGACATCGATCAAGGCCATCCGCATCGATCAAGGGCAAACACACGCGAAAAAGAGATCGAACCACGTGCATTTGCCCTTGATCGGCGGGCAGAGCAGCGCCGGCGGCGCGGAGCGGGCCCGCGGCCCGCGCGGGAAGAGCGCGGCCTCGCGCGGGAAGAGCGCGGCCTCGCGCGGGAAGAGCGCGGACAGCGCGGACCGTGCGGACAGCGCGGACCGTGCGGAGGGCGCGGGCCGTGCGGAGGGCGTTGTGTGGGCGGGGGGTCAGGGGTGGAGGAGGTACCAGCCGTCTTTGGTGATGCCTTCGATTCGGTAGCCGCGGTCTAGGGCTCCTACCATCGCCTCGCGGACCGCCAAGCGCCAGCGCGCCGCCAGTGCCGCGTCCGTGCCGCGCATGCGCTCGACGTCTGCTGGCACCGCCACGGCCAAGCGGCCCGGCGCCGGCACGCCTGTCACAGGGGCTTCGGCGCCCAGGGGGCCGGTGCGGCCGACCAGGATTGTCGCGCCCGCCGGGTCGGGCTCGGGACCGTGGCCTTCGGCCGCCGCGATGGCGGCTGGTGATGCCAGCTCCCAGCGGATGTACATGCGGTCGCTCGGGTCGCCCACGTTGATGCCGTCGTCCATTGCCCCGTAGAAGTCGGGCAGGTACGCCGCCGCACGCGCGCCCAGTTTGTGCAGGTTGAAGTATGCGTTGCGGCGGATCAGCGGGTCGAAGGTCCAGCACACGGCGCGCACACCGCGCGCCAGCGCCCACGCGCGCTGGTGGAGCTTCACCGCGTACCCCACGCCGCCGCTTTGCCCTGCCGGGTCGACCCCGGTGACGTGCGAGTGCAGGTGGTCGGCGCCGAAGAATGCGACCGCCACGGCGACCAGCGTTGAGCCCCGGTAGGCGCCCACCACGTAGTTACCGGAGTGCGCGAACGCCCTCATCATGCCCGCGTTGACGATCTGGTCGGCGGAGTCGGCCCGCCAGACTCGGCGCAGCAGCTCGGCCGCCGCCTGCTGGTCGTCCAAGCTGGTCAGATCGCGGATCTGGATGCCCAGCCGGCCCTCTGCGGTGCGGGCGACGCGCCAGGCATCGTCCCGCACATCCGTGGCGGTGTCGACCATGCATACAGCATGCGCTCAGAAACTTCCGCCGCAAGTGTCCGGACCCGAGTATGTGTGGCCTCCTTACAAATAGGGCATGATTGTTACCACCGGGTATCCAGGAGGTGCCCATGACGCAGCACAGCGAGGTGCAGCTCGCGGACGGTTCCCGACTGCACGTACGCCAGACCGGACCGGCCGACGCGCCGGTCACCGTGCTGCTGCTACACGGCTGGACGCTCGACGGCCGCATCTGGCATCGACAGGTCGCCGCGCTGTCCGAGACCGCTCGCGTGGTGACGTTCGACGCGCGAGGTCACGGCCGGTCGGACCGCATCAACCGGGGCGCCGCGACGCTCGACCAGCTCGGCGACGATCTCGCCGAGGTGGTGCGGGCCGTCGCGCCCACGGGCCCTCTCGTGCTCGGCGGCCACTCGCTCGGCGGCATGACGATCATGGAGTACGCCCACCGGCACCCCGGCGACTTCGCCGCACGGGTGAAGGGGCTCGTGCTGGTGTCGACCACGGCCGAGGGGCACGCCCACACGCTGTACGGGCTGCCGGTGCCGCTCGCCCGGCTGGTCCGGTTGGCCGAGCAGACCAGCGCCGGTGTGCTCGCCCGCCTAGGTGACTGGCGACCGCACCGGGCTCTGACCCTCGCTCTCCAGCCGGGTCTGCGGTGGCTCCTGTTCGGGTACCCCTGCGACCCCGCGGACGTCCGCCTGACCACGAAGGCCGTGGTGGGGACGCCTCTCGGCGCGATCGGCGGGTTCCGCCCGTCGGTCGGCGCCCAGCAGCGCCTGGAGACCCTGGCCGCCCTGCCCACGGTGCCTACGACCGTGCTGGTGGGCGAGCGCGACAAGCTGACCCCGCCAACGTGTGCCCGGTCGATCGCGAGCGCGTTGCCCGGCGCCCAGCTCATCGTCTGCCCGGACGCCGGCCACATGTTGACGCTGGAACGCACCGACGAGGTGACCGCCGCGCTGGTCGACGTGGTGCAGCACGCGCACGCTCCGAGCACGCGCTAGTACCCGGAGCCGCGTACTCTCGTTCTGGCCCTCGCCGGACCTCCTTGGGAGCCACGACAACGTTGACAGACGCCGCCACCACGCTTCAGCAGGAGATCGCTGCCGAGCAGAGCCACGTGGATCGGGTGTACGCCCGCCTCGCCCAGCTGCGGCAGGCCGCCGTACGGGCGGAAAAGGACGGATACCGGCTCGCCCGGGTGGGCAACTTCGGCGCGCTGGTCGAGCGCGACGCGATGGTGTTCCACGCGGCGCGGCGGCGGCAGGCGCTCGATGCCGAGCACGAGGGCCTGGTCTTCGGCCGGCTCGACCTGCGCGAGGGTCCGGTGCTGCACGTCGGACGGCTGGGTGTGCGCGGCGAGAACGCCGAGCCGCTGGTGATCGACTGGCGGGCGCCCGCCGCGGCCGCCTCCTATCAGGCCACCGCCCCCCCGCCGCGCCGGGGGGTCCCCCCGCCGCGGGGCCGCCTCGTCGGGCGGGAAGGGGGT
>NZ_JAIBNX010000113.1:3125-10495 GCF_026130045.1 Micromonospora sp. CPCC 205371
CGGGCTGGCGGCAGCCCCCCCCGGCCGCCTACCTCCAGCCCACCGCCCCCGAGCCGCGCGGCGTCACCCGGCACCGGATGATCCAGTCGTCGGGCGAAAAGGTCATCGGCATCGAAGACGACCTGCTCGATCCGGGCGCCGCCCCGGAGGGCATGCGGGTGGTGGGCGACGGCGCGCTGCTCGCCACGCTGGCCCGCGCGACCGGGCGGGGCATGCGTGACATCGTCGCCACCATCCAGCGCGAGCAGGACCAGGCGATCCGCTCCCCCGCCGCCGGCGTGACGATCGTCTCCGGCGGGCCGGGCACCGGCAAGACGGCGGTGGCGCTGCACCGCGCGGCGTACCTGCTCTACTCCGACCGCAGCCGGTTCGCCGGCGGCGGCATCCTGGTGGTCGGTCCGTCGGGCGTGTTCGTCGAGTACATCGCCTCGGTGCTGCCCTCGCTGGGTGAAGACACGGCCACGCTCAGGTCGCTGGGCTCGGTGATTCCGGGCCTGGTCGCCACGCGCACCGACACGGCGGCGGTGGCCTCGATCAAGGGGTCGCTGCGGATGCGCCGGGTGCTCGATCGGGCGGTCCGCGACGCGGTGCCTGCCGGGCCGACCGAGCTGCGCCTGCTCTACCGCGGTCAGTTGCTGCGGCTGACCCGGCCAGAGCTCGACGCGATCCGCGCGCGGGCGCTGCCGCGTGGCGCGCGCCGCAACGAGGTGCGGCGGGCCGGCATCGACGGGCTGTTCGACGCGCTGTGGGCGCAGGCGCAGCGGCTGCGGATCAGCCGCCTGCCCGAGCAGATCCAGTTCGAAGACGACCTGTCGGACCGGGCGGACTTCCGCGACTTCCTGCGCGCGTGGTGGCCGCGACTGCTCCCCCGGCACGTGCTGGCCTGGCTGGCCGATCCGGAGCGGCTGCGCTCGTACGCGTCCGGCATCCTCTCGAACGCGGAGATCAAGGCGCTGACCGGTGCCTTCACGCCGGGCGACCCGACGATCGCCGACGTGGCCCTGCTCGACGAGCTGGACGAGTTGCTCGGCAAGCCGCCGCAGCCGCCGAAGCCCAAGCGCGACCCGTACCACGTGGTCGACGGCATCCGCGAGGTCACCACGTACGCCGACCGCCAGCGGGCCGCGCGTGCCGCGGCCACGCAACGCCCGGACGACTACCGCGAGTACGCGCACATCGTGGTCGACGAGTCGCAGGACGTCTCGCCGATGCAGTGGCGGATGCTGGGTCGCCGTGGCCGGCTCGCCTCATGGACGGTGGTCGGCGACCCGGCGCAGACCGCGTGGACCGGCGATCCGGCCGAGCTGGCGAAGGCCCGTGACTGGGCGCTGGGCTCGCGGAAGCGGCACGACTTCACGCTCACCACGAACTACCGCAACTCGGCCGAGATCTTCGCGCTGGCGGCGAAGGTGATCCGCGAGGTGCACCCCAACATCACACTGCCGCGGGCGGTCCGCGCGACCGGCGTACTGCCGGAGGAGCGCACCGTGGCACCGGCCGACCTGCCGGACGCGACCAGGAAGGCGGCGTCCGTCCTGCTCGCCGACGTGGAGGGCACGGTCGGCGTGATCACGCCGGTGCCGCGCCGCGACGAGGTCGCGGGCTGGCTCGCGGACCTGCCCGCGGAGCGGTTGCAGGTCGTGACCAGCCTTCAGGCGAAGGGCATGGAGTACGACGGAGTGGTCCTCGTCGCACCGGACGAGATCCGGGGGCAGGACGGGGCCCGCACCCTCTACGTCGCACTGTCCCGTGCCACCCAGCGGCTGGTCACGCTGAGCGCTTGATCGCCACCGCCGTGTACGGGGTGTCCGGGGTCACGACGATGCCGAAGCGGGCGTTGGGCAGGTACAGGCGGTCGCCGTAGGCGGCCACTGTGGTCGGCACGTCGAACCGCGGGTCAGACAGGTGCGTGACCAGCGTGCCCCGGGTACCCGCACGGTCGAGCCGGAAGACGGCGACCCGGTTGAGACGGTTCTGCACCACGTACAGCGTGCGGCCGAGCACCAGCAGGCCGTCGCCGTTGGTGAGCACCTCGCCACCCAGGTCGACGCCCGTGGTGGCGCCGGTCGCCGGATCGACCCGGAAGAGGCCGCCGGTGTTGGACTGCACCACCAGTAGCGCGGTGCCGTCAGGAGTGCGGGCGATGCCGTTGACGTTGAAGCCAGCCTGGTAGACGAGGTCACCGGTGAGCGGCAGAGGGGTGAAGCCGCTCGGCAGGTCGAGCCGCACGCGGTACAGGAACGGGTTCTGCGAGTCGGTGAAGAAGGCGCCACGCGGTGTGACGACGACGTCGTTGACGAACGTCGGCGCGCTCGCGAACTGGTACGAGGCGAGCACCTCGCCGGTGTGCGCGTCGACGACGCGGGCGTTGCCCGCCGCGCCGCCGGCGACGAAGAGCCGCCCGGCCCGGTCGATCTTCAGGCCGACCGACGGCGTGCCCGGTCCGGTGGAGATGATCCGGCCCTGCCCGCTGACGAGGCTTGCACGGTAGATCGAGCCGGTGGCCAGCGAGCCGAAGTACGCGTACGGCCGCTGACCGATCGCGATCCCTTCGGGCTGGAACGCGTTCGGCAGGTTGATGAGGTCGGGGAAGTGCTTTCTACCGGCGCTCGCACGGGTGGGAACGGAGACGGTGGCCGCTGCCGCGACTGCCGCGAGCATCGACGTGGTGAGCGTTCTGCGGGTCACTGCGATGTCTCTGTTGGTATCCACCCTCATCACTATGCCCCGATTCGACAGTGATTCCCAGTGCCATGTTTGCATACATAGCAATGTCCGCATATTTTGGAAGGCGTGGGAGCGGGACACGATCACGGAACGGCGGGCGCCAAGCACCGCGGCCCCCTGCTGGCAGCCTTCGCGCTGCTGGCGGTCTTCATGGTCGTCGAGGGCGCGGCGGCGCTGGTCACCGGCTCGCTGGCGCTGCTCTCCGATGCCGGGCACATGTTCACCGACGTGCTCGGCATCGGCATGGCGCTCGCGGCGATGACCGCCGCGCGCCGCGCCGGCAAGGACCCCCAGCGCACCTTCGGCCTGTACCGGCTGGAGGTGCTCGCCGCACTCGCCAACGCGGTCCTGCTCTTCGGCGTCGCGCTCTACGTGCTGGTCGAGGCGCTGCGCCGGTTCGGCGACCCACCGGACGTGCCCGCTGGACCGATGCTCGTCGTCGCGGTCGCCGGCCTGCTCGCCAACGTGGTGGCCTTCGCGCTGCTGCGCTCCGGCGCCAAGGAGAGCATCAACGTGCGCGGGGCGTACCTCGAGGTGCTCGGCGACCTGCTCGGCTCGGTGGGTGTCATCATCGCCGCCATCGTCATCGCGCTCACGGATTGGTGGTACGCCGACCCGATCGTCGCGGTCGCGGTAGGCGTCTTCATCCTCCCCCGCACGTGGAAGCTCGCGCGTGCGGCAGTGCGCATCCTCGTACAGGCCGCGCCCGCACACGTCGACGTGGCGGATGTGCGGGACAGGCTCGCGGCGGTGCCGGGTGTGTGCGATGTCCACGACCTTCACGTGTGGACACTCACGTCCGGCATGGACGTCGTCTCCGCGCACCTGACCCTCGATTCCGCCGCGCAGGTCGGACCGGTGCTGGTCGAGGCGCGCGAGGCACTGCACGACGACTTCGACATAGCGCACGCCACCCTTCAGGTCGAACCCGCCGAGGCTTGCAAACAAACCACCTGGTGACGGGCTTGTGACCGTGCGTGCAACGGGTGGGCACATCGATCGGAACCCGGTACTCTCGGCTCCGGTCACCGCCCGGCGGCGCCCCCCGGTGCCGGTGGTGACTGCCGCCTAATCGCCGCGCCAAGCGCGTGGCGAGCCGGGGAACCACGAGTTACACCCGGGGTGAATCCGCGCGAGCGGTAGGGATACTTCCGTCCCGAACCCGTCAGCTAACTCGGTCGGCGGCTGACTGGAAGGATGGTTGATGGCTCATGCCCGCAGCCGGGTAGGGCTGCTCGCGGTCATCGTCGCCGCGACCTTCGCCCTGGTCGGCATCCATGCTCAACCCGCTGGCGCCGCGCCCAACACCGATGACGAGGGTGGAACGGCGACACTGCGCGAGCAACTGGAAACAGCGAGCAAGGGGTACATCGTCGCTCAGGACGCGCTCGCCAAGTCCAAAAAGGAACAGCAGCGGCTCCAGACTCAGCTCGTCCAATTCGAGCAGGACCTGGTTGTGAAGCAACAGGTCATCGGCGAGCTGGCAAACGTCGCGTACCAGCGCGGGCGGCTCGGCCCCATCTCCGCCATGCTCAACGCCTCCACGCCGGAAGGCTTCATGGACCGGGCCTCGGCGCTCGACACGCTCGCGGAGAGCGAAGACAAGAAGCTCCGTGACCTCCTCGACGCGCGCGACAACGCCAACCGCACGAAGCTCGCGCTCGACAACCAGATCAGGGAGCAGCAGAAGCAGGTCCAGGTCATGGCCGCCCGCAAGAAGCAGGCGGAGAACGCCCTGGCCAACGCCGGTGGCGGCAGCAGCTCCAGCGGCCCGAGCGGGTCCGGCGCGGCCACGGCCTCCCAGGGCCCGAGCGGCTCCGGCGGGTGCAGTGTCAAGGACCCGACGGGCACCGGCGGCTGCGTCACGCCGCGACTACTGCACGCGTACAAGGAGACGAAGGAAGCCGGCTTCACCCGGTACGTCTACTGCTGGCGCAGCGGCGGTTCCGGTGAGCACCCGAAGGGCCGGGCGTGTGACTGGTCCTCGGCCGCCAGCGGCTTCGGCAAGGTGGCCACGGGTGGCGACAGGACCTACGGCGACCGCCTCGCGAACTTCTACATCAAGAACGCGAGCGCGCTCGGCGTCCTCTATGTCATCTGGTTCCGCCGGATCTGGTTGCCCAGCAGCGGCTGGAGGTCCTACAGCGGCAGCGGCAGCCCGTCGGCCGAGCACACCGACCACGTCCATCTCTCCGTGACGTAGGCCGTTTCCCGCGCGAAGGGGGCCCTGCTTCGGGGCCCCCTTTGACGTTTCAGCAGGCAGCGCGGCGGCGAAGGCATAGTGCGGGCGCTGGCGGGGAACACTCCGGACATGGCTGATCACGTGATGGTCTTCGCGCCGGCGCCGCAGCTCACGGTCACCATCGAGCAGCCCGGTGACGCGGTGGAGATACACCTCCACCCGGGTGGCCAGGGCATCTGGCAGGCGCGGATGATCACGTCGCTGGGCGTGCCCGTGGTGCTGTGTGCGAGCCTGGGCGGCGAGACCGGCCGGGTGCTGGACACGCTGATCGCGGCCGAGGGTATCGACCTGCACGCGACCACCCGGGCGGCCGCGAGCGGCGGATACGTGCACGACCGGCGCGGTGGCACCCGTGCGGAGGTCGCCGAGGCGCCGGAGCCGCCCCTTGGCCGGCACGACCTGGACGAGCTGTACAACCTCGCGCTTGCGGAAGGGCTCCGCGCCGCCGTGGCGGTGTTGAGCCGGCCGACGGACCCCACCATCGTCCCGCCCGACGTGTACCGGCGGCTGTCCACCGACCTGGGTCGCAACGGTGTGAAGGTGGTCGCCGACCTCTCCGGCGACCACCTGTCGGCGGTACTCGAAGGTGGCCCCTGCTTTGTCAAGGTCAGCCACGACGAGCTGACAGCGGACGGACGGGCCGCGAGCGACAGCGTGCCCGATCTGATCGAGGCCCTGCACCGCATGCAGGCCGAGGGCGCCGGCTCGGTGCTGATCAGCCGTGCCGACCAGCCGGCGCTGGCGCTGCTGGAAAGCGAGATCTTCGAGGTCGAAATCCCCCAGCTGGAAGCGGCCGACCCGCGCGGCGCGGGCGACTCGATGACCGCGGGCGTGGCGGCCGTGCTGGCCCGGGACGGCGACCTGCTGACGGCCGTGCGCACCGGCGCGGCGGCCGGCGCGCTCAACGTCACCCGGCACGGCCTCGGCACCGGTCGCCCCGACGCCATCGCCGGCATGGCCGAGCGTGTCAACCTGAAGGAGGTGGGTCGCGGGCGGCAGCGCCGGACCACCCCTGACGAGCTGGCGACGCGGGTGAGGACGGCGCAATGAGGGTACTGGTGACCAACGACGACGGCATCGCGGCGCCCGGCATCCGGTGGCTGGCCCGCGCCGCTGCCGACAGCGGGCACGAGGTCATCGTGGCGGCGCCCGGCGATGAGGCGAGCGGCATGAGCGCCGCGCTGAGCGCGGTCGAGAAGGACGGGCGCATCATCGTCACCGAGCAGCCACTCGACGGCCTGGATGGCGTCAAGGCGTACGGCGTGGCCAGTTCGCCGGCGTTCATCGCGCTGCTCGCCACGCGCGGCGCCTTCGGGCCGGCACCCGACCTGCTGCTCTCCGGGATCAACCGGGGCGCCAACGCCGGCCTGGCGGTGCTGCACTCGGGCACGGTCGGTGCCGCGTTCACGGCCGCGGCCTACGGCTGCCGCGCGATGGCCGTCTCGCTCGACATCCTCGCTCCCGGAGCCGTCGAGTCCGGCGGTGCCAGGCTCCGCCCAGGCAGCCGCGACGAGGCGCGGCACTGGGCGACGGCCGCCCAGTACGCCGCCGACCTGCTGAAGACGCTCGTCGACGCGCCGGAGGGCACGGTGCTCAACCTGAACGTCCCGGACGCGCCACCGGAGCGCGTCAAGGGGGTACGGCGGGCACGGCTGTCACGCTTCGGTCAGGTGCAGATCACGGTCGCCGAGGCGGGGCAGGGATTCGTGCGCACCGCGCTGGAGGAGTCGGGCGCCAGCCTGGAACCCGGCACCGATCTGGCGCTGCTGGCCGAGGGGTACGCCACGGTGAGCGCCGTGCGCGCTGTCAGCGAAGTGTCCGATGTGGAGCTGCCGGACTGGCGCGAGTAGCCAGGCCCCAGAGCGCAAGGGCGACGTCGCGGCCGCTGGGACGGTCGGCGGGGCGCTTGGCCATGCAGGCTCGGCAGATCTCGGCCACGTCGCGGGGCAGTCCGGTAACGGCGAGCACCGGCGTGGGTGCGACGCAGCGGAAGTGCGGCGTGGCGAAGTCGGCGCCGGGTGTGGCGTTCGGGTACGGCGATCGGCCGGTCACCATCTGGTAGAGCAGGACGCCCAGGGCGTACACGTCGTCGGCGGGCTGGGCCGTCGTGGTGACGCGGTGCGCGGGCAGGATGGGCTGCCGGCGGGGCACGGTGCTGCGGGTCAGCCGCGGCTTTCCCGGGATCGTGCGTTTGCGCTCCACAGTGGCCGCCAGGCCGAAGTCGACGATCTTTATCCCGCCTGAAGTCAGCATGACGTTGCCGGCACTGAGATCGCGGTGGACGAGCCCGCGCCGGTGCGCGACGGCGAGCACGTCGGCGGCAGCGGCGGGCACCGGCCCCGCCTCCATCCCCGGCCGCGGGGCGGCGGGGGGGCCCCCGGGCGGGGGGGGGGGCGGGGGG
>NZ_JAIBNX010000113.1:10505-26532 GCF_026130045.1 Micromonospora sp. CPCC 205371
GAGGCGGGGCCCGGGGCGGTCGGCGCCGCCGAGCCCGTCGGCGACGGGGGCGCCCACCGGCCCCGCTTCCATCCACGGCAGGGGGCCGCTGGCCAGCCGGCTGGCCAGGCTGACGCCGGTGAGCAGTTCCATCACCACGTACGGCAAGACGGTGCCGTCAGGCAAAGGCGCGTCGCCGTATCCGTAGACGCGGGGCACGCTCGGATGCCGCAGCCGGTCGATGATCAGGGCCTCGCGGCGGACACCGTCGCGTGCCCATGGATCTGCGGCGTGCGCCGCCGCCAGCGCTTTGATGGCGAGCCGGCGGGGCGCGACCACGTCGATCGCCTCGTACACCGTGGAGACTCCACCGTGGCCGATGGCGCCGAGGATGACGTATCGCCCGAGAAGTGCGGTGCCCAGCGGGAGCGATGTCACGCCAACGGACTATTCCGCACAGGACGGGTGAAAAACAAGGGTCAGCCGCCGGCGGACTGGACCTCCGGCGTGCCTGCGGACGACCCCGCGTAGTAGGGCTCGGGAGCCCCGAAAAGGCCGAGCAGCCCGGTGACCCAGAGCTGCCGGTGGACGAACCGGCTCGGCTCGGTGACGACCAGCTTGACGCCACTGACCTCGGCGGTCTGGAACCCAGCGACCATGGCGCTGATGCCGACCGAGTCGATGAAGCTGACCAGCCGCATGTTGAGCTGGATGCGGTTGGGCCGGCTCTTCGTCAGCACAGCCGCTACCGCTTCGCGCACTTCGTGCGCGGTGTCCACATCGATCTCTCCGCGAGGGGCGATCTCCACCACGCCGTCAGGCATGGCCGATGTCAGGATCGACAGGCTCACGCGAGCACCTCCACTCGCCCGGAACCACCAGGCGCCTCGTCAGTACGCGGGCCGCGACCGAGCGTATTCCTCAGCACCGTCAGCCGCCAGTCCCTAGAGGGAGCAATCTGCGCAAGCCACCACGACAGAACCACCCATACCGGGACAACCGCATCATAACTACCCACGTACCCCTTGGTTCTAAACCACCAGGGTACCGGCCCGTGGCCAGGGGTTTCCCGGTCGCGCGCGGCGATTCCGCGCCGGGCGAAAAACCTCACACCCCGATCTTGAGGTTGTCACAAGATCGACAAGGTTTCACGCCGAGGGCCAGCGGGCACCCTTCGGCAAGGGTGCCCCGTAGGAGGTAGGAAATGCTCAGTACACCTTGGACAGATCGGCGTGGGCGTGCCGAGCGGATCGCCGCGCAGGCCTGGGACCACCTGGTGTCCGCCGTCGAGTCGGCGGGCGACACGGCCCGGTCGACGGCCCGGTCGGCGACTGGCAGCGCGGAAGACAAGGTGGGCTCGGCGAGAGACGAAGCATGGCGGCGGGCCAGCGCGGCGTTCGACGCGCTCGCCGGCCGGCGCACACACCGCCCCTGGATGCTGATCCTCGGCGCTGGGCTGGTCGGTGCCGCGATCGGTTGGGCCGCCGGCACGGCGGCGCGGAACGCGATCACGCGCGGCAGCGAGGAGCAGATCGAGATCATCGAGGCGGACGCCGAGCGCCAAGCCACCACCAGGGCATAGACGCCCACGATCATGGCGCCGCTCCTTCGGGAGGGGCGCCATGGTCATGTAAAGGGTTGCCGTGCGCACATGGGGTGAACTACCGTGATCGAAGCGCTTCGACTAGCACGGTTATCGATATAGGGAGCCCGCGCATGACCGCCATCCGCAGCGTGGAAAACGGCCTCGAGGTGTCGTCGCACCGGCAACTGCTGCGGATCGAGCCCTGGGGCACCGACAGTGTGCGGGTCCGGGTCACGCTCGGGCGCATCCGCGACGACATACCCGGTGCGCTGCTCGCGTCCGCGCCCGACCCGGCGGCCGAGATCACCGTCGACGGCGACCGGGCCACCCTCGTCAACGGTGACCTCACGGTGGCGGTACACATCGATCCGGGCGAGGCGGAGTCGGAGGCCGAGGTCGTGTTCCGGCGGACCTCGACCGGCGACGAGCTTCTCGCCGAGGAAAGGGCGCACTTCTGGTGGCCAGGGCCGCGCCTCTTCCAGCCGCACGGCAACGGCTTTCACCGGCTGGAGCAACGCTTCCGGGCATACGATGGCGAGCGGCTCTATGGGCTCGGGCAGCGCACACACGGCCGGCTCGACCAGAAGGGCCTGGTGCTCGACCTCGTGCAGCGCAACGCCGAGATCAGCATCCCGTTCCTGGTGTCCAGCCGCGGCTACGGCCTGCTGTGGAACATGCCGGCGGTCGGCCGGGTCGAGCTCGCGGACAACGGCACCCGCTGGGTCGCCGACAGCGCCCGCCAGATCGACTACTGGGTCACGACCGGCAGCGGGCCCGCGCAGATCCTCTCCCGGTACGCCGACGCCACCGGCCGCCCACCGCTGCTGCCCGACTGGGCCACCGGGTTCTGGCAGTGCAAGCTGCGATACCGCACCCAGGAAGAGCTGATGTCGGTGGTCCGCGAGCACAAGCGGCGTGGCCTGCCCATGTCGGTGATCATCACCGACTTCTTCCACTGGACCCACCTCGGCGACTGGAAGTTCGACCCGGCCGAGTGGCCCGACCCGGCCGGCATGGTCAAGGAGCTGGCCGAGCTCGGCGTCAAGCTGATGGTGTCGATCTGGCCGACGGTGAGCCCTTACAGCGAGAACTACCGGCAGATGGAGGCCGAAGGGCTGCTCGTCGGCACCGAGAGCGGCGTCGCGCACCACGCGCCGTGGAAAGACAAGGGCTTCGAGGTGGAGATGCCGGTGGCGTTCTACGACGCCACCAACCCACGGGCCCGCGCTTTCGTCTGGTCGCGCATCAGGGAGAACTACTACAACCTTGGCGTGAAGGCGTTCTGGATCGACGCGTGCGAGCCCGAGGTCCGCCCGAACCACCCGGGAAACCTGGCCTTCCACGCGGGGCCGGGCAACGAGGTGTTCAACCTGTACTCGCGCGAGAGCGCGCGCACCTTCGCCGAAGGCTTCGCCGCCGAGGGCGACGACGAGCTGGTCATGCTCTGCCGGTCGGGCTGGGCGGGCGGCCAGCGGTACGGCGCGGCGCTGTGGTCCGGTGACATCGGCGCGACGTTCGACTCGCTGCGGCGCCAGGTGCGCGCCGGCCTCAACGTGGCCATGTCCGGCGTCCCATGGTGGACGACCGACATCGGCGGCTTCCACGGCGGCGACCCGGACGACCCCGAGTTCCGCGAGCTGATCGTGCGGTGGTTCCAGTTCAACGCCTTCTGCCCGCTGTTCCGGCTGCACGGATACCGCGACCCCAAGAAGCCATTCGGGCCCGATATGACCGGTGGGCCCAACGAGGTCTGGTCCTTCGGCGACGAGGCGTACCAACACATCACGGCGGTGCTGGAGCTTCGGGAGCGGCTGCGGCCCTACCTCGCGGCGCAGCTAGAGGTGGCGCACGAAACCGGCGTGCCACCGATGCGGCCACTCTTCGTGGACTTCCAGGACGACCCGCGCGCGTGGGATGTCGACGACGAGTTCCTGCTCGGTCCCGACGTCCTGGTCGCGCCGATCACCGAGTATCGGGCCCGTTCACGGTCGGTGTACCTGCCGGCCGGCGCCGAGTGGGTCGACCCCTGGAGCGGCGCCCGCCACCCGGGTGGGTCGACGCTCGACGCCGCCGCGCCGCTCGGGCGAATTCCGGTGTTCCTCCGAAATGGAGCCCAGATCCCCGTGGCGCCTTGACCCCAACCCTGCGCATGAGTTGACGGGCTGACGACCCAGGGAAAATACTCTGGGTATGGACACGGATACCGAGAGAAAGAACTTCTCATCTTTCCGCCCCGTGTCCTTCCAGACGTCCGACGTGGACGAGACCCGGGCGTTCTGCCGCGAGTTCTTCCACCCGCTCACCCTCGACGTGACCTCCGGCGGTGACGGGTTCACCTTCGACATCACGGCGACCCGGCTCGGGCCGATGACGATAGGCGACATCGGCTTCGGCGCCGAGACCTCGCTCGCCTGCGAGTACCGGAGCGCGTACCAGCTCAACATGCCGCTCGCCGGGCGCCTAGACGGGGAGCACAGCGGCCAGCCGTTCAGCGCCTCCCCGGGACGCGGCTCGCTCTACAACCCCGAGGGGCCAGTGCGCCTGCCGCGGCTCGGCGCCGATCTCCGTGTGATGGTCGTGAAGATCGACACGGCGGCGCTGGTGGCGGAGCTGGAAAGTCTGCTGGGCCACGCGATCCGCGGTCCGCTTCGGCCGGCGCCCGATATCGACTTCGCGACCGGCCCCGGCCGCAGCCTCGCGCGGCTGCTCGCGCTGGTGCGGGCCGAGATGGACAACCCCGACGGCCTGATCACCCAACCGCTGCTCGCGGGGCGGCTCAGCCACAGCGTGCTGACCGGGCTGCTGATGGCCACCGACCACCCGTATCGGGAGGAGTTGTCCCGTCCCGCGCCGCCGGCCCGGCCACGAAGCGTGCAGCACGTGGTCGACGCGATCGAAGCCACGCCAGACGTCCCGTTCACGGTGCGCGACCTCGCCAACATGGCGGGGGTGAGCGTGCGCAGCCTCCAGGAGGGCTTCCGGGAGTACGTGGGCATGCCGCCCATGGCGTACCTGCGCCGCGTGCGGTTGGAGCGCGTACACGCCGACATGTCCGCCGCCAACGGCAGGTCCGAAACCGTCGCCAGCGTGGCGCACCGGTGGGGATTCACGCATCTGGGTCGCTTCGCGCAGGCGTACCGGGCGGTCTACGGCGACCTGCCGGCGCAGACATTGCGCCGGAGGACGGGGTGACCGAGACCCGGTCGTACGCTCGCTACTCCCCCGGGTCGCCCTGCGAAGTGAGGGCCAGCCGGCGCACCGGAACGCCTTCGATGCCCTCGGCCTCGCCCACCAGCGCCCGGACATACGCCGCGACCCGGGCGATCGCCAGCCGTCCGTCACGCACCGTCAACGCCAACGGCGAGTCCCAGCCCGGCGCCATGCCGAGCAGTGCGGCATGCGCTTCGTCGTAGCGGTCGAGGAACTGCTCGGCCCGCTCCAGCGCCAGCGTGGCCCGCGAGAGGTCACGCTGCAGTTCCACTTCGTCAATCATCCCTTAACGCCCCCTTACTAGGAACGTTAGGCAGGTGACGCCTGGTGGTCGAGCCGGTCCGCGCGGATCGTGTCCACATTGCGCAGCGGGGCTTCGCTGACGGCGGTCAGCCTCGGCCAGCCGCCTTGCCCGGCGCGGACATCCGGAAGACCACGTCGGCGGTGAGGGCGCGTAGGCCGTCCGCGAGCTCCGGGTGGTACCGGAGCGCGTCGTCGAGGCGGGCGCGCCACTTGGCGGCCTCGAGGAAGGGTGCGTCTTCGCGCTCCGCCAGCCGGACGAGCCACCGCGACTCGGTGAGCGCTTCGCGGTACGCCGGGCCGAGCAACGACGCGAGCCGGCGACCCAACCACGGATACAGGTGGTCGGTGTCGGCGGCGGCGACGAATGCGCGGGCGCCATCCCACGCCAGGCGCGGCTGATGAATGATCTCGTGCCCCATAGCGGCCTCCCGTGACGGTCCGCGTGTCATGACCATCATCGATCGCTGCCGGCCCGACCACAACCTGGCCGATTGGCCGGATCGTCCCAAAAGACCTGGCGAGACAGTACACTCACGGCGGCATGCGTTCACGCTACGTGTAGCTCTGCTTCGTAGTGAACCGGCGGGGGCGCCGCACCGTAAGGCGGCACAGGGGGTCCTGCACTTCGCACAGGAGGAACGAAACAGACGTGGTCGGTGCGTCACGCCGTGCGTGGCTGTCCGTATTGGCCGGTGGCCTCGCCCTGGTGATCGTCGCTTGGTGGCTCGCAGGTGGCTGGGCCGCCCCGATCTGGACCCTGACCCAGCTCGTGGCGCTGGCGCTGGCGACGTACGCGCTGACCCGCCGCGACGCCCGGCACCGCTCCGGATGGTGGGTCGTGCTCGCCAGCTCCGGTCTCGGCATGGCGAGCGCCGCGCTGCACATCGTGCCCGCCGCCGACCTGTCCGAATTTGCATGGGTGATCGCGCTGGCCACGCGGTACGCGCTGTTCCTCGTGGGCCTGATCCTGCTCTTCGGGGTGCGCCGCGCCCAGCCCACCGAGCAGAACTTCCTCGACGCCGGCATCGTCGCGGCTGGGCTCGCGATCGTGGCGTGGGCGTTCCTGATCGAGCCGTCCCTGGGTGAGCGGGCCCCCGACTCGGCCGAGGCTGGCGTGGCCGTCTCGTACGCGGTGCTCGACCTGCTGATGCTGAGCTGCGTCGTCCGTATCGTGTCGGCTGCCCGTTCGCGCACGGGGAGCATGTACCTGCTGGCCGCCGCCGGTCTCACGGTGCTCGCGGCAGATCTACTCTCCGTCACCAGGCTGGGCCGCGACGGCCTCGACGCCTTTCAGCCCGGTGGCCCGATTCACCTCGCGTGGCAGGTCGTCGGCGTGCTCGTGGCGGCCTCCGCGCTGCACCCGTCGTACGGCGAGGGGTACCGGGCGCTCGACACCGACCTGCCCGAAGACGGCCTGCCACGCGTCCGGTTCGTCACCTTCGTCCTGCTCGCACTGCTGGCACCCGTCGTACCCGTCATCGGCCTGCTCACCTCCGGCGACCTGGTATCGCCCGACGCGGTGCCCGCGCTGGTCGGTGCCTCGGTCCTGACGTGCCTGCTACTCGTGCTGCTCGTGGTGCGGTTGGGGCTCTTCGCCAGCCTGGCGAGCCGCCGGGCCAACGCGATGAACGTCCAGTCGGCCGCGCTGGTGGTGCAGTCGAACGCGCTCCAGCAGTCACTCGAAGAGCAGCAGGCGCTCCAGCGCGAACTGGCACACCGGGCACACCACGACCCCCTCACCGGCCTGGCGAACCGGGCGCTCTTCGCCGACCGGCTCGAACGGCTGATGCTCGACCCCGACCGGCCGCCGGCCGGCCTGCTGCTGGTCGACCTCGACGGCTTCAAGCACGTCAACGACACTCTCGGCCACCCCGTCGGCGACGAGCTCCTGGTACGCGTGGCACAGCGGCTGACCGCGGCGGCCGGCACCGTCGACACGATCGCGCGGCTGGGCGGCGACGAGTTCGCGCTGCTGTTCGCCGACATCACGCCCGCTGCCTGCCACCGGGCGGCCGCCCGCGTCATCGAGTCGATCCGCGACGCCTACCCGCTCGCCGGTCGCCAGGTCTACCTGGCCGCCAGCGGCGGGCTGCTCGCGCTCGGCCCCGAGCGCACCGACCCCGGCGAAGCGCTCCGGGACGCCGACCTCGCGCTCTACGCGGCGAAGGAGGCCGGGAAGAACCAGGTCGTGGAGTTCTGCCCGGCAATGCTGGAGGCCCGCCTCCAGTACGCCGAACTGGCCGCCGGCCTGCGCGCGGCGCTCGCGGGTGACGCGCTCACGGTCGTGTACCAGCCGATCGTCGATCTGGCCAGCGGCCAGCCGGTGGCGCTGGAGGCGCTGCTGCGCTGGTCCACAGCGGACGGACGGCAGGTGCCGCCCAGCCAGTTCATCTCGGTGGCCGAAGACGTCGGGCTGGTCGTCGAGGTCGGCGCCAAGGTGATGCGAGACGCGTGTGCGCACGCCAGCCGCTGGCACTCCCGGCACGCGGTCGCGATCAGCGTCAACGTGTCTGGCCGGCAGCTCTCGGCTCCGGGCTTCGCGCCGGACGTGCTGGCGATGCTCCGCGAGCAGAGCGTCCCGCCCGAGGCGCTGATCGTCGAGATCACCGAGACGGTGCTGGTGGGCGCGGCGAGCACGACCGGCCAGCTCGCCCAGCGGAGCCTCACGGAGCTGCGCGAGCACGGCGTACGGATCGCGGTCGACGACTTCGGCACCGGGTACTCCTCGCTGTCCTACCTGCAGCGCCTGCCGATCGACATCCTGAAGATCGACCACACGTTCACCGCCGCGCTCGAGGCCGGCGGCGACCGCGGCGCGAGGGTCGTCGGCGCGATCCTCCGGCTAGGGGCGGGCCTGGGCGTGGCCGCGGTGGCCGGGGGGGGCGAGACGCCCCGGCAGGCGGCGCTGCTGCGCGAGCTTGGGTGCCAGTTCGCGCAGGGGTACCACTTCGCGCCGCCCTGCCAGCCCGACGAGGTGGGCGACTACCTCGCGACCCCGCGGCGGCTGCGCTCCGGCTCCATCAGGGGCGCCTGAAGAACCAGTGTTGCGGGGCGGAGCCGGTGGCTCGCCGCGATGTCGACGTCGCGGGTCTCCCGAGACAGCACGAACGCCACGAGCGACACCAGCGCCGTCAGCACGATCCAGCCCGCCACCAGCCAGGGCGAGCCGCCGCCCGCGGCGAGCAGCGCCGCGGCAACCAGCGGCGAGAAGCCCGAGACCGCGGCGCCGACCTCGCGGGAGGCGGCGAATCCCGTGTACCGGACACCGGCACCGAACAACTCGGCGTAGAAGATCGGCTGCACCGCGATCATCGGTGCGAAGCCAAGCGCGGTCGCCACGATGAGGGCCAGCCAGATCACCACCGGCTGCCCGGTGTCGACGAGCAGGAAGAGCGGAAACGCGAACGCCGCCGTGAACAGCACGCTGAAGATGTTGAGCGGGCGCCGGCCGATGCGGTCGGCGAGCGCCCCGTAGACGGGCTGGAGCGCGATCACCACCACGCTGAACAGGATCACGCCGGTGAGCGCGACCGTGCGGCTCACCCCGATCTCCTTGGTCAGGTACGTGATCATGAAAGCGCTGTAGATGTAGACGACGGCCGTGTCGCAGATGTGCGCGCCGACGCCGATCAGGAAGCTGCGCGGATAGTGGCGCAGCGTGTCGAGCACGGGCGTCTCGACGACCGTGCGGTCGCGCTCCATCCGGAGGAACACGGGCGACTCGGCGACCCGCAACCGCACATACAGCGAGACGAACACCATCAGGAAGCTCGCCAGGAACGGAATGCGCCAGCCCCACGCGAGCATGGCCTCCTCACCCAGCAGCCCGACCAGCAGGAAGGCCACCGTGCCGGTGAGCAGGCCGACCTGCACGCCGGTCTGCACGAACGACGCGTAGTAAGCCCGGCGCCGGCGCGGCGCATGCTCGGCCAGCAACGTGGACGCGCCGCCGAACTCCGCGCCCGCGCCGAGGCCCTGGCAGATCCGGGCCAGCACCAGCAGCACCGCGGCCCAGACGCCGATGTCCTCGTAGGTCGGCAGAAGCCCTATCAGGCCGGTCGCGAAGCCCATGAGCAGCGTCGTCATGACCAATGTGGAGCGCCGGCCGAGCCGGTCGCCGAGCCGGCCGAAGAAGAAGCCGCCCAGCGGGCGGAACAGGAACGCCACACCGAACGTCGCGAACGACGCCAGCACCGCCACCGAGTCGTCGTACGACGGGAAGAAGATCTTTCCGAAGACCAGCGCGGCGGCCGTGCCGTAGATGAAGAAGTCGTACCACTCCAGGGCGGTGCCGACCAGCGACGCCGTCACCACGCGACGCAGCTCGACGCTGGCCGGGACGGGCTCGACGGTTGCGGTAGGGGCGGTCAATACGGGGCGCTCCGGCGGGGCGAGGGGTGATTGCTGACAGCGTGCCAGGTTTGCGGCCCGCGCACGTCCTTTCCCGGGCGTGTCAGTTCCGTTGCGTCGGCGAGCGGTTGTATCCCGGCGCTGACCGGCACCGGCGGGATGGATGGAGGATGATGCGGTCATGGCTATCGACGCTGCTCTTGCGATAACGGGTGCCACCGGGCGGCTCGGCGGGCGGGTGGCCCGCCAACTGGCCGAACGCGGGGTCGGCCAGCGGCTGGTGGTGCGCGACCCGGCCCGCGCGCCCGCTCTGGACGGCACGGAGGTCGTCGAGGCCAGCTACGGCGACGCCGACGCGGTGCGGCGGGCGCTGGAAGGCGTGGAGACGGTGTTCATGGTGTCCGGCGCCGAGCAGCCCGACCGGGTCGCGCAGCACCGGACGTTCGTCGACGCGGCGGCCGCCGCCGGGGTCACCCGGCTGGTGTACACGTCGTTCTTCGGTGCCGCACCGGACGCCACATTTACGCTGGCGCGTGACCACTGGGCCACCGAGGAGCACATCCGGGCCAGCGGGCTGGCCTTCACTTTCCTGCGCGACAACCTCTACATGGACTTCGTGCCGATGATGGTCGGCGACGACGGCGTGATCCGCGGGCCGGCCAGCAGCGGGCGGGCCGCCGTGGTGGCGCAGGACGACATCGCCGACGTGGCCGTGGCGGTGCTGCTTTCGCCGGACGCGCACGAGGGCGCCACGTACGACCTCACCGGACCTGAGGCGCTGAGCATGGCGGAGATGGCGGCCGCGCTCACCGAGGCGACCGGACGACAGGTGACATTCCAGGACGAAAGCATCGATGAGGCGTACGCCTCCCGCGCTTCGTACGGCGCGCCGAAGTGGCAGGTCGACGCCTGGGTCAGCACGTACCTCGCGATCGCGTCCGGGGAATTCCTGCCGGTCAGCGACGCGGTGGCCAAGGTGACCGGGCACCCGCCCACCAGCCTCGCCCAACTGCTCGCCCGGCCCGCATGAGCCGGCCGCGCATCCAGCCAGTGGTGTGGTCGCCGCCGCCGGCCCCGCCGCGCGCTCGGCAGGCGGCCAGCGCGCCGCCGATGCCGGCGCCCCGCATACTCCCGGGCGACGGCGGCGGCCCCGAAGACGTGGCGGTCCCCCCCCTCGGCACCGTCTACACCGGCGTCGAGGAGGGCCGCATCCTCGCCGTCCCGCCTTCCGGGGCCGCCCGGGTCGTCGCCGAAACGGGCGGCCGTCCGCTCGGCATCGAGATCGCCGCGGATGGCACGCTGCTGGTCTGCGACGCGTATCGCGGCCTGCTGCACGTCGAGCCGGCGTCTGGTCGCTTCAGGGTCCTGGTACCGGCGGGCGATCAGCTCACGGTGTGCAACAACGCCGCGATCGCCGGCGACGGCACGGTGTACTTCAGCGACTCCACGCGCCGCTTCCCGCTCGCGCACTGGCGCGGCGACCTGCTGGAGCACTCCGGCACCGGACGGCTGCTGCGGCGCACGCCCGACGGGGCGGTCGACGTGCTGCTCGACGGGTTGCAGTTCGCCAACGGGGTGGCGCTGGCGGCCGACGAGTCCTTTGTGGTCGTCGCGGAGACCGGCGCTTACCGGCTCACCCGACTGTGGTTGACCGGGTCGCGGGCGGGGCAGCGAGACACGCTCGTCGACAACCTGCCCGGGTTTCCCGACAACCTGAGCACGGGATCAGACGGCCGGATCTGGATCGCCATCGGCAGCCCACGCAACCGCCTGCTCGACTGGGCACACGCCCGCACGCCGCTGATCCGGCGGACAGTCTGGGCGCTGCCGGAACACCTGCAGCCGGGGCCGGAGCGCACGGCGTGGGCGATGGCTGTCGACGGCTCCGGGCGCGTGGTCGCCGACCTACAGGGCGCCGGCGACCGGTACCACTTCGTCACCGGGGTGCGCGAGCACGCTGGGCGGCTCTACCTCGGCAGCCTGGTCGAGAGTGCGATAGCCGTCGTCGACCTTATGTGAACCCCTTGAATATGGGTCTCCATTAATGTTAGGAAGGGTGCGGAGTTGTCGGGCTGTGTGCGGGTCTGTGTGATCCGAGGTCGGGAGGCTATCGATGTCGCGCCGTGCTGTGCTGGCTTCCCTAGCGATCACTGTCCTTCTCTGGCCCGGCGGCGCGCCCGCCAGCGCAGCACCGCCACCGGCCTCCGGGCCGGTCACGGTGGACGACGTCTACCGGTACCTGGACGACCCCGGCATGACCGGCGAGGGGCAGGAGCAGCCGCACGCGCTCCTGCGCCCTTACGCGGACGCCCGCACCGCCGCCGCTGACGTTACAGACCACAGTGCACGGTCGCCGTGGACCGCCTCGCTCAACGGCGACTGGAAGCTCACCATCGCCGACCACCCCAGCAAGGTCCCCGCCGGTTTCCACGCCGCCGACTACGACGTCTCCGGCTGGCCCACCGCCTCCGTGCCGCACACGTGGCAGTCCGACTTCGTCGACCACCCCATGTTCCGCAACATCCCCGAGGAGATCTGGCCCGACGACCCGCCGCGGGTGCCCCGCGACGTCAACCCCACCGGCGCGTACGTCCGCTCGTTCCAGGTGGCGCCGTCGTGGTCCGGCCGGCGGAGCCTCCTGCGCTTCGAGGGCGTCACCAGCGGGTACTTCGTGTGGGTCAACGGGCAGTACGTCGGGTACGACCAGGGCGGGTACACGCCAGCCGAATTCGACGTCACCGACTTCGTGCACGCGGGCACCAACCGCGTCGCCGTGCAGGTGCACCGCTGGGGTTCCGGTGCCTACCTGGAAGACGTCGACCAGTGGCGGTACAGCGGCATCTTCCGGGACGTCTGGATGTACAGCACGCCGCAGACTTACCTGCGCGACGCCTACATCACCACCGATCTCGACGAGTCTTATGTGGACGCCGTGTTGACCGCGCGGGTGCCGGTGGCGGGCCCCGCGGATGGCTACACCGTGCGTGGCACCCTGCTGACCGGCGCCGGCCGGCGCGTCTTGGAGATGACCGGCCGCGACACGCTCACCGCAACCGTGCCCAACCCTCTAAAGTGGAGCGCCGATGCGCCCCACCTGTACGCCCTGGTGCTGGAGCTGGTCGGGCCGGACGGCCGGGTCACGCACACCACCGCGCAGGCCGTCGGCTTCCGCGAGGTCGAGGTCCGTGACGCGCAGATGCTCGTCAACGGCCAGCGGGTGCTCATCAAGGGCACCAACCGCGCCGAGACCGACCCCGACACCGGCCGGTACGTCACCCGGGCGGCGCAGCGCCGCGACGTCGCGCTCATGAAGAAGCTGCACATCAACGCGGTACGCACCTCGCACTACCCCTCCGACCCGTACTTCTACGACCTCGCCAACCGCGAGGGGCTGTGGATCGCCGACGAGGTCGACATCGAGACGCACTCCCACGAGAACTGCCCCAACAACTGCCTCGCCTCGCGGCCCGAGTGGCAGGCCGCGTTCGCCGACCGGTTCCAGGCGATGGTGGCCCGCGACAAGAACCACCCGAGCGTCATCATCTGGGACACCGGCAACGAGGCGGGGCTCGGCACCGCACACTTCGCGATGGCCACGTGGGCGGACGCCAACGAGCCGACCCGGCTGCTGTACCACCAGTCCAACAGCCCCAACGGCGACGCGCCGTTCGCCGACGTCTGGGGGCCGCGCTACCCGACACCCGGGTACGTCGAGTCGATCGGTCGCACCGCCACCCGCCCGATCGTATTCGGCGAGTACGCCCACGCGATGGGCAACAGCATGGGCAACTTCGACCGGTTCTGGGCGCTGGTCCGGCAGTACCCGTCGTTGCAGGGCGGTTTCATCTGGGACTGGGCGGAAGCCAACCTGCGGCAGCCCCTGTACTTCACCCCAGACTCCTCGCCCAACGGCATCCAGGCGTTCCTCGTCGGCAAGCCCACCGTGGCGTCCGGCACCCTCGAACTGTCCAGTCTGGACGACTTCGTCAGCACGTTCCGCGACCCACGGCTCGACTTCACCGGCAGCGCCGTGACGCTGGACGCGCGAGTGCGGCCCGGCGAGTGGGCCGGCAGCTTCCCGATCGTCACCAAGGGCCGCGCGTACGCCCTCCAGATGCGCGACCGGACCACGCTCGAGTTCGGGATCACGACCGACGCGGGCTTCGCCTCGGTCGCCGCGGCGGTGCCGGCCGACTGGTACGACGCCTGGCACCGGGTCACCGGCGTGTACGACGGCGCCTCCCTCAAACTGTTCATCGACGGCGTCGAGGTGGCGACCGCCGCCCGCACCGGCACCCTCGACCCGGGCCTCTACGAGGTGAACGTCGGCCGCAACGCCGAGACGCAGCAAGACGACCTGCGCACCCGGCTCGCGCGCGGCTCCGTCGAGTGGGTGCGCGTGTACGGCGCGGCCGTCCCGCCCTCGGTCACGCCACCGGCCCCGGCGCTGGCCCTCGACTTCGACGGCGTCGAGCACAAGGGAGACTTCGACAGCCTCGGCATCAGCCTCTCCGGCACCGACGGCATGGTCGGCACCGACCGGTACCTCCAGCCCGAGACCGTCGAGGTGGCGTGGGCACACGCCCCGATCCGGTTCAGCCGCGCCGCCGATGGCCGCGTGAGCGTCCACAATGAACAAACGGCTGGCGGCCTCGACGTGACGCTGCGCTGGAAGCTCGTCGAGGTCGACCGCACGCTACGCGAGGGCAGCCGGCACCTGCGCCTCTCCCCTGGCGAGACGGTGTCACTCTCCGTTGGTAGCTTGCCGCCGAACCCCCATGACCGCGCACGCCGGCTCCAGATCGAAGCGGTCGGCGTCGACGGCCTCCGGTACGGGTGGGACGAGTTCGACGCCGGCGGCCGCGTGGTCCCCGGCGTGCAACGGCCGTCGTCCGGCACAGCGCGCTTGTCCAGCGACGGTGACGCCATCGTGGTGACCGGCAAGGGCTGGACGTACCGGTTCGACACCGCCACCGGCACGCTGCGCTCGATGGCGTCGGACGGCCGGGAGCTGCTGCGCACCGGCCCGCAGCTCGACGTGTACCGGCCGCCGACAAGCAACGAAACCTACGGCTGGGGCACCGCCGACCGGGAGATCTGGCACCAGCTCGGCCTCGACCGGCTCCAGACCTCGGTGACGGGTGTGACGTCGTCCACAGTAGACGGCTCCGCCGTCGTGGAGGTGCGCAGCATCGCCCGTGGCTCCGCCACGTTCGAGATCGAGCAGGTCATGCGGTACCGGATCGACGGCCGCGGCACCATCACGCTCGACCACCGGGTCACGCCGCGCGGATCGGGCGCCGGCCGGCTGCCATACCTGCCCCGTGTCGGTGTGCAGATCCAGGTGCCCGACTCGATGCGCCAGTTCGCGTTCTACGGCAAGGGTCCGCATGAGACATACAACGACCGGTCCAGCGGGGCGTTCACGGGTGTCTGGCGCACCACCGTCGACAAGGAGTACGTGCGGTACTCGCGGCCGCAGGCGTACGGCAACCACACCGGCGCGCGGTGGGCGACCCTGCACGACGGACGCGGCGGCATCCTCGTCGGCGGCGACCTCGACGTGAGCGTGACACCCTACGACGAACTGGCCCGCGCCGAGTACGACTTCCAGCTCCCGCTGGTGCGCAACAACGGCTGGGTCACGCTGCACGCGGCGGCTGGCGAAACCGGCATGGGCGAGACACCCAACTCGGTGCTCAGCGAGTACCGCGTTTCACCGACTCGCACCCACGAGTACACGCTGGTGTTGCGGCCCTTGACGCGCGACGAGGTGCGGGCCGACGGCGTCGTCGACTCGCGTGCCTCAGCGCCCTGCCCGCCGGACGTCGCCGTGGCGACGGCCGGCGAGATCCGCCCCGGTGTGCCGCACCCCGTGACGGTCACCGTGACCGAGCGCTGCGCCCTCGAGGACGTGGCGGTCGCGGTGACCGCACCGGAAGGTTGGACCGTCACGCCCGTTGGCCAAAGGGAATTCACCGTGACCGCCCCGTCGTCGACGGACTTCGGGTCCTATGACCTCACGGCCACCGTCACCGCGCGGTCGAACGGCTTCCCGGTGCGCGTCGACGCGACCGCGACCGTCCGCGCCCCGCTGCCGGCGGGCGGCGTGTGGGTGAGCGACCTGCCGTTCCTGGTCGCCGAGAACGGCTGGGGCCCGGTCGAGCGCGACATGAGCAACGCCGAGCAGCCCGCCGGCGACGGCCGCCCGATCACCATCGGCGGCGTGGTCTACGAAAAGGGCATCGGCGCGCACGCGGTGTCGCGTGTCGTGGTCGACATCCCGGCCGGCTGCACGTCGTTCCGCGCCGACGTGGGCGTCGACGACGAGATGGGCAACAGCGGCTCGGTCGGGTTCGAGGTGTGGGTCGACGGCGCACGGCGCGCGGTGAGCAGCGTCCTGACCGGCGCGGCCGGCGCCGAGCCCATCGTGGCAGACGTGACCGGCGGCACCCAGTTGGAGCTCCGTGTGACGGACGGCGGCAACGGCATAGGCGCCGACCACGGCGACTGGGCGGCGGCCCGCCTCCTCTGCCCGTCCTAGCCCGCCCCCTGCGGGGCGCCGCGCCGCCCCGCCGCGCGCCCCGCCGCCCGCCCCGC
>NZ_JAIBNX010000114.1:0-6830 GCF_026130045.1 Micromonospora sp. CPCC 205371
CAGCGGCGCAGGCGCGGGCGATCGCGCGCGACGCGGCCGCACGTGGCCGGCGCCGCCGCCAGGAGGCCGACGAGCGCGAACGCGAGCGGCGCCACGCCGAGTTGGCCAGCCAGCGGGAGGCGGCGGCGCACTGGCAGGCGCTGCTCGGCGAGGCCGCGTCGCCACCGGCGCCGGAGCCCGCGAACCAGCGGCTGCGTGCGGCGCTCTCCGGCCCGACGCAGGTCATCAGCCTCCAGACGCTGTGGGAAGTGGCCCGCGCGAATCGCGGCGAATGAGTAGCACTGACTAAGAAATCGTGTGAACCGGTTGGCCCCCACCGACGTATAGGTCGAAGTTGGCCGCTTCTCGCGCGGGAGGAGCGTGGGCCATGAACGACGCTATGAGTGACGTCGACCGGCGCGGTCAGGCATACGCCTTGCTCGGCGCCGTGCAGGCCACGGTGGTCGCCACGATGACCGTGGTCGCTCTTCCGTTGCCCACGATCGGCCGCGAGCTGGGGCTAGACACGGCCGGTGCGGCGCTCGTGGGTGTCGTGTACGCGCTCGCGTTCGGCCTGCTGCTGCCGGTGGGCGGCCGGCTGGTCGACCGGTACGGGGCGCGACCACTGCTCGTGGTCGGGCTGGCCGCGTTCGCGGGCGCCTCGATCATGGCGGCGCTGGCGTCCGGCTTCGCGACGCTGGCCACCGCCCGGCTCGGGCAGGGTGTGGGCGCCGCGCTCATCGCCCCGGCGGCGCTGGCAGCGGTACGCCGGCTCACCGCCCGCGGCGCGCAGCCGAAGCTGGCCGCCGCGTGGGGTGGGCTGTCGGTGCTGGGCGCCACCGCCGGCGCCCTGCTCCCGGGCGCCCTGGACGGCTGGGCGTCGTGGCGGTGGGGCTTCGCGCCGGCGGTACTGGTGTCGGCCGCCGCCCTGCACCTGGCGCCGCGGCTCGTGTCGGACCCGCCGCCCTGGCCGCAGCGCGGGCGGGCGCGGCAGGCGGTGGCGTACCTGCGTGGGCGGCGCCGGGGGCGGGGCCGGCTGGCGATCGGCCTGTCCGCCACCGGCGCGGCGCTGGCCGGCCTGCTGCTCGTCGCGGCCCTGCCCGCGGACCGCATCGCCCCGGCGCTCCTGCCGGGTGTCGCGGCGCTCGTGCTCGCCGGCCACCTCGCCCGCCGCACCCACGCCCGCTACGGAGCCCCCGCGCTGCTCACGGCGGGGCTGGCCGCCGGCGCCGCCGGGCTGCTCCTGCTCTCGCGGGTGGGCCCCGACACCGGGTACCTGACGGTTGTGCTGCCCGGGCTGGTGCTGCTCGGTGCCGGGCTGGCGCTGGTGTTCGCCGCCGGCACCGTGCTCGCGCTGGCCGGGGTGCCGGCACACCGATCGGGGCTGGCCGGCGGCGCGTTCAACGGTGCGCTGGCGCTGGGCGTGGTGACGGGGCTCGCGTTCGCGGGCGGCGCCTCGGGCACGGCGGCCGCCACGGCGGGCGTCGGTGCCGCGTTCGCGCTGCTGGCGATGCTCACGCCGCTCGCGGTCCCCCCGCGCGTACGGATAGCGCGCTTCGACGTGGCCCTGAATCACAACTCCCGCGAGGTCTGGCCCATCCACACCCGCCCGTGATCAAGCGGGTCACACCGGGAGTGTGACGAAGCGGCGGCCGGCCGTGTTGACGACCTCGACCGCGGCCACGTTGTCCGGGGCTACCGCCGCGCTGCCGTCCAGTGTGGTACCGCCGCTCTCGCCGGCCTTCGACACGATCCAGCCGGCCGCGATCTCCCGCGAGCCGTCCTTACCCACGACGATCAGCCGGCAGTTCTCCCCAGCCGGGATGCCGTTCACCGCGGCGTTGACCCGCACCCAGCCGGCCGCCGGCATGACACGTGCCGTCAGCCGCACCCCGGACGCCGGGTCGTCGACCGTGCCGGCGCGCGTGCCCGGTACAGCCGATGTCACCGACACGGACGGCGCCGGCGGTGTGACCTGGGCGCCCGGCGTCGGGGCCGTACCGCGGCCCACCGCGACCCCGGCGCCGAGCGCCCCAGCTAGTGCGGCCGGCGCCGCGGCGGCCGCCGGGACCCCGCGGCGCCCGCTGCTCCGCGCGGCCTCGCCGCGCATCTGGCGCAGCGTCCGCTGGAGCACCAGGTCGGCGTCCGGCGGCCCCTGGACCAGCGCCTCCGGCGGGATGTCGTTGAGCACGTCCTTCACCGCCTCCAGCTCCGCCAGGTCGGCCCGGCACTCCGGGCACTCGGCGAGGTGGGCGTCGACAGCGCGCCGCTCGTCGGGGTCGAGCGTCTCCAGCACGTACGCGCCGAGCTGCGGCGCCTCGTGGGAACCGGCGCTCATCACGCCACCCCCTTCAGGGCGGCGGAGCGCCCGAGCAGCAGTTCTCGCAGGTTCTTCATCGCGTTGTGGGACCGGGACTTGACGGTGCCGGGCGGTATGCCGAGATGCTCGGCGGTCTCCGCGACGCTGCGCCCCTGGAAGTAGATCTCCACGAGCACGCTGCGGTGCTCCTCGGAGAGGCGTTCCAGGGCGTCCAGCGCCACCACGGAGTCGACCACCCGGTCGGCGTGGTCGCGCTCGACCGGCACCGTGGCCGGCGACTCGGCGACCTCGGTCGGTCTGATCGACTTCGCGCGCATCTTGTCGGTCATGACGTTGCGCGCCACCGTGAACAGCCAGCCCCGGATCGAGCCGGTCTGCTCCGACAGCGTCGCGGCGTGCCGCCAGGCCCGGATGAGGGTCTCCTGCAGCACGTCTTCGGCCAGCGCACGGTCGCCGGTCACCCGGCTCGCGTACGCCAGCAGCGCCTTGCCGTGCTGCTCGTACAGCGACCTCACCAGCGCCTCGTCGCTGGAAGCCATCCGCCCGCCCCTCTCCGGTCGGTCACTGGCACTACGACGAGATCGCGCGGTCGGTTCACGAACAATCCGCACCGGTGTTCAGGCATCGCACGATCCGAGCCATCAGCGCCTCCGGCATGAGGTTGACCAGGAACGCGTGGTCGGTCGCGGGGCTGCCGCGCTGGTCCGGAAACCCGTCGATCGCGAACCGGTCGCCGTCCGGCCGCGCGTACGCCACCGTCAGCCGCAGCCGCGGCACCGCGAACGTACCGGGTGGACACCCCTGCGGCGCCGGAAACACCAGGTGGGCGCGGTGGTCCGGGCTGTCGACGCGCCGCCCGTCCCAGCAGCTCGGAAAGTCGAACACGCGCAGCAGCCGCGCACCGCGGGGGCACAGCGGATACTCCAGGCCGAGCGAGCCGCCGCCCGCGCAGGTCCAGGTCGGCCGGGCCAGCCCGGTGTCGTGGGTGGCGGCGCGGGCGTCGCCGGTGGTCGCCCTCAGCAGGCGCGGCATCGCCACGACCGGGCTACGTGAGTCCGGATACGCGGTCAGCGTCACCGCTTCCGGTACATCGATCGTCCCGTGGCCGGTATCGGCGCGGGCGCCCTTGCGCAAGACCGGCCAGTAGTACGTGGACTTGTCGCCGTTGGTGCAGGTGGTCCGCGCGGCGGCGAGGCTCTCGTCGGTGGAGTCGAGACCGGTCGAGAGGTTGCCGACGTAGTCGTGCACGTGGTGCGGCGGGCCGGGCACGCCGGGCGCCACGACATAGTTGGCGGTGTTGCGGTGACCTTCGAGGTTGCGCCCGCACGACCAGGTGAAGGTGTTAGGGGTCGGTGTCGGCTCGCTGCCGGACGCGCGGACCTCGGCATAGTACGGATCGTCGGCGCGCTCGTCCGTCCACTGCGGACTGCACGCCTGCAGCGCGAATGCCAGAACCAGAACTGCCGTGAACCGGCCGGCGCCGCTGGCCGTATTGGAGGCAACCACATCAATCACCATTGAGCCAGCGTCGGTCCTGGCGACTATGCCATGCCCTGCCTGGTGAACGCAACGCGGGGTGAGTCCAATGAGTACCCGTCCGCTGGCCCTCCTCATCGTCGCCGCCGCGCTGGCGGGGTGCGGGGCGCCGGCACCCTCCGTGCCTGCCATCACTGGGCCCGCCACCACCGGCCCTGCCTCCGGGGCCGGTGGTTCGGCACCGCTCGTGCTGCGAGTGGCCGAGCTCGACGGGTTCTCGCCCCTCGTGATCAGCGGCGACGGCCGCACGGTGTACCGGTTCGACCGGGACTCCACCGATCCTCCGGCCAGCGAGTGCTGGACCACGTGCCTGAAGACCTGGGAGCCGGTGCTGGCGCCGCACGGCTTCCGGGTCGAGACGGGCATCGAGCCGGAGATGGTCGGCACCATCACCCGCCTGGACGGCGGTAGGCAGCTCACCCTGGACGGCTGGCCGATGTACCACTTCCGTAAGGACGTGAGGCTCGGTCAGACCGTCGGGCACGGCGTCGGCAACGCCTGGTTCGCGATCGGACCGCGCGGCGGCAAGGCCGAGCAGGCGGCCGCCCCGGCGAAACCCGGCACGTCAGGCCGGCCGCAGGTCCTGCGGGTGGCCTACCTGACCCGCTTCTCCCCCATCGTGATCAACGGCACCGGCCGCACGGTGTACCGGTACGACCGGGACCGCACGAACCCGCCGAAGAGCGCGTGCACCGGCGAGTGCCTGGAGCGCTGGGAGCCGGTGCTGGCGCCGGACGGCGTGCAGATCGACGCCGCCCTCGACGCCAGCCTCGTCGGCGTGATCACGCGGCCGGGCGCCACCCAGCAGCTCACGCTCGACAGTCGCCCGCTGTACTACTTCCGAGCCGACCGGAAGCTCGGCCAGACCGCCGGGCATGGTGTGGCCGACGACTGGTTCGCCGTCTCCCCGGACGGGTCGCGCGCCAAGCGCGTCTCCTAGGCCCGTCTACGGGCGCATGCCGAACAGGAAGCGGGTCACCGCCGTGCGCCGCACCAGCAGGTCGTACGCCGCCACCGTGAGCGCCAGCGACGCGGCCACGATCGCCAGATACTTGACCGGGATCGACGCGTCCCACCGCACCACCTGGTAGGCGACCGCCACCACGATCGGCTGGTGCAGGATGTACAGCGGGAGAACGGCCGCGCCGAGATAGGCGTACGCGCGGGCCTTGCGGCTCGGCGGCTGAGCCGGCTGTGCCGGGTCGGGCGAAGGACGTTGCCGGCGGCGGCGGTCGAGCAGGCCGAGGATGCCGGTGACCCAGCACCAGCCGGCCACGCCGAAGAACGCGCGGGCGACCATCGCGAGCGGTGTCATCTCCGTGAACGGCTCGTCGACCGCCAGGAAGAGCGGCATGCCGGCCGCGAACACCGCGACGCCCACCACGGCGGCGATCACCGCGTCGCGGCGCATCACCTCGCGGTGCCGCCCATCGGCGGCCAGGAGGAAGCCAAAGAGGAAGAACAACAGGTACGCCCAGCGGCTCCAGCCGGCGAACGCCTCCTCCAGCCCGACCAGGGCACAGACGACCGCGATCGGCAGCGCCGGCAGCAGCACGAGGCCGCGGTGCCGGGTAACCGCCGCCGCGATCCGGTCACCGGTCGGCGCGGCGCGACCGGCCAGCAGCCGCACCACCGCGGCCAGCATGAGCGAGAACGCCAGCAGCAGCACCACGAACCACAGGTGCCCGGTCTCGAAGTGCTCGCCGTCGAGGATGAACGGGAAGTCGGCCAGGTCTAGGTGGACGTCGAGGAAGCGCAGCAGGAAGCGCGGGTACGACTCGTCGTAGGCGGGATCAGCGGCGCGCAGCCGCAGCCACTGCGGGATCGGGATCATCGTCAGGGTCGCGAACACCAGCGGCACGCCCAACCGGAGCAGCCGCTCGACCGTGAAACCGCCCGGGCCGCGCTTGCGCATCGAGTGCCACGAGCCGAGCCCCGCGATCAGGAACAGGATCGGCATCGCCCACACCACGGCGAACCCCGCCATGATCATGATGGCGCCGGTGGTCTCGGGGTTCTTGACGTAGAAGTCGTCTTCGGCATCGAAGACCAGCGCCGAATGGAAGAACACCAGCCCGACCACGACCAGCGCGCGGATCGCGTCGAGCTCCGGCCGGCGTTCCGCCGTCGCCGGGCGCGCCTCGGTCTGCTCGCTCGCCATGATGCCGACCCCCCGCCGGTCGTCTCCAAGCCTCGATCGTCCCACCCCGACCGGCCGTCGCGCTGCCCCCTTCCGGCGCAGGCATGATGGCCATCGATCTCGGGTATAGCCACCGGCGTGAGGCGCTTGTGGTGGTTCGTGGCCGGGGCGGCGGTACTGGTGGTGGCCGCGGCAACCGTGCTGGTGGCGCTGGTCGAGGCCGCCCGCGACGGCGACGACCTGGTACTGTCCGCGCCGCGCGGCGACCGGGACTCGGCGACGTTTGAGCTGGTGAGCGGAGCGACCGTGGTGGCGGTGCACTCGGCCGACCTGGGCGACGACCTGTACCGGATCTCGGCCTCCAAACCGGACTCCCCCGACCGGTCCGACGTGACCGGCGAAGATGGCGTGGTGCGGCTGGCGTTGCCCGGCGGTACACGATCGGTGGACGTTCGGCTCAACGCGGCGGTCACCTGGCATGTGCGCATCGCCGCGGGCGCCGCCGACCAGCGGCTCGACCTCGACGCCGGCCCGGTCTCGGGCGTGGACCTGGCCGGCGGCGCCAACGCCATAGATCTCGCACTGCCACCCGCGGCCGGCACGCTGCCGGTGCGGGTCACCGGTGGGGCCGGTCAGGTGAGCGTGCGGACAGCCGGCGGCGCGCCCGCTCGCGTGCGGGTGGGCAGCGGCGCCGCCCAGGTCACTGTGGACGGTCGCGGGCAGGCCGGCGTGGCGGGCGGCACCGTCTTCGAACCGCCGGAGTGGGCGGGCGCCCGCGACCGGTACGACATCGATGTGGCGGCGGGGGGGGTGGCGCTGACGGTGGGACGGGGGTGGCTCGGCAGTGCATCAGCG
>NZ_JAIBNX010000114.1:6840-24098 GCF_026130045.1 Micromonospora sp. CPCC 205371
CCAAGGTCGCAGGCGGCGGGCGCGGGCAGGGCGGGGGGGGGGGGGCCCCCGCCCTCCGACCCCCGGGGGGGGGCGCCCGCCCGCCCCGGGTACGACATCGATGTGGCGGCGGGCGTGTCGACGCTGACGGTGGCACGGGGCTGACTCGACAGCGCATCAGTGTGCGGCCACGGTGGCGGGCCGGTCGGGTGTGGACGGGACGGTGGCGGTCGGGGTGCGGCGCGTGCGGAAAGCGCGCAGCAGCAGGACCGCGCCGGCCAATGCGACCAGGGCGGCACTGAGCGCGGTGACGTGCATGGCCTCCACGAACGCCCGGTCGGCGGCGGCTACCAGGTCGGGCTGGTCGAGCGCACCGGCCACGTACCGGGTGTGCTCCGCGGACGACTCGGCGGCGGTGCGTGTCTCGGGTGGCAGGCCGCCGAGGGCGGGCGCGATCCGGTCCCGGTACGTGACCGTGAGGACGGTACCGAGCACCGCGATGCCGAGCACGCTGCCGACCTGCCGGACGGTGTTGTTGACGGCCGAGCCGGCGCCCATCCGGTCCATCGGCAGCACCGCGATCACGGCCGCCACGGTCGGTGCGATCACGGCTCCCATGGCGACACCGCTGATCGCGCCCACGGTGCAGAACCAGGCCAGCGGCGTGTCCACGCCGAACGTGAGGTTCGTGGCGAACGACGCGGCCACCACCAGCAGCGCGGTGCCCGACACGGCGGCCAGCCCGTACCGCTTGACCAGTCGCGGGCCGAGCCCCGATCCGACCACGACACCGAGCGCGCCGGGCACGAACGCGAGTCCGGTGTCCAATGCGGACATTCCGCGCGCGCCCTGTAGATAGAAGTTGCCGTAGAACATCTGCCCGGTGATGCCGAAGAACAGCGCCGCGAGCGCCAGGTTGCCGGCGGCGAACCGGCCGTTCTTGAACAGTCGCGGGTCGAAACTCGGGTCCGGCGACCGCCACTCCACCGTCACGAACAGCGCGACCAGGACCACCCCGACGGTGATCGGCGCCCACACCTCGACGCGCGCCCAGTCGGCGTCCTGCCCACCCTCGATCAGCCCGTACGCGAGAGCCGCCAGTCCGCCCGTGGACAGTACGAGTCCCAACGGATCGGGCCGGCGGCGCCGCTCGGCGCGCGGGTTTGGCGCGTACCCGATGATGCCGACCAGGCCGACCGCGACGATGGGCAGGTTGACCAGGAAGACCGACCCCCACCAGAAGTTGTCGACCAGCACGCCGCCGAGCAGCGGGCCGAACGCGACGCCGAGGCCGCTCGACGCCGACCAGGCGGCGATCGCGCCGGGCCGGCGCTCCGGCCGGAACGTCGCGCCCGTGATGGGCATCGGGCGCGGGATGGTCAACGCTCACGTCGGCATGATCATCGCTCCGCCCACGCCCATCAGGCCGCGGGCCAGGATCAGGCTGGTCGCGTCGCCGGCCCAGGCCGCCCAGACGGACGCCGCGCCGAACGCCGCAAGGCCCGCGACCAGGATGGTGCGATGCCCGTACCGGTCGCCGAGCGCGCCGGCGGCGAACAGCGCGGTGGCGAAGAGCAGCGCGTACGAGCCGACCGCCCACTGGAGCTCGCCCGGCGTGGCGCCGAGGCCGTGCCGCGGGTCGGCGAGGTGCTCGAGGGCGATGCCGAGGATTGTCGTGTCGATCCAGATCAGCACCGCGGAGAGGACGAGAACAGACAGCACGCGCCGTTGACGGCTATGAGAGAATGACAGGTCCCTGACGGTCATGCGGCTACCGTGGCACGATCGTCAGGTACCTGTCAATAGTACGGTAGGCAGAATGGGAACCGTGACCGACGACAAGGAATGCTCGACGTTTCTGGTCCGCCACGCCTGGCTGAGCATGCGCGGCGTGGTGGCCGAGGCGCTGGGCGAGCACGGGCTGTCGGTCGCGCAGTTCGCGTCGCTGCTGATCCTCGACGAGCACCCCGGGGCGTCCGTCGCCGACGTGGCGCGCAGGGTGTCGACCGCGCGGCAGTCCGCGAACGAGATGCTCGGCGGCCTGGAGCGCGCCGGGCTCATCGAGCGCCGCCCGCATCCACAGGACCGCCGCTCGCAGCAGATCTTCCTCACTGGCACGGGCCGCGGGCGGCTCGACGCGGCGCGTCCGGCGGTCAAGGCGGTGGAGGCCAGGCTCTCCGAAGGGTTCACGCCAGACGAACTGGCCGTGGTCAACGCGTGGCTGAGCCGGATGGCCGCCGCCACCGCTGGGACTCCCGAGGAGCTACCGACTCTCTGAGCGTGCCCCGGGACATCCGCACCATCACCCTGAAGGGGTACTAGCAAATTTGATCGTGATTCCGTCGAACTCCTGACCGGCGCCTTCCGTTCATCGAGGTAGGCGCCGGTGGGGGGAGCCATCGTGACGTACAGGTTCGCGGAAGAGTCGGGCACCATCCGGGCATGGGGCGCCGCGCCGGTGGTCGGTGCCGGCATCGCGGCCGCGCTGCTCGTCATCCTCGTCGGATACCTGATCTCCCGAGGCGTACGCCGCCGAACCCCCGCGATCGCCACGGCCGCCGGCCGGCCGCCGTACCGCGGCCCGGCCCCCGCGCCTCGCGGCTCCCGGCCGGCTGGCGGCTCGCGTCCACGAGGCCCCGTGTACGGCACGGCACCCGCCCCGCGCTCGGCTGCCCCTCCGCGCACCTCAGCCCCTCCGCGCACCTCCGCTCCCCCGGGCTCGTCGTCTCCTCCGCGCTCGTCGTCTCCCACGCGCTCTGGGCGCGACTTCGCGGCTGGGCGGGTACCGGCGGCTGGGCGGGCGCCGCTGGCGGGCGAGAATCCGCGCACCGCGGCCGATCAGGCCTCGTTCCCCGCTTCCCGGTACCGCGCACAGGTCGACGCCGCCGTCGAACGCGGCCGCGCCCGCACCGCCGAGCGCGCCGTCGGCGAGCGCACGCAGGACCTGCTGGCCCGGCAGCTCGCGCTCATCAGCGAGCTGGAGGCTCAGGAGACCGACCCCGAACGCCTCGACGCCCTTTTCCGCCTCGACCACCTGACCGTCCAGTTGCGACGCCAGGATGCCAGCCTCCGCGCTCTGCGGGGCGAGGAACCCGTCCGGTGGTGGAAGCAGCCGGCCCCGCTATCCGATGTGGCCATAGCGGCAGCGTCCGAAGTGGAGCAATATCGACGGATCGAGGTGCTGTGCCTGCCGACCGTCGAAGTCGCGCCGTGGGCCGTGGTCGACGTCGTCCACCTGCTAGCCGAACTGCTCGACAACGCGACGATGTTCTCCCCGGCCGGCACACCCGTGCACGTGGTCGGCGGCACCCTGCCGGACGGCCGCATCCTGGTCGACATCCACGACGGCGGCCCCGGCATGGAGCCCGAGGTCCTCGACCAGCTCAACGCCCGCCTGAACGGCCTCGCCGGCCTCGACGCCGGCGAAACCACGACCTCCGGCCTCATGGTCGTCGAACGGCTAGCCCGCCGGCTCCGCGCGAGGGTCGCGTTGTTTCGATGGGGCGACGCGGGCATGACGTCGCGCGTCATCCTGCCAGGCAAGCTGGTCCGCCCCGTCGTCGCCGCCAACCCGCGCCTGAAGACCCTCCCCCGCGGCCGCTGACCCGCCCTCCCCACGCCTGCCCCGCCGCCCATCGGCCCCGACGCTCACCACCTTCCTGCTCGTACCCCCTCTTCTCGTGGATCAAGGACAAATGCACGCGGTTCGATCTCTTTTCCGCGTGCGTTTGCCCTTGATCCACGCAAACGTCCTTGATCGACGGTCGACCCGAGGCGAAGACCGGGGCTAGCCGGCCCCGCACAAGCCGCACCCACCCCACGACCCGGGAGATCAAGCAAGCACGGATTTCACATCCAGGCCGCTCCACAACCACGACCCCACAAGCGCGGCCCCACAAGCACGACTCCCGCGAGCTCGGCGCCCCCTGAGCGCGCGGTCCACCTGGCGTTATGACCGCAGGACCGTGCACCGGTGCGAACCTAGTTCTGGAGCATCGGCGTGTCGCGCTCGGCGTGGCGCCCGCGCGGGCAACGATCACCGCACAAACGTACGAGAATCAATACGTGCGGCAAACGTTGGAGCAGCTACGGGATGTCGCCGGCCAATGCGCCGACACCCCGGTCTGGTCGCTGCCCGACACCGACCTCATCACCGCCGTGCACACGGTGCACAACGCGGAGCAGATGCTCGCCGCGATCAAACTGCACCTGATCCGCGAGATCGACGGCCGCAACCTACCGATCGCGCAGCAGGCCGCCAGCACCACCGTCTGGCTCCGCGAACACCTCCACGTCAGCATCCACACCGCCAGGCGCATCGTCGACCTGGCCAGTGACTTGGACAAGCGGCCGGTGCTAGACGCCGCCCTGTCCACCGCGACGCTCACCGTCGAACAAGCCCACGTCATCGCCAAAACCGTCCACGACCTGGCACCCGAGACCTCGGCCGACATCGTGGACCTGGCCGAGAAGACCCTGATCGAAGACTTCGCCGACTGGGACCCAGCCATCCTCCGCAAAGCCGCACAGCGGATCCTGGCCCACGTCGCACCAGAAGTCGCCGAAGACGCCGACCGACGCGCCGCCGAACGCGACGCCAAACGCGCCCAACAAACCCGAGCGTTCACCCTCACCAACAACGGCGACGGCAGATACCGCCTCACCGGCTGGCTCGACGCCGAAGCCGCCGCCACCATCAACGCCGCCCTCGACCCGCTATGCAAACCCGACGGCCAGCGGACCGCCACCCAACGCCGCGCCGACGCCCTGGCCGAGGTGTGCCGGTTGGCGCTGCGCACCACCCAGCTGCCGGCCAACGGCGGGGACCGGCCACAAGTCGTGGTCACCGTGCCCTACGACGTGCTGCGCCAAGAACTGCGGCACGGGCACCTCGACACCGGGGAACGGTTGAGCGCGCAGCAGGTACGGCGGCTGGCCTGCGACGCCCACATCATCCCCATGATCCTCGGCGGCGACGGACAAATCCTCGACGTGGGACAGTCCCGCCGGCTGTTCACCGGACCACTACGACGAGCCCTGGTCGCACGGGACGGCGGGTGCGCGTTCCCGGGCTGTGACCGGCCCCACGATGGTGCGACGGACACCACATCACCCACTGGACCGCCGGCGGAAGGACCGCACTCCACAACGGGGTGTTGCTGTGCGGGTATCACCATCGGCTCATCCACCGCGGGGAATGGGAAGTGCGGATGGCCGACGACGGCAAGCCCGAGTTCATCCCACCGACGTATATGGACCACGACCGCAAGCCTCGCCGCAACATCTACCACCGGCGGACGTAGACCATCACGCGCGGAGTTTCACCGGTGAAGCCGGCTTCACGTCGGACCGCCGCCACCACGGCGTACGCCCCCAGGGCTTGACGACCGACAGGATGGTCGCGGCCCACAGCGCGACGGTGAAGGCGCCCAGGCAGGCGACCAGCGCGACACCCGTGGCACCGGGCTGCCCGCCAGGCTCGACCGTGCGCAGGGCCAGTTCGTCGGCGAGCGCGCTCTCGACGGTGCCGGCGACAAGGGGGATGCTCACCGAGATGGCGAACTTGGCGAGTACCCACCAGTGCTTCACCAGGCCCCACTTGGTTCCCAGCGACACGACGAGGCCGGTGGTGATGGACAGTGCCATGGACGGTACCGCGACCGCGAGGTCGATGACGTGCAGCACCTCGTAGGCGCCGTGCCGCATGGGGTGGGAGTCCGCGGCCCAGCCGATGATGGCCAGTACGGTCATCGTCAGGGCGACGCCTAGCCAGCCCACGCTGAACCCGACGTGTGCGGTCAGCCAGATCCGGCGTGCCCGCGGTGACAGGTGCGGAAACCGCGGCCGGCACTGCGCGAGGACGACCAGCGAGGCGACGATCCCGAGCAGCGCGACCGGCTCCGCGATGCCGAACACGAACTGGGCCGGCGCCATGGCCAGGTGCAGCCGTATCGCCAGCCGGCGGCCGTCGCGGTCCCAGCGCATGGCCGCGAGCACCGACAGGACCGCGGCGAGGCCGTAGCCGGCAACCCCCATCTCCCGGAACACCGTGGCACCGGAGCCGGCCAGGAAAACCCCGGCGTTCAGGGTCGCGAAGGCGGCGAAGGCCCACTGGAGCGGCCGGGCCAGGCTGCGAGGTTCAGAATCCATGCCCCGACGCTAGGTTTGGCGGTACCGGAGAAGCATCGAGCGATGTGCCTTGAGCCGTCCGCCCTTGGTCGGCCGGCGCGGACGCGGCGTGCGCCTTTTGATTGCATCCAATGACGGACGCGCCAGCGTCCGGGGGCTGCATAGACTCGCGGGCATGGTGCGCTCGATCCGCGCCCTCGACCTGGTGCTGGCGGCTGCATCCTGCCGCCCTTCGCCGGCCTGTATCTGACCTCGCGGCGGGAGTTGGAGGCCAGCTTGCGCGAGCGGGCCGAGCGCAACGAACGCGAGCAGCGGCTGCGCATCGACCAGGCGCGCGCCCAGGAACGGGCGCAGATCGCCCGCGACATGCACGACGTCGTCACGCACCGGGTCTCGCTCATGGTGCTGCACGCCACCGCGCTGGAGTCGGCGAAAGGGCGAGACGCGGCGCAGATCGCCGGTCAGATCCAGACGATCGGCAGGGCCGCGCTGGAAGAGCTGCGCACGCTGGTGGGGGTCCTGCGCGACGGTGGCGCGGCGCCGCTGCGGCCACAGCCGGGCATCGCTGACCTGGCCGAGCTGGTGGCCGAGTCGCGGACCCTCGGGATGTCCGTCGACCTGACGGTCGATCCGGATCTGTGGGCGCCGTCCCTTGTGGAGCATGCCGTGTACCGGGTCGTGCAGGAGGCCCTGACCAACGTGCACAGGCATGCACGGGACGCGCGGACGGCCGTCGTGGTGGCGTCCGGCAGCGACGGCATCCGGGTGGTCGTCCGCAACAGCGCCGGCGTGGCGGCCGTCCCGGCCTCCGCCGGCGGGCACCGCCTTCTGGGGATCGGTGAGGGGGGTCGGCTCGTCCGCGGCGGCCCCCGCACTCGCCGGCCGCCCCGCGGCGGGGTCGAGGTGGCCGCCCGCATACCGGTGGCGGCGACGGCGCGGGAGGAGTTCGAGTGATCCGGCTGCTGGTCGTCGACGACGAGTGGATGGTCCGGGCGGTGCTGCGGGCCATCATGTCGGCGGACGACGACATCGGGGGCGGCGGCGAGGCCGAAGACGGCGACCAGGCACTGCGGGAGGTACGGGCACACCGGCCGGACGTGGTGCTGATGGACATCCGGATGCCGCCGGCTGCTGCACCGGTTCGCCGAGCCGAGCAGCCCGCGGCGCCGCGACGCGCTGCGCCGCATCGAGGTCCTCACCGACAAGGAGCGGGAGGTGCTGGCCGCCGTGGGCGAGGGCCTACCCAACAGCGACATCGGCAAGATGCTGCACCTCAGCGAGGCCACCGTGAAAAGCCATGTGAGCCGGGTACTGGCCAAGCTGCAGCTAACGAACCGGGTACAGGCGGCGATCCTGGCGCATCACGCCGGCCTCGTCCCGTGACCGTCCTTTTAGAACGGTGTGACGCCGAAGCGGACCGCGCGTGCGTAGACCGGCCCGCGACCGGCCTCGTTGCCCTCGATGTCCAGCCCTCGCCGCCAGCGCGCCCGCGCCCAACGTGGCGGCGTTTCGCAGGACGCGCCTGCGGTCGACATCGTCATCGGTCATGACAGCGACGCTAGGAAAGCTATTGGTCCGGCACATCGCTCGAAAGCCGCCGCGACCGACGTCGACTCGTCCGCCCCCGCATCGGCCATTCGAATCAGTCCGTCGCGGGATGGCGCAGCGCGGTGGCGGCCAGGGACAGGCCGGCCGTGGCGGCGTAGCGGTGTCCCTTGTGGGCGGTGAAGGTGAGGCGCTCGCCGTCGACGCTGGCCGGTGCCTCGCCGCCGGTGGTGGTGTCGACTAGCCGGTGCGGGCCGGCGAACAGCGGGCTGCGTAGGACCACCGGGGCGGTGACGCCGGCGGTCACCGCGATCTCGCGGGCCGCGCCACCGGCCCAGCGCACGTCGACGGTGAGGGCGCCGCGGGCCCGAAGCCCTGTGACCGCGCCGTCCGGCCAGGCTCCGGGCAGGGCCGGCAGCACGTGTACCTCGCCGGTGTGACTCTGTAGCAGCATCTCCGCCACACCCGCGGTCGCGCCGAAGTTGCCGTCGATCTGGAACGGCGGATGGGTGTCCCACAGATTGGTGAGCGTGCTGGACCGCAACTGCTGGCTCAGCATCGCGTGTGCGTGGTCGCCGTCCAGCAGGCGGGACCAGAAGTTGATCTTCCATGCCTTGCTCCAGCCCGTGCCGCCGTCGCCGCGAGCGGTGAGCGACACCTTCGCCGCGGCGGCGTACTCCGGGTCGGTCAACGGAGCGATCTGGTTGCCCGGGTGGAGGGCGAACAGGTGCGAGACGTGCCGGTGTTCGTCGGTCGGGCTGTCCCAGTCGCCCTTCCACTCCCGCAGCTGCCCCCACGAACCGACATGCGTGCCCGGGTCGAGCCGCCCGAGCGCGGCGCGCACCTCGGCCAGGAACCCGCCGTCACCGCCGAGCGCCTCGCCCGCTTCGAGCACGTTGGTGAACAGGCTCCACACGATCTGCTGCGACATCGAGGCACCGGCCGTGAAGTCACCATGCTCGGGCGAGAAGCTCGGCGACACCACCAGCGTGCCGTCGCGCGGGTCGACCACCAGCTCGTCGAGCCAGAACTGGGCCAGGTCCCGCATCATCGGGTACGCCCGCTCGCGCAGGAACGCCGCGTCCATTGTGAACAGGTAATGCTCCCAGTAGTGCAGCGCCAGCCACGCTCCCGCCTCGGGAAACCAGAACGCGGTCGGCCAGTCGTGCACGCCCGTGAAGCCGTAAGGGTTGGTCTCGTTGTGTACCACCCAGCCGCGGCTGCCGAACATGTCACGCGCGGTCTTCCGGCCCGGTGGCACGATCGCGTCGACGTAGTCGAACAGCGGCCCGGTGGTCTCGGACAGGTTGGTGGTTTCGGCCGGCCAATAGTTCATCTGTAGGTTGATGTTGACGTGGTAGTCGGCGGCCCACGCCGGGCTGGTCGAGTTGTTCCATACGCCTTGCAGGTTGGCCGGCAGCGAGCCGCTCCGCGACGACGCGATGAGCAGGTAGCGCCCGTACTGGAAGAACAACGCCTCCAACGCCCGGTCGGCGGGTGTCACACCGCCTTGGTACGCCCGCAGCAGCTCGTCGGTGGGGACGGTCGGCGTCGATTGTCCGATGTCGAGTGTCACCCTGTCGAAGAGCGCCTGATGGTCGGCGACGTGCCGGGCCAGCAGCTCGCCGTAGGGCTTGGCCGCGGCCCTGTCGACCGCGCCGGTGACGGCGGCGTGCGGGTCGGGTCCGCGATAGGTCGGGTGCTGGCCGGCGTAGTCGGTGCCCGCGCAGAGGATCAGCACGGCCGCGTCGGCACCGTCGACGGTGACCGTGCCGTCCGGGTTGTCGGTGCGCGAGCCGCCCTCGTGGCGTACCAGAATCTGGGCTTCGAACCTCAGCCCGTTGTCGGTCAGCGCGCCCGCCAGCGTGATGCGCCCGCCCTCGACGGTCGTGCTTTTCACCCGGTTGTCGGGTGCCTGGACGGCGGCGGTGAATGCGACGCGGCCCGGCTGGTCGGCGCTGACCCGAACGACGAGCACACCGTCTGGTTTGCTGGCGAAGTACTCGCGAGCGTGGCGAACATTGCCGTCCACATAGGAGACGCGTGCGACCGCGCGTGCGATGTCGAGCTCGCGACGGTACTCCGCCACCGCGTCCGGTTCCGCGGGCAGCCTGAGCGTCAGGTCACCGAAGGGTTGGTACGCCCCGAATCCCCTCTTGGGCTGGCCGAGCAGCTCGGCCACCTCGCTGGGGTCGAGCCGCTGCCGCGCGTCGAGCTCTCGCCGCACCCGCTCGATCGCGTCGGGGCGGGGTGAGGTCCAGTTGCCGAAGTCGTATCCCTGCGCCGAGCCCGGACCCCCGGTCCACAGCGTCTTCTCGTTGAACTGGACCGTTTCGACCGCGATACCGCCGAAGACCATGGCGCCCAGCGCACCGTTGCCGATCGGCAGCGCCTGGGTCTCCCAGTCCGTCGCGGGTTCGTCATACCAGAGCATGCGCGCCAGCGTAGACCGGTGATACGTTGGTCTCTTGGTGTTGTTGGCGTTTTTGGTGGCGGGGCGTTTTTGGTGGAAAGGTGGTTGTGGTGAGTGTAGGCAGGATTCTGCGGTTCGATGAGGTGCGCGGCTACGGCTTCATCGCCCCGTCCAACGGCGGCGAAGATGTCTTCTTCCACGCAAACGATTTCGGCGACCAGCGGCACCTCGTGCGCCCGGACGCCCGCGTCGAATACGAGGCCGAAGAGGGCGACCGCGGGCTGAAGGTCGCGAGTGTCCGCATCATCGGCGGCCCGGCGCACGCCGGCTCCGAGGCGCGCACGACCGGTGGCGACGAGGTCGTCCGGCCGGCATCCCGCGACGACGACGGCATGTGCGACGTGCTCGCGCCTCGCCAGTTCGTCGCCGAGGTCACCGAGGTGCTCGTCAATCACGTGCCGTCGCTGACCGGCGCGCAGATAGCTCAGATCCGCCAGCACATGGCCGATCACGCGCGGTCGCACGGGTGGATCGACGGCTGAGCGCCCCGCGCGGCGCCGTTACCGGCCGAGCCGGCCGACAAGGCGGGTGGCGAGCGCGATCGCAAGCGCGGTCGCACCCGCCAGCACGCCGATGTCGAGCAGAAGCCGTGATGGCGTGCCGATGAGCAGGCCGCGCAGCGCGTCGACCTGGTAGCTGAGCGGGTTTACCAGGTTGATCGCCCTGAGCCAGGCCGGCATGAGCTCCTCCGGGTAGAGGGCGTTCGAGGCGAAGAACAGGGGCATGACGATCGCCTGGCTGATGCCCACCACGCGGTCGCGGGAAAGCACAAGCCCCGCGATGATGACAGACAGGCAGCAGAAGAACGCCGAACCGAGCACCACGATGCCAGCGGCGAGCAGCAGGCGCAGCGGGTTGGCGGTCAGCCCCACGCCGAGCACGGCGGCGAGCAGGACGACCACCAGCACCTGGAGCACGGCCCGCACGCCGGCGGCGAACGCCTTGCCGATCACCAACGCGGCCGGTGGGGTGGGTGTCACCAGGAGCTTGGACAGGACGCCCGCGTCGCGTTCCCACATGATCTGGATGCCGTAGAAGATCGAGACGAACAGCGCGGACTGCGCCAACACGCCGGGAGCCAGATAGTCGAGGTACGGCACGTCGGTGGGTATGACGCGCAGCTGGCTGAACGTCGTGCCGAAGACCAGCAGCCACAACGCCGGCTGTGCGGCGCGGGTCACCAGATCGAGCTTGTCGTGCCGCAGTTTTTGCAGCTCGACCAGGCATAGCGTGCCGATCCGGGAAAGCACCATCCGTAACCCGGTGCGCCCCGGCGGTGCCAGCAGGTCAGCCGAGACGTCGAGCGGTGCGCCGGCTCGCCCGGACATCGCGCATTCCTCTCGTTCGGTCGTCGTCAAGGTGGTCACCCACATGGGCGCGGAACACGTCGTCGAGGTCTCCATCCGGCTCGGGCAGATCTGCGATCAGCGCCTCCGGCGCCCCCAGCACCCGGATCTCGCCGCGGTGCATCAGCGCGACGCGGTCGCACGCCTGCTCCGCCTCGTCCATGTAGTGTGTGGTCACGAGCACGGTCATTCCGGTGTCTCGCCTGATCGCGGCGATCCGTTCCCAGACACCAGAACGAGCCAGCGGGTCGAGCCCGATCGTCGGCTCGTCGAGGATCAGCAGTCGCGGCATGCTGATCAGCGCCTGGGCCAGCTCCAGCCGTCGGACCATCCCTCCGGAGTAGGTGCTCGCCCGCCGGTCCGCTGCCTCGGTGAGACCCATGGCGTCGATGACCTCGTCTACCCGGGCGGCACGCTGCCTGCGCGGCACGTCGAAGAGCCGGGCGAACAACGACACGTTTTCTCGCCCTGTGAGATCGCTGTCTGCGGAAAGCATCTGCGGCACGTATCCAATCAACCGCCGTACCGCCATGCGGTTTCTCGTCACGTCGAGCCCGAAGATCGAAATCGTGCCCGCCGGCACCGGAAGAAGCGCCGTGATCGCGCGTATGGTCGTGGTCTTGCCCGCACCGTTCGGGCCCAGCAGGCCAAACACTTCACCGGTCTGGACGGTGAGATCGATGTTTGAAACCGCAACCGATCCGTTGAATGCGTACCGAAGGCCGTGCACACGCACGGCGGCCGTCATCGCGTGTCTCCCCGTTGACACAACATATCGACCAGCTTAAGCCACACGGTCGACAACGGGACCGACCATAAGGGTATTGTTCATCGCGGCTGCGACTTTTCGCCGAACGACCGGTGGAGGTTTTCTGTGCTGCGGTTCGTCGCCAAGACGGCCCCCCGCCACCCCAAGGCAGTAATCACCGGTTGGGTGATCATTGTGATCGCCGGCCTTGTCGTCGGCGCCGGCGTATTCGACCGCCTGTCGCCCGCGGTGCGCGCCGTCGACGGCAGCGAATCGGCGCGTGGGTTGGCGTTTCTGCGCCAGTCCGCGCCGCAGGAAGAGTCGATCGCGGCCGTGATCTCCGGGCTGCCCGCCACGGACGCCGGTCTCCAGCAACAGATCTCCGCGGCCAGGCAGGAGATCGCGGCCATGCCGGGCGTGGCTCAGGTGCCTGACCCTTACCGGACACCAGGACTCGTCGCCGACGACAACGCGGCCGTGCTGCTTCCGGTCACCTTCGAGACCGGCCTGCCCAACAGCACCATGTCCGACGCCGTCCGGAAGGCGGCGAGCCGGCTGCGTGACATCTCCGCGCCGACGGTCGAGGTGAGCGGAAACCGCCTGCTCAGCCGAGAGCTGAGCGAGCAGGCGCGGCGTGACGTGCAACGCGCCGAGGTGCTCTCGATACCGATCATCATGGTGCTGCTCATCATCATCTTCGCGGGGGTCCTGGCCGCCAGCCTGCCGGTCACCGTCGCGATCGTCGCCGCCGCGAGCACGCTGCTGATCCTGTACCTTTTCAGCCTCGTCACCGACGTTTCGGTCTACGCCGTCCAGGTGCCCACCATGCTGGGCCTCGGCCTGGCCGTCGACTACGGGCTCTTGATGGTCACCCGGTTCCGCGAGGAGCGCGCGAGCACCGCGTCGGTGTCCGAGGCGGTGAGCCGGGCGGTCACCCGCTCGGGCCGCACGATCGTCTTCTCGGGTCTGACCGTCGCGGCCAGCCTCTCCGGCGTGCTGGTCTTTCCCAGCCCACTGCTGCGCAGTCTGAGCCTCGCGGCGATGGCCGTCGTCCTGCTGGCGATGCTGGCCGCGGTGACTCTGGTGCCAGCGATGCTCGCCCTCTTCGGGCACCGCATACGGCCGGGCCGCCCGGTCGAGCAGCAGGGCCGGATGTTCGCCTCGGTCGCCCGGGGCGCCCTGCGCCGGCCGGTCCTGATCACGGTGCTGGTCGTGGCGGGCCTGCTGGTGCTGGCCGCGCCCGTGCTCGGCGTGAAGCTGACCGGTGGCGATGCCCGGTCGCTGCCCCGGTCGTCCGAGGCGCGCCAGTTCTACGAGCAGGTCACCGCCCACTTCCCGCCGGGCATCACGAGCAACCCGGTGATCGTGGTCGCGCACGCCGGCAGTGACCCGGCGCTCGGCACCCAGCTGCGCGGGCTCGAAGGCGTCGTGACCATGACCCAGCGGGCGTATCCGGACGGGAGCACCGTCTACCGGCTCACCCCGGCCGGTCCCAGCGACGGCGAGCGCGCCACCGACCTCGCGCACGCGGTGCGCGACCTCCGCGACGGGCAGCCGGTACTGGTCACCGGCGACGCGGCCAGCCTCGTCGACTTCGAGGAGATGCTCCGCGGGCGGCTCCTGTGGGCCCTCGCGGTCGTCGTCATCTCGATCTTCGCGCTGCTGTTCGCCTTCACCGGCTCGCTGTGGATACCGCTGCGGACCTTCGGCTCCACGCTGCTCAGCCTCGCCGCGGCGCTCGGTGTGGTCGTGTGGGTGTTTCAGGAAGGGCACCTCGACGGCCTGTTCACGGTGAGTGGCGCCGGCGCGCTGAACGTCGTCGTGCCGCCCGCCATCGTCAGCCTGGCCTTCGGGCTCGCCATGGACTACGAGATCTTCATCCTCGCCCGGATGCGAGACGTCTGGGAGGCGTCCGGCGATCACCGCGCGGCCATCGTGACGGGCCTGCAGCGTACCGGCCGCGTGGTCACGTCCGCGGCGTTGCTGATCGTCGTGGTGTTCGCCTGCTTCATGACCGGCGGGTTCGACACCATCCAGCAGATCGGTCTGGGCCTCTCCCTGGCCGTGTTGATCGACGCCACCATAGTCCGCATGCTGCTGGTGCCGGCGACGATGGCGCTGCTCGGACGGCACGCGTGGTGGGCTCCGCGCGCCCTGCGCCGCCTGCACGATCGGCTCGGCCTGCGGGAGGAGCCGGCCGCCAGCGAGCCGGCCGCTAACATGGTGGTGCCTCAGCATCGCTGACGGTCACGGGGAGGTCTTTGGTGAGCGCACTGCGCTTACGCGGTGTCAGCAAGCGATACCCAGGTGGGGCCGAGGTCCTGACGGCCGTCGACCTGGAAGTGCATCCGGGCGATGTCATCGGCGTCATGGGCGACAACGGCTCCGGCAAAACGACCCTGCTCAAGATCCTTGTCGGGTTGTCCCTGCCCACCGCGGGCACGGTGTCGGGCCGGCCGCCGATCGTCGCGTACGTCCCGGAGCGCTTCCCCTCCCATCACCGGATGTCGGCGCTGTCGTACCTGCGCCACATGGGACGCATCCGTGGCCTGTCCACGCGCACCGCCGACGCCCTGGCCCGCGAGCTGCTCGACCGGCTCGCGCTGGCCGGCGGTGAGACGACCGCGCTGCGCCGCCTCTCCAAGGGCAATGCGCAGAAGGTCGCGCTGGCCCAGGCGCTGCTGGTCCGCCCGCACCTGCTCGTGCTGGACGAGCCGTGGTCCGGGCTGGACGCCTCCGCGCACGGCGTGCTGGGCGAGCTGATCGACGAGGTGGCCCAGGCCGGCGGAGCCGTGGTCTTCACCGACCATCGGGAGTCCGTTGTCGCGGCCAACGCCTCGACCGGCGTACGCATCGACCAGGGCCGCGTGGCGCCGGAGCGGTTGCGCTCGTCGACCGTCCACAGTGGCGCTGCCGAGGTCGAGCTGGTGCCTGGCTCAGATGGCCCTCCGGCCGCGGTCGACTGGTCGGCGCTGCCCGGGATTCTGGAGGTCAGAGGCCGGCCCGGCGTGGTCGCGGTCCGGGTCACCGACGAGCACTGCGACCGGGTCCTGTTCACCGCGATCCGGCAGGGGTGGTCGGTGGCCAGCGTCCGGCGCACCAGCTGGAAGCCCGCCGACGCCTGGGATGGTGGCCGATGACCGCGCTCGTCCGGTACACCGTGTCCGGCCTCGTCCGCTCGCAGCGGTACCTGCCGCCGGCCCTGCTCTTCGTCACCGCGGTGGTGGTGCTGACCACCAACGACTTCGGTCCGCTGGTCGGCTCGTACGCCGGCTGTGCGCTGGCGCAGTTCGTCTGCCTCGTGTGGCTCACCATCACGGTGGTCAACACGGAAGATCCGATCCAGCGCTCGATGACCGCCGTCGCCGCGGGCAGCTCCCAGCGGGTGCTGCTCGCCAGCGTCGTGACCGCCCTCGGCGCCTGCGCGTGCCTGACGGTGGTGGGCACGGTCTACCCGATCTGGGGCGGACGGCACACGGTCACCGGTGCGGCGGTCGCGGTCGGCGTCGGGGCGCAGCTGGTCGCCGGCCTGGCGGGCATCGCGGTCGGTCTGGTGTGCTCGCGCCTGGTCGTCCCGCGCCCCGGTTACGCGCTCGTCGTCGCGCTCGGGCTGATCGGCGTGCTGATCGTGATACCGCCGGTGCCGCCGATCGGCCCGGTGATGCGGCTGCTGTCCAGCGAACGCGCGCCGGAGGCGATGGTCGGGCCACTCCTGGTGCAGTTCGCGATCGCCGCGGCCATGCTCGTGATCGCCACCGTGGTCACGCAGTCCGTGGCCCGCCGCCGGGAATGACCGCCTACACGTGCTCGCCCTCCATGGCGAGCCGCAGGCTCTTGGGGCGCATGTCGGTCCAGTTGGCGTTGACGTAGTCCAGGCAGGTCTGCCGGTCTTCCTGCCCGTACACCACCGACCAGCCGGCCGGGACGTCCGCGAACGCCGGCCACAACGAGTACTGCTCCTCGTCGTTGACCAGCACGAGGTACTGGCCGTTCTCGTCCTCGAACGGGTTGGACACCACGGTCCTCCTTCCACTCAAGCGTTTCGACCCTCGATCGCCGGGGTGACCCAGCGAGCGATCTCGGCCAGGGGGCCCGGCCGGGTCATCTCCTCGTGGCCGCACGCCACCTCATGGCGCTCGATCCGGCCCGACACGTACGGCTGCCACGCGTCCGCCGAGTACATGGCCGGCCGTTCGACGCCCGACGCGGCGACGTGCAGCACGTCGCCGCGGAACGTGCGAGGCGTGAAGCGGCGCGCCGCCCGGACGCTGCCCCGGTAGACCTCGGACAGCCGCTCCCGCAGTTCCGGTGCCAGCCCCGGCTCGTCGCCCACGAAGCTCTCGGGCTCCTGATGCGACGGCGCGTCCGCGGCAAGCGGGTAGCTGTCAAGCAGCGCGACCAGATTCACTTGCACACCGCGGGCCTGCAACTCGGTGGCCAGCGCGAACGCGACGAGCCCGCCGACCGACCACCCGAGCAGCAGGTACGGGCCCTCGGGCTGGACGGCGCGGACGTGCTCCAGTAGCTCCTCGGCCATCTGCTCGATGCTGCCCGCATCCTCCCGCAGGCCGGCCGTCTGCAGGCCGTAGATCCGCTGGTGCGGGGCAAGATGATCGACCAGCCCCCGGTACGACCAGCTCAACCCGGCGGCCGGTCCGACGCAGAACAGCGCCGGCCCCGTGCCGGTGGCGCGGATCGGCAGTACCGGATCGAGGCTGTCGCCCAGCTGCCGGTCGCCCAGCTGCCGGTCGCCCTGCGCGGTGTCGAGTTGCTCGGCGAGGCCGGCCACGGTGGGTGCGGCGAAGATGGCCGGCAGGCCGACCGCCACGCCGGTGGCGTCTCGGATCTGGTCGATCAGCCGGGCGGCGCCCAGCGAGTGCCCGCCGAGCTCGAAGAAGTCGGCGTCGACGTCGGCCACCGGCAGGTCGAGCGCTTCGCTGAAGAGCCGGCACAGCAGCTCCTCCCGAGGGTTTTTCGGCGGGCGGGCGCCCGGGGGGGGGGCGCCGGGGGGCGGCCGCGGCCGCCCGCCCCGCCTGCG
>NZ_JAIBNX010000114.1:24108-26044 GCF_026130045.1 Micromonospora sp. CPCC 205371
GGGGCGGCCGCCGCCCCCGGGCGGGCCGACCGCTCCGCGGAGGAGCCGGCCCAGCGGCCCCCCCGGGGGGTTTCCGGGCGGCCGCCCGCCGGTGGTGGGCTCGTCGGGAGCCGGCAGCGCCGCCCGGTCCAGCTTGCCGTTGGGGGTGAGCGGGAGTGGCCCGGGAAGGACCGTGAACGACGACGGCACCAGGTACGACGGGAGCGTTCCGAGCGCGTGCCGGCGCAGGTCGGCCGGGGAGAGCTGGGCGCCGGCGCGCGGCACGGCGTAGCAGACCAGCCGCCGGTCACCCGGCCGGTCCTCGCGGACCACGACCGCCGCCTGAGCGACGCCCGGGTGGCCCGAGACGACGGCCTCGATCTCGCCAGGCTCGACCCGGAAGCCCCGCAGCTTCACCTGGCTGTCGGCGCGCCCGACGAAGTGCAGGTCGCCGTCGCGGTCCCACTTCACGAGGTCGCCGGTCCGGTACATCCGCTCGCCCGGCGCGCCGAACGGGTTCGCCACGAAGCGCCGGGCCGTCAGGTCGGGCCGGCCGAGGTATCCGCGGGCAAGGCCCGGCCCGGCCACGTAGAGCTCGCCGGTCACGCCGGGCGGCACCGGGCGCAGTCGCGGGTCGAGTACGTAGACCCGGGCGCCCCGGATCGGCCTGCCGATCGGCGTCCGGCCGTCACCGGCCAGTGGGCGGCTCATCGTCGCGCAGACGGTGGTCTCGGTCGGGCCGTACGCGTTGATCATCCGGCGGTTGGCGGACCAGCGGCTGGCCTCGGGCGCGGGTAGGGCCTCCCCGGCCACCACCAGGGTGGTCAGCCCGGCCAGCGCGTCCGGCGGCAACAGCGGCAGCGCCATGGGCGGAAGGGTCACGTGGGTGATCCGCCGCTCGGCGATCAGCTCGGCGAGGGCGTACCCCGGCAGCAGCCGCTCGGGCGGGGCGAGCACGAGCGTCGCGCCGGCCAGCAACGCCATGCAGAGCTCGGAGAAGGACGCGTCGAAGCTCGGCGACGCGAATTGCAGTACCCGGCTCTCCGGCGTCACCTGGAAGTGCGCTATCTGCCCGGCTGCGAGATTGGCTACGCCGGCGTGGGAGACCACCACACCCACCGGGCGGCCGGTCGAGCCGGAGGTGTAGATGACGTAAGCCGGATGCTCGGGGTGGACGGTGACCGGCGGCCGCTCGCCGGAGCGCCCGGCGATCCGCTCGGCGGTGCGCGCCTCGTCGAGCGTCACCCGCTCGACCCCGATCTCCGGCAGCCCTGCCGCGACACCGGCCGTGGTGACCATCAGCCGCGCCCGCGAGTCGGCGAGCATGTAGGCGGTCCGGTCCGGGGGGTAGTCGGGGTCGACCGGCACGAAGGCGGCGCCCGCCTTCAGGACGGCCAGGGTCGCGACCACGAGCTCGGGTGACCTGGGCAGTGCCAGCGCCACGGCGTCTTCCGGCCCCACGCCCAGCTCGACGAGGTGACGGGCCAGCCGGTTGGCCCGCTGATCGAGCTCCCGGTACGAGTACTGGACCCGCTCGTACGCCACGGCGGGGCGGTCTGGGGTGCGGGCCACCTGGGCGGCGAACAGTGCCGGCACGGTGGCCGGCGGCTCTGCCGGGTCACCGGCCGACCAGGCGCCCAGCACTTGCTCGGACTCGGTGCGGGTCAGCAGGTCGATGCCGCCCAGCGGGCGATCCGGGTCGGCGGTGACCGCTTCCAGGAGGGCGATCAGCCGCGCGGCCAGGGACTCGATCGTCGCCGCGTCGAACAGGTCCGTCCGGTACAGGATGTGTCCCCGGATGCCGGCCGGCGCGCCGTCTTCGAACCGCTCACCGAGGCTGAACTCCAGGTCGAACTTCACCCCGGTCGGCGTTGGGTTGAACGGGCTCACCTCCAGCCCGGGCAGGTCCAGAGTGGACGGCACCTCCGGCTGCAACGCCAACATCACCTGAAACAAC
>NZ_JAIBNX010000115.1 GCF_026130045.1 Micromonospora sp. CPCC 205371
GGGCGCCGCGCGGGCACCACGGGCGCCGCGCGGGGGCCCGTACGGCGCGGGCACACGCGCACCGCCCACACCCGCACGGCGTGCGGATAGCGCGCGGTGCTGGAAACCTCGCGCGAATGGCGTTAGGCGATTTCGGCCACGGACTCGGGTGTCGTCACTCGGGCTAGGCCCGCCACCAGGGTCGAAACGATGTCGGCGGCGTACTCGCCGTCGGGGTCGTAGTCGGGGTCGAAGACGGTGATCTCGACGCCCAGGCAGTCTGGCGTCGACACCAGGCCGCCAAGCAGCAGCTCAAGCTCCGGAAATGCGATCCCGCCCGGATCTGGCGCGTCGACGGCGGGCATCACGGATGGGTCGAGCACGTCGACGTCGATGTGCACCCAGTACCCCACGCAGTCGGTGAGCTGCTCGCGGGCCCACTGGGCGGTGCGTGCGGCTCCCTCGGCGCGCAGGGCCGGCACGGGCCTGGTCACGATGCCGGCGGCCTGGAGGTCGAGGCGGTACTCATCTTGCGCCCGGACGCCGAGCACTACCACGTCGATGTCGCGGAAGTACGGCCGGCGGCCCTCGATGGCGGCGAGGTCGGCCTGGCCCCGGCCGGTGACGAGTGCCAGGTCTTCGCCGGCGGCCGCCCCGACGTATGAGGCGTTGCCCGGGTGCCGGAAGTCGGAGTGACCGTCGACGAAGACGAGTCCGATGCGGCCGCCGAGGGTCTCACCGAGCCGGTTCATCGCCAGTGCCGAGCCGAGCAGTATCGAGCAGTCGCCACCGAGGATCAGCGGGAACTCGCCGGCCTCGATGATGGCACCGATGCGGCCGGCGAGTTGCGCCGAGTAGTTCGCGATCTCTCGTGCGTGGCACACGCCATCGCCGGGCCGCCAGTCGCCCGGGTCGTACCGGGGCGCGGTGAGGCAGCCCGCGTCGCGTGCGTCGAGTCGTTGGATGAGGTCGTGGTCGCGGAGCGCGCCTGGCGCCTTGGCGCAGCCCGGCACCGACATCTCGGTCGGCGGGCGCAGACCGAGATTCGACGGTGCGTCGAGGACAGCGATTCGGCGCATGGGCGGCGCCTAAAAAAGTGCGCTCGCGAGCGCCCGCCGGGCGCTCGCCACCGCTGGGTCGTCGGGACCGGCCACGGTGAAGAGCGACAGCAGGTGCTTGCGGATCTCTTCCCGCTCGTCACCGGCAGTGCGCTTTACGAGGTTGACCAGGCGGGTGTACGCGCGGTCGGCCTGGCCGCTGAGCACCTCGACGTCGGCTGCGAGCAGCTGTGCCTGTACGTCGTCGGGATTGGCCCGGGCCGTGGCGAGCACCTCGACCGGGTTGATCCCTTCGATCCGGCGGGCGAGCCCGACCTGGGCGAGACCTGCCTCGGCTGACTGGTCGGCGGGCGACTCGGCGAGGATCTTCCGGTATGCCTGCTCGGCCCGGTCGAGGTCGCCGGCCATCAGGGCGTCGTCGGCCTCGGTGAGGCGCGGGTCTTCCGGTGCGTCCGGCGCCTGCACCCCGGCGGCTTTGAGGACCGCGTCGATGGCCTGGCGGATGTGGGCCTCGGGCAGCACCCCGGCGAACAGCTCGGCCGGCTGCCCGCCGATGACCGCGAAGACGTGGGGGATGCTCTGGATGCGGAACGCCTGTGCAAGGCGCGGGTTGGCGTCTACGTCGATCTTGGCGAGGACCCATGAGCCATCGCCCTCGACGGCGAGCCGCTCCAGGATCGGCGAGAGCTGCTTGCATGGCTGGCACCAGTCGGCCCAGAAGTCGATGACGACCGGCGTGGTGAGCGACCGCTCCAGGACCTCGGACTGGAACGTGGCTTCGGTGACGTCGATCACAGCTGCGCCACCGGGGCCCGTTGGGGCCGACGCGGGCGGCGATGTGGGCGGGGCCGGCGTGGACGGGGCGGGCGCGGGAGTGCGCAACGCGCTCAGGTCGACCGCGCCGCGGGTGAAGATCGACGGTGTGGTACGTGGGTCGCTCATGGTTCCCTAGTCTCGCACGCGGGACGTAACGACGGACCGCCGTAGCGCGACGGCCACCGCGATGGCGGCCACGACGAACCCCACAGCCGCAAGCAGAGCCGGCATGCCGACGGCGAGCGGCGCCGGCCAGCGCGGCAGCGGCAGCTGGATCGAGTCGTCGACGAACACCGGCAGATAGTCGCCGGACAGCCACCACGCCACGGCGGCCGCCAGCGCACCGGTGACGAGGGCGGTCAAGACGACCGGCAGGTAACTCCAGAGGGCGGCCGTGCCGACGGTGCCGATCGGCATGCCCTGCCGGTGCAGAGCGAGCATGTCTTCGGCACGCCGCCGCCGGTCGACCGCCGCCATCAGGGCGAGGCCGCCCACCGCCAGCAGCACAGCGAACGCTGCCGCCAGCAGGTGAAACCAGATCGCGAGGGCCGGCGACCGCCGGTCGAGCGAGGCGCGGGCATGGTCGGCCGTGGTGTCGCCGGCCACGACGAGGCCCTGTGCGGCGAGCCGGTCGACCACGTCGGCGGGCGCGTCGGCGGTCAACCACACCTGCGGCTGTTCCAGGCGGGTGCCGCCTAGCGCCGCGCGTTCGGCGTACTCCAGGTCGGCCAGCACGCCGTGGCCGCCAACCTTGGGCAGGATCGCCGCTTCGCGTACAACGTGCACCTCGGCACGCTCGGCGTCGAGACCGGCCAGCTCACCGGAGTTCGGCAGCTTGCCGGCGGGCAGCACGGGCAACGGGTACGGCAGGTCGGCGGGGAACGCCCAGCTGTAGAGCTGAGGGGTGCTGCTGGTGGCGAGGACGAGGCCATCAGGCTCGACACGCATCGTGTCGTCGTCGACGCTCTGCCACCGGTCGCCACTGGTCAGGTCGGCGGTGGACAAGATCGGCTGGCCGGACGCGCCGTCGCGCATCTCGCGGACCAGGATCTCGGGGCGCTCGGAGCCGGACCGTGCGAACACCGCCAACTCCAGCGCCAGCAGCCTGCATCCCTCGGCACACTCCCCCGCCGAGGCGGTGTAGGTGCGCGAGCCCGGCGTCATCATCCCGAACCCCGCTCGGATCGACGCTCCGCCGGACAGCGGCCGGAACACCGCGTTGAGCCCCACAGCGCTGTTGGCACCGGTGTAGTCGATATCGACCGCGAGGCTCCGGGTGCGAACCACGTTGGGGGCCGGGGTATCGGGCCGCAGCAACGCCATCGCCTCGTCGGCCGTCGGCCCAAACTCCGGCCGCCACACCGCGACCTGGGCCAGCCGGGTGGTGTCGGCGACGACCAGCGACGGCTCGCCGTCGTCGAGCGTGATCACGCCGGCCGCCATCGCGTACCGGCCATCGGGGTCGACCTCGCGCACGGCGTGCAGCAGGACCCCGGCGTCGATCGGCAGGACGGTCAGCACGCGGTGCGCCCCGGTCTGCACGACGGCACGTTCGGCGCGCGCCCGGCCCGCAACGTCGACCGCCACGGCGGCGTATCCGAGCAGCGCCACCGCCACCGTCAGCAGCACGAAGAGCCGATGACTGCCGGGGCGCCGGGCAAGCTGAAGGGCGCCGAGGGCGGGGCCGAGCCGGCCGCGCCGCAGCGCACGGGCACCGAGCCGGCCCGCGAGCGGCATCAGCAAACGGGCCGCCACCAGCGCAATCGCCACCGCCACCAGCGATGGCACGAGCAGCGACAGCCCTACCAGCTCGCCCTCGAAGCCGCGCAGTTGGAAGACCGCCACGGCTGCGAGCACGGCGACCGTGGCCTCCACCGCCATCGAACGCCACGCGCCCTGCCGGGCCGGCACCCGCCGCAGTAGGTCGGCGACCGGGCTGGCTAGCTGCGGGCGCTGGGCGAGCAGGGCGGCCGCGAGCGCACCGCCAAGGGCGACACCGGCGTATGGCAGGGCGACGGTGTCGAGCTCTGCCCCGATGCCGAAGCGTGCCTCGGTCACGACCCACACCGCGGCCGTGCCGGCAAGGTATCCGATCGGAGCGCCCAGCAGGATCGCGAGGACGCTCTCACCGGAGGTCAGCCACCACCGCACCGGCCGGCTCGACCCGCGCAGCGCCACCAGACCCAGCTCGTGCCGCCGCCCGGTCGCCCCGTAGGCCACCGCGAGGAAGATGACGAACCAGCAGAGCGCCACGAGGGGCACCGCCGCGACCGGCACCACCCGGCGGGCGAGCGTCTGCGCTTGGTCGATCCGGTCGAGCAGCCCTTGGAGATCACTGTTGACGTTGGCGAACATCGAACCGTCGCCGACCAGGTCTTCGTCCATCTCTTCGAGGTCTGCGCGGACCTCGTCGATCTGGTCGACGGTGAGCATGCCGGGCTGCGGAATCGCCTCGACGGTGCGGTAGTCGGTGCGGTGGTCGACGCGATCGGCGGTCTGCCTGCCGACGAAGATGGGCTCGCGGGTCGCGTCGGGTGCGCCGAGGGCGAAGAACGCGGACCGTCCCCAGTAGAGCTCGTCGACGTCGATCGGCTGGTAGACGCCCACCACGGTCAGCCGGGCGGCGGCGCCATCCGGCACGTACCGCTTGGCTTGCTCGTCGTAGCGCGCCGCCTGCACGGTGATCGCGGAGCCTGGCGTCAGGCCGAGGCGGCGCGCGGTGCGCTCGCCGAGCACCGTCTCGCCCGCCGATGTGACGCACCGGCCCGCCACCATCCGCAGGTGCGGGCAGACCTCGCCGCGAAAGACCAGCCAGGAGATCTCACCCAGCTCGGGCTCCAACCCCAGCACGGCGTACTGCGTGGAGTAGACCTGGTCGAACCCGTCGATGTCGACCAGCCGCGGGCCGATCGAGTCGAACCGCTCCGCGTCGAGGCCACTCTCCTCGCCGACGAACGTCGACATCGCCAGCGTCTGCTCCCGCCGGTCGGAGTCGGCCACCTCCGTCTGCACCACGGCCCGGTCGACGGCCCGCAGGTAGACCGGCCCGGCCACCGCGGCTCCCGTGGCGAACACGCTGAGCAGCAGTACGGCCAGCGCCTGCGCCCGCCGGGCGGCCACCATCGACAGGAGCAGCGCGATCATGACTCTGCTCCCGCCTTCGGTTCAGGGGCCGGCGCGCCTTGGATGCCGCCCTGTAGACCGCTGTCGCTCCGCTCCCTCCGCTTTGTGCGGTCTGCGGACGGCGGCGCGCCGCTTACCGCCCGCACGAGGTGGGCGGCGGCCACCGCTCCGGTCGCACCGAGCACCACGAGGGCGGCCAGCCCGGCGGCGATCAGCGGCACCGGGGCCGGCCCGGTGTGCACCGGCAACACGCCCCAGTTGTCGACGAACACCGGCACCGCCGCCTCCATCAGCACACCCGCGAGCGCCGTCGCCGCCACGCCCACCACCACGCTGGCGCCCGCCAGCGCCGCGTATCCGCCGTATCCGATCAGCCGCACCGACCGCAGGCCCATGCCCTGCGCGCGAAGGGCGGCCAGCTCGGCGGCGCGGTCGGGGCGCTCGACCGCCGCGGCGACCGTCAGCACGCCGGCCGCCAGCAGCAGCCCGATGATCCCGGCGAGGACCTGGAACCGCGTCGCCAGCGGCGGGCCCTGCTCGTCGTACCGCCCGCGGGCGGCCGCGATGGAGTCTTCGGTGAGCACGGTCAGGCCGTGCTCGCGCAGCCCGTCGATCACGCTCGCCGGTGTGCCCGGCGCCAGCCACACCTGCGTCTCGTCGTTCAGTCCCGCCTCAGGCGAGACCCGATCTGCGTACTCCAGGTCGACCAGGTAGGCCTGCCCGGGCGCCTGCGGCACCGCGTCGAGCCCTTGATGGCCGGTGAACCGCACGGGCAGCGGCCGGCTGCCGAAGAGCGCGAGCCGCGGGTCGCCCGGCTGGCCATCGGAAACGGCGACGCCGACGTGCGCGACGGGCAGCGGCACTGGCGCATCGATCAGATACACCATGCCCGAGTGCTGCGCGCGCAGGTCGGCCGCGGGCGGCGGCGTGGTCAGCAGCAACCCGCCCGAGTCGCCGACGATCGTGGGGCCGACGACTTCGGCCCGGACGCCCGAACGCCACCGGGTGGGGTCGGCCAGCTCGGCCACGGGCCCGGCCGTGCCGGCCAGGCTGTGCAGCCGCACGACACGGTCGGGGGGCGGCGCACCCTCCGCGCGTGGGGCGGTGACCTCGAGACCCACCAGCCGGCAGCCGCTCTCACCGCCGCAGCCGTCCAGCTCCATCGGGTACCGCTGGCGTCCGTCACGGATCGGCCCGAACTCCACCGGCACCGGCTCACCCGTGCCGGTGACCAAATGGGCACGCACCAGCAACGGCGTGCCCTCTCCCACCGGCTCTGCTTCCAGCGTGAGCGGGCCGTCGCCAAGGCGCACCGGCGCGGGGGCCTCGGGTCTCAGCCATTGGGCCACAGAGGACGGTGTGTCCGCGTATCCCTTGTGCCAGCTGGCGACCCGCGCGAACCGCGGGCTGTCGACGGCGAGCACCCACCGACCACCTTCGCCAGCTCTGTTGCGCACGACGGCCATGGCGTGCGCGCCCTGCGGGTCGGCGGCGCGCACGGCGCTGAGCAGGTGCGCGCGGCTGCGCGCCTTGACGGTGAGCACCCGGTCGGCGCCGACCTCGTGGGTGGCGCGGGTGTCGCGCGCGGCATCGCCCGAATACCACCCGCCGCCCGCGCTCGCGAGCAGCGCGACGGCGACCGTCAGCAGCGCGAACACCCTGTGGGTGCCCGGCCGGCGGGCGACGTGGGTCGCGGCGAGGGCGAGCGGCACGCGGCCGGCGCGCAGCGCTTTGCGGGCGGCGCGCGCGGCGAGCGGGCCGATCGCACGGGCCGCCAGCAGCGCGACCGCGAGCGCGACCAGGGCCGGCGCCACCAGCACCAGGCCGGAGGCGTCGCCGGGCTCGGCATCGATCGCGTATGCCTGGTAGGCGCCCGCCGCCGCCACCACCCCGATGGTCATGTCCGGCACGCCGGCGGGCCCCCCCCCACGGCGCCGCGGCACGTCGCGGGGCAGGTCGATCACGCCGGAGCCGATGCCCCGCCAGTCTGCGGCGATGGCGGCGGCGAGCGCGCCCAGCCCGGCGGCGCCAACTGCGGCGAGCGACATCAGACCGGCGAGCCGGACCCGGTCGGGGTCACCCAGCTCGCCGCCGAGCAGCCGGGCCAGGCCGAGACCGGCCGCCGCGCCGACCACCGCACCCGCGACCATCGGCAGGACGCTCTGCTGCGCGGTCAGCGACCAGACGCGCCACCGGCTGCTGCCGCGCAGCTTGAGCAGGCCAATGTCGGGGCGGCGCTGCTCGGCGGTGTGCCGGACAGCGAAGAAGAGCGCGAACCAGCACAGCACGAGCAGTTGGGCGGCCGCGACACCGACCCCGAGGTTGACCAGGCGCTGCTCGCGCGCGACCCGCTTGGTGAGCGCGTTGGCCTGGGTCTCGACGCGCCAGTTGGCCGCGGAGGCGCCCTTCTTGCGCTCGATCTCGGCGGCCAGGTCGTAGCCGCCGATCCCGAGGTATGCCTCGGGCGGGAGCACCTGGTGGTAGTCGGCGAACAGCTCGTTGGCGCCGGTGGCGTTGACCGTGTCGACGGTGGCGAAGAGGGGGTCGCCGCTGAGGGACGAGGTGACGGACCCGGAGCCGCGCCCCAGCACGTTGCCGGCCCAGTACGGCCCGATCGGGTCGAGCATCTGGTAGGTGCCCGCGACGCGCAGCCGCATGATGGGGCGCCCGGGTATCACGAAGTCGACCTCGCCACCGGCGCTCAAACCCAGCGCGCCGGCCGCCTGCTCGCTGAGCAGCACCTCGCCGGGCTGGGCCGGGCAGGCGCCGGCGATCACGACGTGGTCGCACACCTTGTCGCGGTAGGCGAGGGCGACCGCCGACTCGACACCGCCGCGGACCGCACGGCCCGGCACGCGCACCGAGACGGTGCTGTCGGCACCGGGGATCGGAAACACCGCGCCGGCCTGGCTTTTGATCTGGTCGACCACGCCAGGCCCGGGAGCGACCCGGCCGGCCACCAGCACGACCCGCTGGCTCGCCGGTGCGACCGCCACGTCGGCGAGCGCGACCGATCGGGCAGCCGCCACGACGTACCACGGGGCGGCGGTCGCGGCGATCAAGGCGAGCGCGGTCAGCACGAACAACGTGGCCGCCTGCGCCCGACGCGCCCGGATCGCGCCCAGGACCACCCCCAACATGCAGGTCACCCTAACAACGTCGGCTGGCCGTCGATGTCCCGTTCCATTGATATGCTTGACTAGATTGAAACGATTCTATACCTTGCCCACATGGCCAATCCCACGCATAACCCCCGACGTCGGTGGCGCACCGGCCTCGTGGTCGTGACCGCGACAGCGCTGGTGGGCACCGGCGTCGTGGTCGGCACCCAACAGGCGTCCGCCGCCGCGTGCGGCGGAGGCTCGCTCAACGCCTCGGCCGGGGTGAGGCGCAGCACATGGGCCTCGCGGAACGGCAACACCTCGGGCTACACGGGCACAGACATGCGAGCCGCCGTCCAGGCCGCGCTCAACAGCCTCACCGCCGGCCGCACATCCAAACAATCGGTGGTCGTGCGGGGTTCCGGCTCGATCAGCGCCGGCGCCCGGATCTCCGTTCCCAGCTACACGATCCTCGACGTCTGCGGCAACATCACCGCCACCGGCTCCGGCTCGGGCGACAACGCGCCGATCTACTCGCGCGGCACGCGCGACATCGAGATCCGCTGGCTGAACGTGCGCGGGGCGCCGCTGTACGGGATCTTCATGCGCAACGTCAACAACCTCGTGCTCGGCCAGATCAACATGCAGGTGAGCGGCGGGCTCGGCATCCGCATCGACAACCACGGCGGCGACCGCGCGGTCAAGGTCCGCAACATCCGGATCGACAACGTGTACATCTCCGGCGCCACCAACCAGGGCGTCGAGACGTACGGGGTGGACGGCCTCACCGTCGGCACCGTGACCACCCGCAACGTCGGATACTCGGGCCTGCTCCTCAACGACACCATCAATGCGACCGTCGGCACCGTCGACGCGGAGAACACCGGAACGGGCACGGGATACGCGGCGTTCCGCATGGCCAACCGCAACGGGCGCATCGGCAGCAGCTACCCGACCAACATCCGGGTCGGCACCGTGCGGGCGCGCGGCGGCGGCCGTGGCATCTTCTGCGTCTCCGAGAGCGGCGGCGCGGTCATCGACCGGGTCGACATCGCAAACACCGGCAACAACTCGGTACTGATCGAGAACTGCTACAACGTGACACTCGCGGGCGCCTCGGGCACGGTGAGCGGTGGCGGCGAGATGCGGATCGCGGCACGCACCGAGTTCCCCCCGTCGTCGAACATCCGCTTCCAGAACCTGACGGTAAGCAACACCAACATCCGCTGGAGCCCGTGCTCGGGCACCGGCAACGTGGTGTCGAACGTGACGAGAAACAACTCGACCCTGTACTGGTGCTGACCCCCTCTCCGTCTCTCCGCCTCTCCGCCGATCAAGGGCGAATGCACGTAGTTGGATCTCATTTCCGCGTGCGTTCGCCCTTGATCCACGCAAATGCCCTTGATCGCGGCCGCGAGCGCCGTCGGCTACGCGCCGTCCGCCACTCGCCGCCGTGACTCCCCCCTCTCCGCCGATCAGTCAACGGGTTCTTTAGCTACAAGGGCGAACGATCGCGTGACCAGGGGAAACGCTCGTTCAAACCTGGTCACGCGATCGGGGACGGATCAAGCCCCGTCGGGAGAAGATGCGATCCCGCACCAACCAGGCTGACCAAAGACTCCGCGTGATCTTCTGCGTTCCCCCGTGTCCGGGTGGGGCTCGCCCGTCAACCTGTCAGATACTCCCCGTCTCCGCGCGCCTAGGGCCGATCGTTTCCCTACGTACGAAGACTCCTTAGCCGATCGCGGAATTCCCATGTTGCTTGCTCGCTCGGAAACCGCTCGCGCATTTCGGTGTCCAATTCACGTGCGATCATGAGAAGTGAAGGCATCGAACGACGCCCGAATTCCAACGCACTCAGGCTATTAGTTGACGCTTCGTCTAGCTCACCAGATCGTGCGGCGACAACACCAAGTGTTAGGCGCGCTTCGGCCATTCGCATTGGCGCCAGTTCTGTGCCGTTTTCCCCCTTGCCTTTAGCAAGTACCTCGTGAGCATATTCGCGTGCACGTTCATCGTCTCCAGCAAGTCTATAGGCATCCATCGCGTAAAAGTTCCACTTATTAGGGTCGACAAGAAAATGATGTTCGGGTCGATCCGGCCTAGGCATGGAAGATAGGATTTGTCCGCCGAGCTCAAGGCTACGACGGACCCCATCGACATCCCCCATTCTCCCAAGTGCCTTGGCTTGCTGTGCAAGAAGTTGAACGCGAACGGAGTGGATGGTATCGGCATTCTGACCAGCCTCTGCCGCGTCAACAACGTTTCGATAGCGACCCTGAGTTAAGGCAAACCACGCACTCATTTCGTGAGACCATGCAACGATCTCATTATGACCGGCTTCTTCGCCGAGTTGCCGAGCCGCTAGGCGTGTTGCGTCTGCAACGGAGCGCATGCCTTGATCGTATTCAAGGCAACCAACCAAAAGGGTAAGCCAGCCGGCCGATGCAAGTAGTTCTCGGTGCGCCCGTAGGCCAACGGGTCGATGTAGCAGTCTCCCGACGTGGCGGAGCCAATTTCGAGCCTCAATCGTAAGCTCCATCGCATTTTTGTATGGATACTGGCAACACAACTCAAAGGCGACAGATTCCAGTCGCTCCAAAGTATTCGCTGATACATCGGACGCCTGAATCCGATCTACCAGTTCTTGTGTCTCCCAGGGCGTATTGGATGCTGGTTCTGGGGTGGCATTTCCTGTTGGTGGTAGGCGGTCATACGTCGACGCCCTACCGGTCGCCCTGTCAATTGAATCTCGCTCGCTCGCATCATGCTTGGAGTGGTCGAAATTCTCGTCGTGCTGCCGAAAATCGGCCGATTCGATCTGCGATTGTTCGGTTGAATTGTATCGGGCAAATTCGTGGTCGCCGAGAAGTCGCCGCGCGGTGGTCTGATAGACGCGAGCAAGCATAATCAGATTCGCCACGCTCGGCCGGCGGCCTCCCCGTGGCCAAATCTCAAACTCGTAGATTCGAGATTTACTCATTGCAGGACGCCCGGCATCCAATTCGTTCCATCGATCCGCGATTTCCTGATGCGTTCGATTGAGAGCCCAACGGAACGCTACGCGCGGTGAGATTTCGGGGTAGTCCGCCATCCACACATCGGCTAGTTGCTCCCATGTCATACCTCGGGCGCGAAGGTGGGCCACACGACGTGTACGAAGATCTCGTGATGGTCCAGTCTCGGACGCCTTAGCCATGCTCCACCTCAACCCGTCCGCGCTCTGCTTGAGTCAGAGTACGAGTCCAACGTTACGACGCCACCCCGTCGATGCGAACCGATAGAGATCAACGGTCGTATCTGCCCAGCTCACGGCAGTCTGGCTACGCAAACCAAACTGGGAGCCGCATTCGGCCCTGGAACCCCCCATCCTTGCAATAGGCCAGCGTACAAGTCTCGACCGAACCCGGTTGCGGCACTTCTGGCCACGGTGGCACGACAACCTGGCGAGGGGCCGCTCCTCGGGGAAGGAGGCGTTGATGTTGGCGGATGAGTGTTGGTGGCTGGTGCATGACGACGCCACGGGGGAGCCTCGGGTGTCGTTGCGTGCGGCGGGGTGGGTGTTGGCGGCTGCTCTGTTGGGTGAGCTGTTGTACAGCAACCGGGTGTGGATCAAGGACGATGTGATCTTCCCGGTGTGGCAGGCAGCGCCTCCGGACGATGTGGTCTCGCACGCGGTGCTTGATCAGGTCAAGGCGGAGTCGGTGCGGCATCCGGTACGGGATTGGCTGGCGTTCCTGTCTGGTGATGCGTACGGGCGGGTGGCGGGCCGGTTGGCGGGGGCCGGGCTGGTAATGGCGCGGACGTCCGGGGTGTGGCCGTTCCGGTCGGTGCGGTTTGTGCCCGTCGATGTGAAGGTGTCGGCGTGGCCGTTTGCGCGGTTGGCGGCGGGTTTGCGGCACCGCCAACCGCTGACCCAAACCGACGTGTTCCTGACCGGTCTTGCGCAGGCTGCCGGGTTGGATGAGTGGCTGATCCGGGACGCCATGCATCCGGACTGGACCCGTGAATATTTGCGGTATCTGGTGTCCACGCTGCCGGAGCAGCAGCATCTGTTGCTGGCTCATTTGAAAGCGGCGGTGGCGAACGATTTGGTGAGTCACCGCACCTGACGCACCTAACCCGAAACACTTTCTGTTCGGCTTGCTGTTCCCTTTCCTTCCCCTCACTTTGATTGGGAGTTGCTGTCTGATGTCCGTTACTGGGCCACCCGTAATGGGACCGCCCGTGGTGGGGCCACCCGGGACGGTGCGGCGTGCGTCGGCTGTGTCGGCGGCGCTTTCGCGGAACCGGTTGGGTATGTGGCCGTTGGTGTTCGTGGCGATGGCTGGTGCCGCCCCGTTGTTGGTGGTGGCGGGTTCGGCAACGACCGGTTTCGCGGTGACGGGGTTTATCGGTGTGCCGGTCTGCTATTTGGCCGTGGCGGCGATCCTCGCGGTGTTTTCGGCGGGTTATACGGCGATGGCGCGGCACATCGTGAACGCGGGCAGCTTTTACGCCTATGTGTCTCACGGGTTGGGGAAGGCGTGGGGGGTTGGTGCCGCGTTTATCGCGTTGCTGGCTTACAACGCGCTTCAGGTGAGCATGTTCGGCGCGTTCGGTGTGGGCGCGTCCGTGATGGCCGCGACGCTGTTCGGTTGGTCGATGCCGTGGTGGCTGTGCGCGCTGGCCGGGTGGGCATTGGTGGCCGTGCTCGGTGTGCGGCGGGTGGACCTGAGCGGACGTGTGTTGACAGTGCTGCTGCTGGCGGAGATCGCTGTGGTGGTGGTGTTCGACGTGGTGTTGGTCGCCCACCCGGTAGACGGTCAGGTGTCGTATGCGGCGTTGTCTCCGGTGTTGTTGCTGTCGGCGGGTGCGGCGGCGTTGCTGGTTGGTGGGCTCGCTGGCTTTGCCGGGTTCGAGGTCACGACGGTGCACGCTGAGGAGGCCCGCGATCCGCGCCGGACGGTGCCGCGTGCCACCTACACCGCTCTTGCCGTGATCGGTGTGTTGTATGGGGTGTCGGCGTGGGCGATGACCGTCAACACCGGCCCGGACGGCATCGTGCCGGCGGCGCAGGAGTACGGCACCGAGCTGTTCTTCGTCCTCGCCGGGCCGTATGTGCCGGGGTGGCTGCTGGATGCTGGCCAGTTGCTGTTTGTCACCTCGTTGTTCGCGGCGTTGCTGGCGTTCCACAACACCGTGTCGCGGTACGTGTTCGCGTTGGGACGCGAGAAGGTGTTGCCGGCCCGGCTGGGCCGCACCAGCCGCCGCACGGGCGCGCCCAAGTTCGCGTCGTTGACCCAATCGGGGTTGGCGTTGGGTGTGGTGGTGCTGTTCGCGGTGACCGGCTGGCACCCGATCACCGGCCTGTTCTTCGTCGGCGGGGTCGGTGGCGGGTTCGGGGTGCTGCTGTTGATGGCGTTGACATCGGTCGCGGTGGTCAAGTTCTTCCACCGGCACACCGCGACCGAATCGGTCTGGCGTACCCGCGTCGCGCCGATCCTGGCCGCGCTGGTCTTGACCGTGATTCTCGCGGCGACGGTGGCCGAGTTCGCCGCGCTGCTGAACGTGCCCGACACGCATCCGCTGCGCTGGCTAGTGCCCGGCGCATATGCGCTGGCCCTGGTCGCCGGAACCGGTTGGGCGCTGCTGCTGCGCGCCACCCGCCCGCACGTGTGGGCAGCGATCGGGTTGGGAGCCGACGCCGCCGCGACCACCGCCGGGCTGATCCCCGACCGGTTCGACGAGACGAGGACCCGATGACCAACACCAACGCGGACGCAGGTAAGACGGCGGACCAGACCGCGCACAGCACCGGGCCGGGCGAGGGTGTGCCGGTCGTGCGTGCCGCCGTGGACGCGGACCTGGACGCGGTCACGGATGTGATGGCGGCGGCGTTCCTGGACAGTCCCGAGGGGCCATGGCTGATTCCCGATCGGACACAGCGGCACGCGGTCTACGTGCGGTACTGCGGTGCGCTGGCCGCCTACGTGATGGGCGACCGGGCCGGCTTGGTCGAGGTGGCCCAGGTTGATGGCCGGGCGGTGGGAGTGGCGGTCTGGTTCGACTACGTGCACTACCCGCAGACCGACCCGATGGCGCGTCAGGAGCTGGCGGCGTTGACCGCCGAGGTGTGCGGGCCGCACGCGGACCGGTTCGGGCTGCTGGATGACACCTACGCCGCCCACCACCCGAACGCGGCGCACTGGTATCTGGCGTGGCTGGGCGTGGACCCGTTCAGGCAAGGGCGCGGCATAGGTACCGCCTTGCTGAGGCATCGGCACACCGACCTGGACCACATCGGCGCGCCGTCGTACCTGGTCGCCACCACGTGGCCGGCCCGGCAACTTTACCGGCGGCACGGCTACGAGGACCGGCCTGTCTCGCCGTTCTTCCTGCCGGAGAACGGGCCGCCGATGTTCCCGATGTGGCGCGGTCCCGCGCCTACCAAACCATCGCTGAGGGTGGCGCACGGTGATCCGGGTGAATGACCTGACATGGCTAGAGGGACAGCCCAAGGCGTTGGGCTACCACACGTTCACCCTTGACCTGTCGTGTGTGGACTGTGGTTGCTCGTGGCCGTGCGCCGAGTACATCACGACAATTGTGCGGGTGTTCGACGGCGACGCGGCCGGCATCCGCGAGTTCATGTCACACCTTGCCTCCGGTCTGGCCGACCTGATCCCCGGAATGACCGGTGAGCAGATCAAGCGGCGGCTAGTCGGCAGGATTGCCTACGAATGCGAGGAGGCTGACCGCGCAGAACCGATGAACCTTGTCGAGATGGCCGAATATCTGGAAGCGGTAACGGCGCTGGAAGGGATAGCGGCATAGCTCTCTGGCCGGGTGGTGAGAAGTGGTGTGGGGCACGTAAGGCATGGGCCGTTCCTCCCGTAAACGCCAGATGGCGAGCAACCTCCTAGAGGTTCACAAACCCCGCTCGCTGTTTGCCTTACGCGCCACCAGACCACTTCACACCGAGCAACGCCGGACAGCCGGACATAGGCGCCACAAACGAGGAAGGAAAAGGGTATGGGAGTCGGCGACGAGGTAATCGTGACGGCTTCGACTATTCAGCGGACCAACGGCGCGGCGTGGCGCGGTGACACCGGCTGGATTGTCGGAAAGACCGGCGACGGATACCGCGTCCGGTTCGGCAATTTCATCGCGGAGAACGTCAAGACCGACGAAATCACCAAGAAGTAGGCACAAACCTCCTTCACCAAATACAGCGGACCCCTCAATTCCGCGACCAAGCCCCCAACTTTCCGATCATTTGTCAAGGAGTACCCCTCACGATGGCCAGCCCGGAAACGACGACCGACTCTGACCCTTCCGCACCAGCCACCCCCGCCCCGGCCGGCGGACCGGTGCAGGCGCCGCCGGACGTGGTGTCCGCTGCCGGCCCGATGCGGGAGCTGTCCGGGGTGCCGTATCACCTGCTGGGCGCGCGGTTGCCGCGTCGCTGGTGGCGGCTTGGCATCCCGCTGGTGGTGTTCGTGATGGTGCAGGTCGTGATGTCGGTGGCGGTCGCGTTGGGGTCGCTGCTGCCCGAACGCGGCATTCCGGTACTCGGGCGGCACACCCAACTAGCGGTGCTGTTCGCCGGGATCGCCGCCTGTCTGCCGTTGCTGGCCCTGTACGTGCGTCGGACGCGGCGACCGTTCGGCACGCTCGGTTCGGTCGCGGGCCGGCTGCGGGCCGGCTGGCTGGGACTGTGCCTGGTGGTGGGTGCGGGACCGCTGGTCGCGTTCGGGGTACTGGCGGCCGTCGTGCGGTGGCGGGACTTCGTGGGCTGGGATGTGTTCGCGCCGACGATGGCAGCGCTGCTGCCGTTGCTGGTGTTGGCGGTGGTCGCGGAGGAGTACGTCAGCCGTGGGTTCGTGCTCCAAACGGTCGGGTCGCTGTTCGCCTCACCGTGGCCGGGCATCCTCGTACAGGCGGTGCTGTTCGGCGCCCTGCACGGGCTGGGCACGGTGTGGGGGATGCTCGACCTGCTCGTGTACGCCACCGCGCTCGGCTGGTTGACCGTCCGCACCGGGGGTCTTGAGGCAGCCATCGCACTGCACATCGGCCAGAACGTGATGGCCGCGATCGGTGACGTGGCGCTGCTGCCGGCACACGTGACCCAGGCCGCCACGGATCAGACGATCGCTGACGCGCCGTGGCTGGGCGTGCTGCTCCACCTGGGGCTGATCGTGCCGTTGGTGGTGGGCCTGGAACGCCTCGCCGCGCTGTGCAACATCGCACGCACCACCCCAACCGCCCCAACCGCCACAGCCGCCGCCGCTCGGGACGGTGCGGCGTGAACGCCCCGCGCCCCGCCGCCAGCCCGAGGGCAGGTCGGCGTTCGGGTGGGCGCGTGGCGGGCACGCTGGCCGCGCTGGTGCTCGCCGTGGCGGTGGGCCACCACACCCTGTCATTGGCGCCCGTACACACCGGGGGCGGCACCGTATCGGCCGGTGCCCGCGTCGTGGCCCTGTGGGCCGCTCACAACGTCCTGGAGTGGGCTTCGCTGAGTCGGTGTCTGGCCGCGTCGCTGCTGCCCACCGCGCGGTCGCGGGCGGCGTGCTGGAACGCACGAGCAGATGGGATACGGCGGTGAGCCGACGGCCTCGGGCGTGGACCGATGAGCAGATCGAGCGGCTCGTGTCCGAACGACGAGCCGGCAAGCCCATCCGGGCTCTCGCTGCGGAGTTCGGGCTACCCGAATCCACCGTGAGCATGAAACTACGCGCGTTGGGCGTGCAAAGCCCGCCCCGATACCGGGTCCCTGACACGGTCCGGCAACAGATCATCGACGCCTACCGCGACGGGGCCTCGGAGCGGCAGGCAGCCGTGCGGGCGGGCGTCAGCCGGGACACCGCCCGGCGGGTGCTGAACCAGGCCGGTGTGCCGCGCCGTCCGCGTGGCGGCACCGACCCGCCTCCGAGCGACCGGTCACCGCCCCCGGCCACCCGCTCGGTAACCCGCGCGGCCGGCCGCGACCAAAGCCCGCTTTCCCTCTCACGGCAAGGACACTCCTGATGCTTCTGGGTTTACGCATCCGACGGGCGCGTTTGCAGACCGCCTCCCGCATCCTGTACCGGCGGCGGGACGGGCGCACGATCACGCTGGTCGGTACGTGTCACATCGGCGAACGCGCGTACTTTGACGAACTGGTCGAGCACATCTGTTTTCTGGAGGCCAAGGGCGCGCAAGTGCTCTGTGAGGGTGCGCACGCCGTCACCGACGATCCGGACGCGCCGGAGCTGACCGACGAACAGAAACAGGTACAGGAGCTGCTGAACCGGGCGGACCAGATGACCACCCGCCGGATCGCCGAAACGTTGGGCTGGACCCGGCAGAAACTGGTCCTTACCCGCGAGACGTGGTTGTGCCCGGATATGAGCATGGACCAGGTTCAACGCGAGTCCGACGGTGACGAGCTGCGCCGGTACGCCGAAGGCAAGCTCAAGGCTTTGTACTGGCCCGAAGGCGACAACATCGCCGCCCTACAGTTCCTGGTCGACACCACCGAGTACCTGAGGCAGACCGCCAGCCGCCGCCGCAAGGCCCAACGTGCGATCAACGCAGCGCTACCGGCGGTGGTCGTGGACCGCCGCCGCCAACACGCCATCGACCAGGCCCTGGCCACGATCGGGCAGGGCCTCGATGTGGTGATGGTGTGGGGCGCCGGACACCAGCCGGCCATGCTGTCCGACCTGGCCGGGCACGGCTTCGCCCGTACCGGCCCGGCCGTCTGGCACACCGTGGGCAAGCTGCCCACCTACCGCCAGCGGGTGGGCAACCTGCTGCAACTGCGCATGGCTGCCCAGAACGGCTATGTCAGACCGGCGGACCGGCTACCGGAAGGCACTGCCGTGGGGATCACCGCACCCGCCCCCGGCTGGGTGTACGAGATGAACGAACCGGACGACGAGCAGGAACCACACCAGGAGCTTGCCGCCACCGACAGCATCCGGAAGGGGGCTGGTACGGGGCGGTAAATGGGGAAGGCCGAGCCACCCCACACCGAACTCGGCAGAACGGAACGGGTGGCCCGGCTGGGGAACGAACCCCGGTATCGGATGGTACCGGGGGTAGTCCTGTTGGTGGCGCAAGGCAGCCAACGGATTACGTCCGGAGAAGACGAGGGTTCTCCGGAAGGGCTTGATGTGGTCGAGGTCGACGAGGATTCCGGGCGTGATCCGCGCCGAGATCCGGTCGGGGATGAGTCCATGGTGTACCTGCTAGACGCCGGTACACCGTGCGTGCGGGGCTGGCGCGACGCCGAACACGCCGCGCAAGTCCTACGCGCCGAACTGCGGGCGTGGGGGATCGAAGGCCGGATGCCGGTACGGGCCGCCGCGACAGCGGCCGGTACCGGGATGGTCGAGCTGGGCTGGGTCACGCCGGAGGTAGCGCGGTTGTTGGCCGCGCTGCTGGCCCAAGCACGCGCCGGGACGGACAACCCCGTACCGGCGCCGGGTACGGCGGTGGACGCGGCCTAGCCGCTGCGCGGCAACCGCGGTCATGTGGGTTGGGCTTGGCAAAGGAATATGCTGGGGATGATCGCGGGTCTGAACCTTGCTGTGTAATCAGCAAGAGGTTGTGCTGCACCATGCTTGCGGTGTTGCGATCATCGATTTGTTCGAGGTCGGGATTTGGCTTTCTTGGGCATGACGCGCCGGGTCGGTGACGCGTCCATCAGTCTGGATCTGGTTGGCGAGCTGCGCGGGCCTGACGTGGTGACGCTCCAGACGATGATCTTTCAGGCGATCATCGAGGGCTTGGCTGACGAGCTGGTTGTTGATCTCGATGGGGTTGACTTCCTCGGCGCTGACGGGCATCAGGTGCTGGTGTCGGGCTATGTCGTGGCTGCCGAGTACGGCACCACGTATCGCGTCATCAACGCGCGTGCGCAAGTCCTCGCCACGTTGCAGGCCAACCAGACCGCCGACATGCTGGCCGATAGCCGTGACCTCGGGGCCTTGCTGTTAGCCGTGCTCAGCAGACCGGCATCGGGTCGTGCCTAGATCGCAGCGAGGGTAGTTATCCGGCTGGTTCGGGGATGTCGCTGAGGTTCAGCAGGGTCACGAGTCCGGCCACGGTCAAGATCCGCCGGACGTGGAGGCTGGGCAGGACTCGCAGGCGGGTGCCGGTGGTTGCCGCGCGGTTCCTCGTCCAGAGCACTTCCGATATGCCCTCGGAGCTGATGAACGTGACCGCGTTGAGGTCAAGGACCGTGATCGGACGGTACAGCGTCAGGGCGTGCTCGACCGCCCGGCGCAGCGTGGCGCACGTGTTCAGGTCCAGTTCTCCGGCAGCGGTCACGGTGACCTGTTCAGGCTGGTCGAGCAGGGTGCATGACAGCGACGGCTGCGCCATCGTGCCAGCGTAAAGCACGCTCGGCGCACCCCCGCTTGTCACCTGACGGGCGTGCTGCGGCCGGGCTGGTGGTTGACCGGGACAGGGTAGGCCAGTTCGGCTTTGTCGGCCGGTAGCCGGGTCTCCTCCAGGGTGAGCGTGCGGCCCTCGGTAGCGGCGGCACGAGCGACGATCAGCAGCGGCGTACCCGGCGGCATCTGGAGGGTGGCGGCCTCGTCCGCCACCGGCATGCGGGCGCGGATGTGATCGGTGAACGTCAGCGTGTGCCCGGCGCCTGCGAAATATGCGTACACATCGGACGGTGCCCACAGGTGGGCGTCGTCCAGCCACGGGGTTTCTAGGTCGGCGGCGACGCTGAACGGCATGTGGAGCCGGACGGAGCGCCGTACCGCGCCCGTGTTGGTGGTGCCGGCTGGGCCGGTTGTCTGGAGGGTGTCGCGGGTCAGCATCGGCTGGCCGGGTGGGATGTCGAACAGGTCGGCGTGGGACGTGGTGGCGTCCTGGCGGATGTAGGTGGGTTCGCCGATGTCGTGCCACGCCGGGCCGGTCTCGTGCCACTGGCCGTCGGTGACGGTCAGTTCTTGCTGTTGGACGGTGGTGGGGCGGGCGTGGATGTCGCGCACGATGGTCCCGTACGGGCGGCGCACGATCACGAGCCCTTCTAGTACGAGCTGGGCGACGCCTTGCCGGATCACGTAGCGGGTGGTGCCCATCTCGTCGGCGAGCCGTTCCAGGGACGGTAGGGGCTGGCCGGCGGGGTAGCGGCCGGTCACGATGCCTTCGCGCAGGATGTCGGCGACCTGTTGTGATGCCGGGACCGGCTGGACGATCTTAGGTGCGGGTGCGGTCATCGCACGTCCTCGTGTTCAAGATTTTTCTGTTCTGGTTTGCGCTGCTCAGCGCGTGTTGGCGGACCTGCGCCAATAAATCGTCGGGTATCTCTGTTGCGGACCGTACAACGCCGCCCGTAACCTGTCAACTGCTGCACTTGACATTGAACATGGTTGGGGAGGTGTGTAGCGCTGACGCAGAAACGGCCGATGGGGCTGCCCGGTCCGCGTTGCGGCTGCGGAGCAGCCGCGCCGGAGCCGGGGAAGCGGTGTGTGAAGTGCCGGGCGCGTGCCCGGTGGGCGCGCCGCAAGACACATCCAGAACGTCATGAGGGGGTGATCGGTTGAGCGACCACAGCGACAGTCAGGCACGCGTGGAGGAGGCACAGACGACAACCGAAACGGAAACGACGACACCGGTCAGCGAGACGCGGGCCGGTACCGGACGGAGCGACGAGCGGCAGACGGACGAACGGGAGACGGAAGGGCCGAGTGTTGCCGGGATGTTGTCGGTGGCGGTCGAACTGCTCGGCCGTGGGCGGTTGCCCGAACCGGTGTGTGTGCAGGCATCGGGGCAGTTTGGCTTGGAGTTCGACATCGGCACGCATGCGCAGTTGATGCCGTGGCTGGAAGTGTTCGGCTTCGTCATCGAGCCGTGGCGCACGATGCCGTTTGAATGGGCGGGCGTCATGCACACCCTGACCACCGCGTCCGGGCTGTGGTGCGGCACCCCGGTAACCGTGCGCTGCTGCGAACCGGTCGATGTACCGGCGGTACTGCGCGGTGACGGGGAGCCGTCTTGACGGCGGTGTCCACGGCGTCCCAGGGGTCCGGGCGGGGCTGGGCGTACACGGGTGCGGTGCTGGGCGGCACCGTGTCAATCGCGGCGAACGTGGCGCATTCGTTCGTACCGCCGGATGGTGCGTCGTCGGGGTGGTCGCCTCCGGCGGGGGCGGTGGTGTCGGCGGTGTGCTGGCCGCTGCTGCTGCTGATCGGCGTGGAAATGCTGGCCCGGATCGACTGGCCACCCGGCGCGGGGTGGCTACTGCTGCGGTGGGCGGGGCTGCTACCGGTCGCGGTGATCGCCGCCGTGGTCAGCTACCGGCACCTATCCGGGCTCCTCGCCTGGTACGGCGAAGACCCGCTGACGGTGGTCCTCGGCCCCCTGGCCGTGGACGGGCTGATGGTGATGTCGGCGGCGGCGTTGGTGGCCGGTCGCCGGCGTACCGGCCCGCGCCCGCCCCTTGCAGACGCGGACCGCGCGGGAGGTTCGACAAACCACCCGCGCCCGGCACACCGGGCCACCCAGGTGCCAGCGAAAGGAGAAGGCGCCGGTACCGAAACCCGGACGCTACGGCGCACCGATGATCACCTCAAGACACTGCTCACCCAAGTACGCCGCGAGAGTGACGGCACCGTACCGGTACGCCGGGCCGCCAAAGCCCTCGGTACCGGTCCGGGCAGGGCACGCCGCCTCCTGACAGAGGCGGGCTTGCTACGCGGTGCCGCCTCTGCGGGAGCGCCGGTAAAGGCACGCGGCGCCGACAAGGAGCCTCTACGTTGATCGCCATGAATGACAGGACGGGGGAACGTGACACCCGGCGCGCGCCGGGGATGGGAACAGGGCTCGTGGTCGGCTGTCTGGTCGGCGTGCTGGGCATGTGCGGACTCGGCGCCGTAGGGCTGTATCTGCTGGCATCGAAGGCCGGGCTGATCGCAGACGGCGACGGCGGGCTAGGGGAGCTGGCGGGGCTGGCCGTGGTGCTGCTGCTGGTCGCGGCCGGACACGTCGGTGCGAGCGTGTGGGCGTGGCGCATCCGCCCGAAACTGGTGGCGGTCGCGTTGACGCAGGCGCCGCATGTGGCCGCGTATGCGGCGGTGCCGTTCTGGTGGTCCGCCACCTGGCCGGTCTGGTTCATCCTGTGGGCGGCGGCCGCGCTCGCGGCGGCCGGTTGGCTGACGGTGTGGTTTCTGACCGTACCCACCGTCGCGCGTCGGGCGGTGGTCTACCTGACCGCTATGGCGGTGCTGCTTGCCGTCAACATCGGTGGGATTTTCGCCACCGGTTGGGATCGCACGAATGGTTTCGGCTGGAAAGGACAGCCGACGCCGTGGGCGGCGTTCATCGCGCTAACCGCAACCTCATGCCTGGCCGATCACGGTTTCCACAACAACGGCTCCCGCGTCGTGGAGGCCGATTGTGCCCTAACCGCAGATCGGGACTACACCGGCTACTACGACAAACCCCGATTCGACAACCAACTAGCCGACGAACAACCCCGCGAAGCCTTCCAGAAGTGGTGGGGCTGGAACCGCGACTATCAACTGTCGTTCCGGCTGTCCTGGGACCAACACACGACCACAGTGGACGGCAAACAGATACCGTTCCCGTTGCCGGACGAGATTTCCGGCACCACAGCGACGATCGAATACGTGCTGACGATCGAGTCAGCACTACACGCCGGACCGGATGAGCCGTACACGATGACCGCCGACACCATCACGGAAACCTGGCACGTCCAGTTCAAAACCGTCGCTATCGGCGGCTGGAAGGTCGCGCGGATCGATATCCCCGATCCGATCCGCGCCGCGTTCCGCGAAAACTAACCCGTTCGACCATCCGGGGAAGGCGTCATCCTCCCCGCGCGCTCGACGCCTTCCCCGGACCGACCCCGGCAACCGTCGGCTAATTCTCACGTGAAAGGAGGTTGGGTCGAGCCATGCCTAGATCTGGGCCAACGCAGTCCAGTCCTGTCCGCATTGTGTTCCTGGAGGTGACGTCTTTTGACGAATGAACAATCCGACCGAATCGATCCGTGTGAGGTGATCCCACCCAACAACAACGACAGCATCAGCCGACCTACCGATAGCGGCACCCGCCCGCCGGGCGAGGTGGCGGAGCTGGGCGCGGTGGCGGCGGTGGCCGAGCTTGCCGACCTGGCCGCCCGCGTCGATCGTTTGGAGACCATCCTGGCGGCCTACCGGCGTGTGTACGCCGATCTGGTGGCCGCCTGCCGGGCCGCGCTCACCGCGCACGCGGACGGCGAACCGGACCCGCTGTGGTATTTGCGGGATCAGTTGCCCGTGGTGCCACCGGGACACCCGCTGTCGGAAACGAGGGGTGCCGGGGGTGGTCGGTGAGGGGCCGCTACTACCGCCGCCGCCACCCCTACGGCTACGACTACGGGTGGGTGCCGCACTTCTATGAACGCACCATTACCGGCATCGTCGTGGGCGCCATCCTGGGGTTCATCGCCGGGGTGCTGGCCGGGACCGCCCGGCTGGTGTGGCGTTACCGGTCGGAGCTGGCCCCGTTCGCGGTCGCCGGAACGGCCGTCTGGACCGCCGCATACCTGCACACCTACCACCGGATGTGGGGGTGGGGGGTTGCCGCGCTCAGCGTGGCTGTGGTGGCCGTGCTGGCCGCGTTCCCGAAGTGGTGGCGGCGGCTGCGCTCACCGTGGCTGGCCCACGACATCGAACGGGCCTACATCGCCGCCTGCGTGGCCATCGGCGGCGGCTGGCTAACCGCCGCGATCCACTTTGGACCAGGCGCGGGCTGGTTGCCGCATTTGGCGGTTGCCGCCACGGTGTTGTGCGGCATCCCGTGGTGGACTGCCCGCAGGCGCCGGGCCAAAGTGCGGATGGACCGCGTTCTGCAACAGTGGCCGGACATCGCCGACGCGGCCGGGCTGACCGGCACCCGGCCAGTGTCCGCACGCGTCGACGCTTGGGGGTGGACCGCCCGGATCGGGCTGCCACGCGGGCACACCGCCCAACAAGTCATCGACGCGGTACCGGCCATCGAGTCCGGGTTGGGGGCGCGTCCCGGCGCGGTGCGCGTCGAACCGGACCCGCACCGCGCCGACCGCGCCTACCTACGGGTGCTGGACCACGACCCGCACGCCAACACCCTGCCCTACATACGACCCGAACCCGGTACCGCCTCCATCCACCAGCCGATCCCGTTGGGACTGTTCGATGACGGCACCGTCGTCCGGGTGCCGCTGCTGCGCCGTAACGCGTTGGTCGGTGGCGTCACCGACTCCGGAAAGTCCGGCATCCTCAACGTGATCATGGCCTACCTCGCCGAATGCCCCGATGTCGCGGTGTGGGGGATCGACCTTAAAGGCGGCATGGAGCTCGCGCCGTGGGCGCCGTGCATCGCCCGGTTCGCCACTACCCCGGCAAAAGCGGTCGCGTTCCTGGGCGCGGCGGTGGAAGAGATCCGGCTACGCGAAGCCGAACAAGTCGCGCGGGGCGAGCGGTTGTGGGAACCGACCCCGGACCGCCCCGCCCTCGTGATCATTATCGATGAATATGTCGAGCTGCCCGAACAGGCACACCGACATGCCGACACCATCGGCCGGCTCGGCCGGGCCGTCGCGGTCAATTTGCTCATCGCCACCCAACGACCCACCCAGAAAGCCATGACCCACAACGCCGTCCGCTCCCAAATGGACGTGCGGGTATGCCTACGAGTACGCGAACGCCGAGACGTCACCCTGATCCTCGGCGAGGGAATGCTGACCGCAGGCTGGCACGCCCACAAACTCGACGCACCCGGCAAATTCCTTATCAGCGCACGAGAACCCGCGTTCGCCGTGCCCCGACCCGCACGCGGCTACTACATCACCACCACCGACATCGGCCGGATCGTCGCCGCGTACGGCACCTACACCCCACACCCCAACCCCTACGCCACCCCAGCAGCCACCGACGCGGAAACAGAATCCACGTTGGACGACACACCAACCGACGACGAAGCAGCCGAACCGGCCGACACGGCAACCGGCGGCGTGGCGGCGGCGGTCATCGACCGGTCACCCACCCCGGAACGACGGCTACTGGAGGCGTTGCAACACGCGCCCGACGACGGACTCACCGCACCCGACCTCGTACGGACCACCGGCAAACCGCGAGTGTGGGTCTACCGGCGCCTCAAACACCTAGCCGCCACCGGACACGCCGAACAACCCTCCTACGGACGCTGGCGCGCCCCACGCCCCACCAACCCAGCCGACCCAGCCGACCCACCCAAGCCAGCCGACCCTACGTAACGTGACTGTCTCACTGTCTCGCTGTCTCACTTTCTCGCGCGCCTGCACGCGACATAGGGACTAATCCAGCCGCGCGACGACACAGCGAGACAGCTCACGCACCGTAACCGACATGCGCGAGGAAGACGAGAACAAGATCATTTTCTCCTCCCCCGCCCCTCCCCCACCATCAACCCCGCTCCCCCACCGATGGCTCCGAGAGGGGGTGAACCCACACCATCACCGACAACACCCACCACAGCCGACGGAAAGGCGGACGCCAACAACCCAAACTGAAGCCGACCAAAGCACAGCCAGCCACACCAGAGCAGCCGATCGAACCTCAACCGGCACGCACACCAGCCAAACCAGGGCAGCGCAGCAAAGCGCGGCGCACGCCGCCGGGTCAGCTATCCGAGCAGGACCGGGAAAAGATCCGGGCGGATGTTCTCGCGTTGCCGCCGCTGACCGACGAGCAGATCGGCGCGCTCGCGGAAGTCATCATCAACGCGCGTATCAAACGTGCTCGCCAGACAGGCAAGCCACGACACGGGCATGACAGACGGGCATGACAGACGGGCATGACAGACGGGCATGAGAGACGGGCATGAGAGACGGGCATGAGAGGTAGGCATGCGACCCAGCCCAAAAAGAACGGGCGCCTGCCCCATCAGGGGCATGCGAGACCGGGAGCACCGCAACTGTCTTGAGGTTTGACGTGGACACCAACCCACCCGCGCAAA